>CAZYXU010000030.1:0-30147 GCA_964650945.1 uncultured Verrucomicrobiota bacterium | reverse complement strand
TACACTGAAATCCCCCGTGAAATTAAAGATTATACAAATCACCAATAAATTTGTCCTACGCCCGCCGGCGCCCCTGCCGGTGTTACCGGCTTGCATTTCCGGTGTGGTTAGTGTATTTTGCAACCAACTTAATTGAACTAACCCTGCGGGGGAATAACTGGATGAATTGCCCGCTGACATGGCGGCGGTTGATGGCGGTCGGCTGTCTGGGCGCAGTTTGCGTTTTCACCGGCTGCAGCCGCTCGGGACGCGATGTTTCCGAGCTGCGCGATCCCTTGATCCGCCAGGCGCATGCGCGTTTGAATGAAGGCGACAAGGATACGGCGCTGGAAATCCTGAACCGCGCCTTGATGCGCAAACCCGATCTGTCCCAGGCCCACCTGGATGCGGCCTTGCTTTATGACGACTACAAGCAGGATTATATCCGCGCGATTTATCATTATACCCGCTACCTGGAATTGCGGCCGCATATGGAAAAAAGGGGGATGATCGAGGATTTGATCCGCAAGGCCCGCATGACTTATGCCGCCAGCCTGGTGGATCAGGATTTGACCCTGGACCATCGGCTCCGCCAATTGCGGGAGGAAAACGAACGCCTCCAAAACGACCTGCGGGAAGTGCGGGCCAACCTGGCGAAGTTGCAGTTGCAGGCGCGCGGGGTTGCTCCAGCCGCACCCCCGGCGCCGGCGGCGCCGGCGGTTGCCGCCCCGGCCGCGCCCGCCGCCGCCGAACGCACCTACAAGGTGCAGCCGGGCGATACCCTCTCGACGATCGCCGCCCGGATGTACCAGGAGCCGCGTCAATGGCCGTTAATTTTCGAGGCCAACCGCGATGTTTTGCCGGGTCCGGAAAAATTAGTGGTGGGACAGACTTTGCGGATTCCGCCGCACTAAAAGAGGAGTGGTTGCATGAACAGGACGGATTTTATAGATGATGACTTGATTCAACGCCGGGACGCGGTGCGGCAGGTTAAATTTGGTCCGGCCAACGAGGCGGCGCCCGGTCCGGAAGCCGTTCCCAAAAGCGGGCCAGTGCCGGTCCAGGAGTTGAATTTGACGCCCCTGGCGCAGAAACGCAACGAGATCAACAGCCAGATGGTGGACCGCATGGACGAATTGGAGCGTTTGCGCTCGCGCCAGGAGGCTTTGGAAAAAGAGCGCAATGCCCTGGAAGAACTCCGCCAGAACCAGGAAAAGTATGAAAACGGCAAGCGGGAGTTGATCCAACGCCTGGATCAGCACCTGGTTTACCTGGAGCGCGAGGAAGTGCGTTTGAATCAACACCTGGCCTTGCTGACCGATACCAATGCCGCTTTCAAAGATATGCGGGAAATGGCGCGGGGGTTGGATGAAACCAAGTGGCCGACCGACAGCGCCGGTTTCCGCGAGGAACTCCACCGTTCCCTGGTGATGGTGGACAACGCGCGCAAGGAGTTCAACCACGCCGTGGCGCGGATCGAAGCCCTGCATGGCGATAAAAGCCTGCCCATGCCGGCCATTTCCGCCGCCGCGCCTGGCGCCGCCGCGCCCGCCCGTTCTTTTGGTTCATGGCTGATGCTGGGGCTGGCCGCCAGCCTCCCGCTGATGATCACCATCGTGGCGACCGCCGTCGTCATGTATTTTCTCTTTGCTTATTAGTCTGCGGCCCGGCAGCGGCCAGGCGTCAATAACAGCGGGATGTAACATGGCGTGGGAAAGAAAAAAATCCTCGGCGATCGATCGCCGCCTGGAAGACTTGCGGCGCGAAATGTCGCGGCTGGACCGGGAAATGAAAACGGCCAATCGCGCCGGCGCGCGGCCGCCGCCGCCCGCGCCGGCTGCGCCACGGGCGCCGGCGGAAGATTTGTTCAGCCCGGTTAATAAAACGCCGGACGCCGCGCCAGCCGTTGCGCCGCCGCCCGCCGCCGAACAGCATTTCCGGGCCGGCAAACCCTCCGCCCGTTTCGGGCGCGAGCGTTTTGCCAATTACTTCATGGCCGGGCATTTTCAAGATATGCGCCCATCGCGCCAGGAAATGCGGGTTTTGCGCAACAAGGCCATTCTGATGCTGGTGCTGGTGCTTTTACTGGTATTCTGGCTTTTCTATTATTACGGAGTCCATTAAACACGGAAAACAGTGTTCGGTGTTCGGTGAACACGGGAAACAGATTTCGGTGTTCAGTGTTCGGTGTTCGGGGGGAGCTTAAAACTTTCAGAACATGAGTTTTGAAATCATCTTGTGAATTCAGTAATCAAAGGAGGAACATATGCGCGGCTGGATGATCTTGGCGGCTTGTTTGACGGCGGGCGCGGCGGCAGTTGCGGCGCCCCTGCGCGTGGCTTTGCTTGATTTCGAAAATAACGCCACCACTTCGGCGGATGCCGCCGACCTGGCCGGGGTGACTCCCCAAACCCTGGCGGAAAAAGGCGTGCCGGCCCTGGGGCGCGCTTTGGCCAATCAGCCCGATTTCGTGCTGGTTGACCGCCGTGATTTTGTCCGGCGCATGCAGCCGATCCGGCCCGCCGCCGCCGGCCCGCAATATCAACCTTCCTTCCTCCAGGCGGCCCAGGCGGTCAATGCCGACCTGGTCCTGCGCGGCACGCTGTTAAGTTACGCGCCGGGCAAACAGGTCGTCAATCTGGGCGGGAACAAGACGGAATTCGTGACCCTGACCTTGCGCGTGGCCCTGGAAGCCCTGGATGCGCATGACGGCACCGTGGTGGCTTCCGAGGATGGGGTGGGGCGCCGCGAATTCCGCCAGACTGAATCCCTGCGGACGGTGGTGGGCGAGGATGAATTGGTGGAACTCCTGCAAACGGCCATCAGCAAGGCCGTGCCCGGCCTGCAAGCGTCCCTGCAGAAACGCCAGCAACAGATGCAGAGCCGGCCGCGCGTGAAATTAAGCGTGCAAACCTCCGTCGATCCGGCCCTGGTAGAACTGGACGGCATGCTGGTCGGTACGACACCGCTCAAGGATTTTGCGGTCTATGCCGGCGATCATGTGCTGACAGTGGGCAAGGCCGGCTACCAGGATGTCAACAAGCGCATCCAGGTCAACGCCGACACCGCCATCTCGATTCCCATGCTGCGCACGCAGTTGAGCGCGGATGAAATCAAGGAAGTGCTCGAAAAAGCCCGCTTGAACATCGTTTCCGGGGTGCCCGAGGCCGCGCTGGAAATTCACCAGGTGGACTTGGACGTCAAATCGTCCACGCCCTGACCGGGTGTGGAAGTTCAACCCCGGCCGCCGCGCTCTGGGACGGCCGGTTCATTTCCCGATCGCCAGCGCCACGCTCAGCATGAGCAGGGCAATGCCGGCGCCTTTGCGCCATGAAATGGTTTCATGGTAAAGCGCCACGCCGGCGGCGCAGGCAATCAGCGGCCAGGCGGAGGTGATGATGGCCGCCCGGCTTACCCCGATGTTTTGAACGGCGTAAAAAAACAGGTAATACCCGACGCCGAAGCTCAAAGCGCCGTGAGCCGCGAAGCGCCCGATGTCGCCGGCCGGCAGGCGGCGGACCGCGCCGAGCCGGCCGGACAATCCCAACGCTATCGAATGGATGACGGCGCCCCATGCCAGTGCGGTGATGGTAGCCGGCAGGGCGGGGATGGTTTCCAGCGCCAGGCGCATGAAAATATCGCCCATCGCCCAACTCAATGACGCGAGCAGGGCGCACACGATGCCGCGGCGCGCCGCGGCGTTATGCCTGCGATGCGCGCCGGCTGCCGGCGCGCGCGGGCGCCAGGTGAGCAGGACTGCGCCAAAAACCGCCAGCAGGCTGGCCAGCGCAATCCGGCCGGTGATGACCTCCATCCCCAGGGCGAAAGCGATCATCACGACAAACACCGCCTTCAGGCGGGTCAAGGGGACAGCCACGGAGATTTCCGCCGACTTGACCACCTCGTAAAAGAAAATCGTAGCCAGCGGAAACTGGCAGATGCCGCCCAGCGCCAGCCAGATGCCGGCGCGGGAAAAGAACGCCGCAGCCGGCAGTCCGGGGCCGCCGGCCGGCAATTGCGCGAGCAGCAGGACCAGGATGCCGGCGGGCATGCTGCAAGCCACGCCCAGGTATCCGGGGCTGCGGGCGCCGCGCACCACCAGCACCACCAGCCCCCAGATCATGGTCGTTGCCAGCGCCGCTAGGTAGCTCGTAAGCATTCGGTCCATGGGCCTTGCCGTTTTTAATTGAGCCGGCCGCCGTGTTACAGGAATTCATCCGCGATTTCCGCGGCCGCTGCGGGCAGGATGCCGGCGGCGCGGGCCAGGTCAATCACGGTATAGCGTTCGCGCAGTTGATGGCAATGCAGGGCGGCATCCAGGAAATCCGTCCGCGTACAGCCGATATCCGCCACCCGGTGCGCGGCGCCGGCATCGGCCAGGCATTTTTTGATCTCCGCCGGCGCCACCTGATTGTCCGCGATAATCCGGCGGAGGCGCGGCCAGAGATCCGGTTCAGCGCGCAGACGGCCGGCGGCGGCGGAAGCCCGCCGCCGTTTGCGCGCATGCTCGTTTTCCACCTCGGCCGCCAGGCGCCCCCAGTAGGCGGCGTCGGTCGGTTCGGCAGCTTCGCGGAACTCGGGCGCGGGCAAATCCAGCAGCCGCTGATACAGTGCCGCGGCGAAAATCGTTCCCAACCCCACCTGGCGTCCATGCAAATCGTGGCGCCGGCCGCGTTCCATGGCAACCATGTCCAGCGCGTGGGAAATCAAGTGCTCGCCGCCGGAAGCCGGAAAGGATGTGGCGGCCATGGTCATGGAAACCCCGGAATAAATCAAGGCCTGAAACAAAGCCTCCATGGCCGCCGGATCGCCCCGGGCCAGCCCGGCGGGACAGCGGCGGTACCCCGGCTCCAGGTCGCGGATCATCTGCGCGCAAACCGGACAGTAATATTCCCCGAACAGCAGGTGGCTGATTTGCCAGTCGCAGATGCTGACCGGCTTGGCCAGCACGTCGCCCAGCCCGGCGGCGGTCAGTTCGCGCGGCGCTGCCGCCAGGATGGCCGGATCGGCCACAACCGCGAGGGGGGAGACGCCGTCAACCACGCGTTTGACGCCATCAATGGCCGGGGCGATATTGCTGGAGGCATAGCCGTTCATCGAGGCGGCGGTGGCGAAAGTCATGTACGGCAGACCGCTTTCACGCGCCAGCCACTTGGTCAGATCGCTGATCACGCCGGCGCCGACTGCCAGCAGCAAATCGGTCGGCGGCATCCGGGCTTGCAGCTCCCGCAGCGTGAGATCGTCGCAAACTGGCGAAATGCCGGGCGCGGGGTCGGGGACGATCAGCGTCTCGACGGCCAGGCCGCCGTGGCGCAGGGCTTCCCCGCCGGCGCGGCCGGCGGCGGCATGCGTACGGGCGTCGGCGAGCAGGGTGATGCGTGCCGCGCCCGGCGCCAGCCGGCGCACCGCCGCCGGCAATTGCGCGGCGGCGTTGGGCGTGTAAATCACCTCGCGCAAAGGCACCCGGTGCGCGCGTCCGCATTCACAGTCAAAACTGCGCCCCAGAAATGAGCTTGGGTTCATGCGCTACTTGACGCACATCTTGCGCACATCGTCCAACTGCCCGGCGCTGCCCAGGTAACGGTTCTTTTCCGCGATGTACTTGGCGAATTCGGCCATGAACACCTTGCCCGGCGGACGCAGGTCGAAATTCTCGGGGTTGTCGCGGAATTGTTCGCGATGCACGCGGCACCAGACCAGCCGCCCGTCGGTGTCAATGTTGACCTTGGTGACGCCCAGCTTGGCCGCCTTGATGAATTCTTCCGGATTGACGCCTTTGGCGTCTTTCAGCTTGCCGCCGGCGGCGTTGATGCGCCGGACTTCGTCCGGGGGCACGGAACTGGAACCGTGCATGACCAGCGGAAATCCCGGCAGCAGCTTCTGGATCGCTTCGATGATCTCAAAATGAAGACCCTGGCTGCCGGCGAATTTGTAGGCGCCGTGGCTGGTGCCGATGGCGCAAGCCAGGCTGTCGCAGCCGGAGCGTTTGACGAAATCGGCCGCCTGCGCCGGGTCGGTCAGGTGGACCTGGTCCTCGGAAACGGAAATATGTTCTTCCACGCCGCCGAGTTGGCCGAGTTCGGCCTCCACGACGATGTCGCGGGCATGCGCCGCCTTGACCACGCGCTTGGTGATGGCGATGTTTTCCTCGTAGGGGTGCATGCTGGCGTCAATCATCACGGAGCTGTAAAACCCGCTTTGGATGCAGTCCATGGCGGTCGCCTCATCGCCGTGATCCAAATGCACCGCGAAAACGGATTCCGGAAAGATTTCATCCGCCGTGCGCATCAAGGCTTCCAGCATGCGTTTGTCGGTGTACGAGCGGGCGCCCTTCGAAATCTGTACGATGAACGGCGCGCGGCTGTCAAGATTGCCGCGGAACAACCCCATGGTCTGTTCCAGGTTGTTGATGTTATAAGCGCCGACGGCGTATTTGCCGTAAGCATGCTTGAAAAGGGCGCGGGTGTTGACGATCATAAAAAATTCCTTTTTGTTAAGGCAGATGTTGTCTTTGGTTCCTGCGCGATTAAGGTCATAATTATTACAACGGCGCCGTCAAAAAGCAATCGAATTATTCCAGATACCGTAAAGAACGCAAAGGCGTAAACCGGAAATTGAACAGGAATACCACGAAAGCAGCCAGGGGAGTTGATTTCACCGCAAAGAACGCAAAGATCGCGAAAGGGGACGATGAGGAAAGAAAAGTGTGTGGGTGTGTGAACGTGGGAGGGATACGCGTGTCGGGTAGCGCGTGTCGGGTGGCGGAGCGCGGCGTGTAACGCCGCTCCCACGGGAAGAGATTGTGTAATCCCTGGAGGGCGAAACTTCCTGCGCCGCTGAAGCTTTGCAGGACAAGCCGGTGAGCCGGGCTGATCGCGGTGTTCAGTGTTCGGTATTTGTGCCACTGATCCTCTGTTCCTGACCTAACAGTCCGGCATTCCTTCGCGATCTTTGCGTTCTTTACGGTGAATTTCTCACGGATTGCGCCATCGCCTGCAACCACGCCCGGAGGGTCCGCGTAGCGGACAGACGCCCCAAAATCGCCGACTTACTTTTCGAACGGAATTCGCAACGCATTCCCGCACCCGCACAATACAAATAATTTTGTCTAACCCCCAGTCTTCTGCCAATACGGCGCTGCGAATGCGCTTGACAAACCGCATGGCCGGAATAAACATACCAGCAGGATATGCGGTTTGGCGGGCAGGGATTGCCCGGTGCGGGCGGACTCAAACATCGATGATGGGTGCAGGTATTCACGGGGAGCTAAGATATGCAGCGCGTTTTCTGGATTTGCGGATGGTTGCTGTTTTTGGGACTGGCGCCGGGCGGCGCGGATGAAGACAAAACCCTGTCGCTGCAAGCGGCGGCCCAAACCGGGGATGCCGGGGAAATCCGCCGGCTGCTGGCCGCCGATCCCGCCATGCTCAACCGCCCGGATCCCAGCGGCCATCTGCCGTTGCACTGGGCGGCCGGCGGCGGGCACCTGCAATGCGTGGAATTGTTGCTGGCCGCCGGCGCGCAAGTGAATGCCCGGAATGACGCCGGCGCCGCCCCGTTGCACCTGGCGGCGCATCAGGGGCATGCGGATGTGGCAGAGATGTTGCTCGCGCATGGCGCGGAGGTGAATGCCGCCAATCTGAGTGGGCGCACGCCTTTGCACAATGCCGCCGGCGGCGGGCATGTCGGCGTGGCGCGCTGCCTGCTGCAAAGGCAGGCGGATGTCAACGCCGCGGATACCGCGCGGATGACGCCGTTGCATGCGGCGGCGCGCTACGGCCGCCGGGAGGTTGCCGGGTTCTTGATCGAGCATGGCGCGGCGGTCAATGCGCAGAACCAGCAGGGCGAGACGCCTTTGATCCTGTCCGTCCAATATGGGCAGGCCGACATGACGGAATTGCTTTTGACCAGCGGCGCGGACCCAAAACTGGCCGATCGCCTGGGACTCACGGCGCTGCACCAGGCGGTGATCGAGGACGCGGCTCCCCTGGTCAAATTGTTGCTGGTGCGCGGGGCGGACCCGCGGCAGGCCGACAACCGCGGACAGACCCCGCTGCATTGGGCTGAATTCAAGGGGCGTGACGCCGTGGCCGCGCAGTTGCGCGCGGCCGGCGCCAGCCTCCCTTGAGCAGAATAAAAAAGCCAAAGGGGAGGTCGTATGCGTGCTTTCATCCCCATGCTGTCGAACCGGCGGAGGCGCTGGAGCGCGCGCGTGCCGGCTTTGATTTCCGCGGTAGCCGAACGGTGTTCGGCATCCGCGCGGCGCTGGCGCGCGGGCATGCCGGCCGCTGTGCTGCTGTTTCAGGCGGCGATCCTCGGAGCGGACCCGGTTTCCGAAACGCAAGTCCGTCTGATGGCCGAAGGCTGGTTGCGCGCCGGGCATGCGGTCGCGCCGTATCCCGCCGGCACTGCGGTTGGCGAAGTGCAGCCGATTGCCGGCCTGGGTTTTGCCGTTTATCTGCAGCCCGCCGGGCTGGTCATCGTGCCGGCGGACGACCGGCTGGAGCCGATTCTGGCGTTTGCCGCCCGGGGCCGGTTCGAGCATGCGGCGGACCACCCGCTGTCCGCCATGGTGCTTGCGGATTTGCAAGCGCGCCTGGGGCGGCTGGCGGCCGGCAAAACATCCGCGGTTGACACCCTGGCCCGGCAAAAATGGCGTTATTTGACAGGTTTGGCGGCGGTCCCGGCGGACAACCGCGCGCTGACCCCCAATATCGCCGATCAGCGGGTGCCCCCTTTGTTGTCCACCGCCTGGGATCAGAAAATGGACGGTTACCAGCTTTGCTACAATTATTTTACCCCGAATCATTATCCCTGCGGCTGCGTCGCTACGGCCATGGCGCAGTTGATGCGCTATCACCGCTATCCGGCGGCGGCGGTGGGGCCGCGCCATTTCGAGGTGGTGGTGGAGCACGATCCGAATC
Organism: uncultured Verrucomicrobiota bacterium; assembly: GCA_964650945.1. Taxonomy (GTDB): domain Bacteria; phylum Verrucomicrobiota; class Kiritimatiellia; order JAAZAB01; family JAAZAB01; genus JAXGPF01. Next base: position 21,244 of record CAZYXU010000030.1, on the reverse strand, counting down.
CCTATCAGACTCTGACGATCCTGGGCGGCGACGGCGCCGGCGGCCCCTACAACTGGGATATGATGCCGGTGGATCCGGATGAGAACACCACGCTCGCCCAACGCCAGTCCATCGGGGCGTTATGCCTGGACGCCGGCATATCGGTGAACATGCGTTACGGGCCCATGGGGTCCGGGGCTGATTTTTACACCGCCATGCAGTCCTTAAAGAATGTTTTTTATTTCAGCAATATTGTTTACGGCTGGAATAATTTTGAATTCATCGGCATCGGTCTGTTGGACATGGTAAACCCCAATCTGGATGCAGGCCGGCCGGTGCTGTTCAGCGTTTCCGGCCCCGGCGGCCAACATGCGATTGTCTGCGACGGCTACGGTTATGACCTGGGCGCCATGTATCACCATTTGAATCTGGGGTGGGGCGCCTACGATGACGTCAATAACGCCTGGTATGCCCTGCCGTTCATTGACGCCGCGCTGGAATTCGATTGCGTGGATGTTTGCCTGTATAATATTTTCACCGGCGGCGGCGGCGAGATCATCAGCGGCCGGCTGACCGACGAATACGGCCATCCGATCGCCGGGGCCCTGGTGTCCGCCGAATGCCATGGCGGCGGGAGCTGGCAGGTTTACTCCAACCGCCGCGGCATTTACGCCTTCGCCGGCGTGCCGGCGAACGCCGGCTTTACCATTCTGCCCGCCAAAAGCGGGTACGTTTTTGGAATGCGCACCGTGCAGACCGGCGCCTCGGCGGATTACCGGAATGTTTCCGGCAACCAGGCTGGCGTGGATTTTATCGGCGCCGGCCCGCCGGCGCCGCCGGCCCAATATCCGCTGCTGGGCGATTATGCCGGCATCGGGCGGGCGGCCCTGGCGCTGTACCGGGTTGAAACAAGTGCGTGGTCATTGCGGCTGGCCGGCGGAGTCAGCAATTTTAATTTCGGCGTGCCGGACTGCCAGCCCGTGCTGGCGGATTTCGACGGGGACGGCCGGGCCGATCCGGGATTGTATCATGACGGCGCCAACCTCTGGGGGGTGAATCTCTCCGGATCCGGTTATGCCACAACCTATGCCTCATTCGGCTACCCCGGCGCGCAGCCGGCGGCGGCGGATTTTGACGGCGACGGCTTGGCCGATCCCGCGCTTTTCATTGCCGGTGAAGGCCGCTGGCTGGCATTGTTTTCCGGGCAAAATTACGCCTTGTACGACGCAGTGCTCGGCGGCAGCGGCGGCGCACCGGTCGCCGCCGATTTTGACGACGACGGTCGCGGCGATCCGGGAGTTTACCAGTATGCCGGAACGTGGAGCGTCATGCTCTCATCGCAACATTACCAGCCGGCCGCGCTGCCGCTGGGCGGACCGGAATACTCGCCGGCGGCCGGCGACTATGACGGCGACGGCCGGGCCGATCCCGCCGTTTTCCGCCCGGCGGATGGCCGGTGGCGGATCATGCAGTCCGGTTCCGCATATGCCCTGGTTGAATTGACGTTCGCCGGCAATTGAGTTCGGTCCGGCCGCGGTTCACGCGCCGGTTTTCATTCCAGACGGGTCAATCCCGCGTCAACCCTTGACGCAGAGCAGGGGCTCCAGGCGCGCCACGCGCCGCGCCAGCCCGGCGGAAACGGTGGCGGCAATCACCGCTTCGATGTTTTTATAAGCCCCGGGCGCTTCCTCCGCCATGCCGGCGTTGGACTGGCCGCGGGTGGCGATTCCCTGCCGGGCCAGTTGCCGGACAATCTCCGGTCCGCGCCATTGCTTGCGCGCCTGGCTGCGGCTCATGCGCCGTCCGGCGCCATGGCAGGCTGACGCAAAGGCGCGCGCGGCATTGCCGGGCGCGCCGGCCAGGACGTAGGAAGAACTGCCCATGGATCCGCCAACCAGCACCGGCTGGCCGGCGGACTGGAATTCCGGCGGCAGGTCCGGGTGGCCGGGGGCGCGGGCGCAGGTGGCGCCCTTGCGGTGCACGTATAATTTACGCCGGGTCTTGCCGGCCGGGTGTTCCTCCACCTGGCAGAAGTTGTGCGAGACATCGAACAAAAGCGGCAGGTTGGAGAGGTTGAACAGCCGTTGAAAAACGCCGCGCACCAGCGCGGTAATGATCTGGCGGTTGGCGAGCGCGCAATTGGCGGCCGCGCGCATGGCGCCCAGATAGTCCCGTCCTTCCGGCGAGTCAATCGGCGCGCAGGCCAGTTCGCGGTCCGGCAGGCGCAACCCGTGCCGCGCCGCGGCCAGCCCCATGCGTTCCGCATAGTCGGTGGCGACCTGGTGGCCCAGGCCGCGCGAGCCGCAATGAATGCTTACCACCGCCATTTGCTCGCGCAGACCGAAGGCGGCCGCGATTTCGCGGTCATAGATTTCCGCCACGCGTTGGACTTCCAGGTAATGGTTGCCCGAACCCAGCGTGCCCATTTCATCCTGCTGCCGCCAGCGGGCTTGCGGGGATACCTTGTCCGGGTCGGCCTCCGCGATGATTCCTCCCGACTCGATGCGCGGCAAGTCCGCGGCCGTACCATAGCCCTGGCGCACCGCCCACGCCGCCCCGCGGGTCAGCATGGCCTCCATTTCCGCCGGATTCAGACGGATGGCGCCGCGGCTGGCGACGCCGGCCGGCACCGCCGCGGCCAGGGCGTCGGCCAGGTTTTCGCGGCGGGCTTGGATATCCGCCGCCGGGATGCCTGTCAAAAGCGTGCGCACCCCGCAGGCGATGTCAAAGCCCACGCCGCCGGCCGAGATGATCCCGCCCTGCGCCGGGTCGAACGCCGCCACGCCGCCGATGGGGAAGCCGTAACCCTGGTGGGCGTCCGGCATGGCGTAGGCGGCATTGACAATGCCCGGCAGGGTTGCTATGTTTTCCAATTGCTCAATGACCCGGGCGTCCAGGCTGTCCAGCAATGCGCGCGTGGCGAATAAAACGGCGGGCGCCCGCATGTTCCCGGTGGGCGGGCGCAGCCATTCCCAGGGCGAGGCTCCTTGATCGAATTTATTTTGCATGATGCCGGTTATTTTGCCATTTTCCCCGATAGATGCCAGCCCAAAAAAGGATATCATAAAAGATGGATACTGTTAAATTATTGGCGCAAATGATGTCGTTCCAGCCGGTCACCGCCGACGCGGAGCGGGTGAACCGGCTGGTTGATTTCCTGGGAGACTACCTCCGGCGCGGCGGGCTGCATGTCAAAGTCGAAAAACTGGGCCGGCGCAAAATCCTTTTTGCCAGCACACGGCCGGGCCGGACGCCGGCGGTGCTGCTGAACGCGCATCTTGACGTCATCCCCGCGCCGGAGAGCATGTTCAAATTGCGCCGCCATGGGCGGTGGCTGCTGGGCCGGGGTACCGACGATTGCCTGGGCAATTGCGCGATCATCGCCAACACCCTCATCGCCGCGGGGGCCGCGGCCGATGCCGGCGCCGTTTTTTCCACCGACGAAGAAACCGGCGGCGCCACCGCGGCGCGCATGGCGGAACTGGGTTACGGCGGACGGCGCATGATCCTGATCATGGACGGCTACGGCTATGCCGTGGCCACCGCGCAAAAGGGCATCCTGGCGCTGCGCCTGCGCGCGCGCGGCAAGGCCTGCCACAGTTCCACGCCCTGGAAGGGCGAAAACGCCATTGACCGGCTGATTGCCGCCTATCAGCGGGTGCGGAGCGCCTTCCCGGAAGTGCGCGCCGGCGACGAGTGGCATACCACCATGTCGGCCAACATCATCCAGGCCGGCACGGTCTTCAACCGCGTGCCCGATACGGCGGAAATCGTCATCGACATACGCTACACGGAAAAAGACCGGCCGGCGGATTTAATTAAAAAACTCCGCCGGCTTTCCGGCTTGCAAATCGAAAAAGTCAACGAATCGCCTTTGATGTTTTGCGACGAGCAGGCGCCGGCGCTGCAGGAATTCCACGCCTGCATGCAGCGCGGGCTGCGCCGGAAAATCGCATGGAAGCGCATGAATGGGGCGACGGATGCCCGCCATTTCCGCGCCTGCAAGGCCCCGGTCGCCATCATCGGGTTGCCGGGCGGCGGCGCCCATGCCATGACGGAACGGGTGCCGGCGGCCGGCCTGCGCCAGTACGAAGACATGCTGCGCGGCTACCTGGCGGTGCCTTGATGGGCGCGCGGTGTTTCAAAGCCGTCCCGGCAGGCATGGTCATCCCTTGAAGATGACAAATTTGCGCATGGCGTAATTGATCAGGATCGAGCAGGCGGTCACCGCCCCGAACGCCAGCGTGGTGCTCAGTTGGAAATGGCTGATCAGCAATTTCATGATCACGCTGCCCAAACCGACGCTCACCGCCGAGACCAGATAAAACATACCGATTTCCACCAGCCGGCTGTGGCGGCCGGGGGTGAATACCCAGAAGATATTGATCAGATAGGCGGTCATGTTGGAAAACAGGAAGGCGATGACGTTGTTCCAGACGGCATGCGTGCCGCGTACGGCATCGCTGATCGGGGCCACCTCCAGACCGATCCAGCGGGCAATCGGGTCGGCGGGCGCCAAGGCCGGCAACACCCACAGGGCGCAGATGTAGAAGGTGACGATATGCACGGCCGTTGCCAGCCCGCCGGCGATGCCGTATTTGACGAATTGGATGGCCGGGTGCGCATCGCGCCGCAAGAACTGCCGGCAGAGATCGAGTAATTTTGGCATGTAAATCAACCGTCAGTCCCGCGCACAGCCAGCGGGTGGTGGAGGCGGGGGGATTTGAACCCCCGTCCGTCAAAGAGTCACCGGAACATCTACGCGTGTATTCTGTCTTTTAGTCTCGCCGCTTCGGAAGCCGGCAGGCAGGCGCCGCCGCGGCCAGCGGCCACGTGAATCTCGCCGACACATCCGGTCGCCCAACGTGTCGGCCAGCCCGCTTTTTGTCGCTTGGGTCCGTCTAGCAGGCGGTCAACGGCCAAGCGTCACGGCAATTAAGCCGCGAGGGCTAATTCTGTATTAGCTTTTGTGTTTTCCCGGGAGTTTTACGAGGCCAACCGGGGTCCTCGACGCGCAATTCCGGCTTCAACTTAAACGTCGAAACCTGTCGCCCCCTTTTGCCATTCATTATACATGCCTGCGCCGCGGGCGCAAGCGGTTATTTCGGAAGGGGCAAAGGGGCAGAGGAAAGGGGCAGAGGGGCAGAGGAAAGGGGCAGAGGCACAAAGGGGCACTGACTACAAACACTGAACCCCGAATACTGAACACCGCATACCGAACACTGAACACCGCATACTGAACACCGCATGCCGAACACTGAACATCGAATACCGCGCTCCGCCACCCGACACGCGCCACCCGTATCCCTCCCACACTCACAAACTCACACACTTTAATTTTCCGCTTCCCCCTGCGCGCCTTGCCGTTTAATTGCTCATTTCCGCCGCCGCCCCTTGATGTGCCGGGTGCCGGGATATTTTAAAGGGGAGCGCCGGCGGCGGCTGCCTGGGCTGTGGGGATGTTGGCGGCCGGCGGACGGCGACGCCAGTCCCGCGGCCGACCGCAACTCGGCAATCTGGTCCCGCAGCAAGGCGGCGCGTTCGAATTCCATGGCATCGGCCGCCGCCAGCATCTCGGCTTCCATTTCGCCGATCACCGTCTGGACATCGTAATCCGCGCCGGCCTCGCGCACGACCAGGGCGGCGGCCTGGCGTCCGGCATGCTTGATGCGCAGACCCTCCTGGATGGACTTGACGATGGTCCGGGGCGTGATGCCGTGTTCCCGGTTGTATTCCATCTGGCGGGCGCGGCGTTCGCTCATCACCGCCAGCGCGCGGCGCATGGAATCGGTGATGATATCGGCGAATAAAATCACCGCCCCCCGGCTGTGGCGGGCGGCGCGGCCGGCGGTCTGGATCAGCGATGTTTCCGAGCGCAGGAAGCCCTCCTTATCGGCGTCCAGGATGGCCACCAGCGAGACTTCGGGCAAGTCCAGGCCCTCGCGCAGCAGGTTGATGCCGATCAGGCAATCGAAGTCGCCCAACCGCAGACTGCGCAGGATTTCCACGCGTTCCAGCGCGTCAATTTCCGAATGCAGGTACTGCACGCGCAACCCCGCCTCGCCCAGGTAGGCGCTTAAATCCTCGGCGGTCTTCTTGGTGAGCGTGGTGACCAGCACGCGCTCCTTGCGCGCGGCCCGGATTTTGATTTCCTCCATGAGGGCGTCAATCTGCCCGGCCAGCGGGCGCACCTCGCAAACCGGGTCCAGCAGGCCGGTGGGGCGGATGATCTGGGGCACCGGCGGCGGCGACACCCGGCGTTCGTATTCGGCGGGCGTGGCCGAAACGAAAATCATCCGGCCGGCGGCGGCCAGGAATTCATCGAAATTCAGCGGCCGGTTATCTTTGGCCGACGGCAGGCGGAAGCCATGTTCCACCAGGACTTGCTTGCGGGCTTGATCGCCGTTATACATCCCGCGCAATTGCGGGAGGGTGACGTGCGACTCGTCCACGATCGTCAGGAATTCTCCGCCGAAATAATTGATCAGCGTAGCCGGCGGTTCGCCGGGCCGGCGCCCGGTGAGATGGCGGGAATAATTTTCGATCCCGGAGCAGTAGCCGGTTTCCTGCAGCATTTCCAGGTCGTACTTGGTGCGCATGGTCAGGCGCTGCGCTTCGATCAATTTGTTGTTTTGCTCGAACCATTGCACGCGTTCCGCCATTTCCGCGCGGATGGATTCCATGGCCGGGGCGATGCGCGCCGCCGGCATGACAAAGTGGCGGGCCGGCGACACGGTGATCTTTTCCAGATCGGCTTCCGGTTTGCCGGTCAACGCGTCAATCCGCTGGATGGACTCCACCGTCTCGCCGAAGAAACCGATGCGGATGCCGGTGCGGGCGTAGGCCGGGAAGATGTCCAGCGTGTCGCCGCGCGCGCGGAAGGCGCCGGGCTGGGGTTCGTAGTCATTGCGGCTGTACTGGATTTCCACCAGCTTCCGCATCAGCAGTTCGCGATCCATGCGGTCGTTGCGCGCCAGGCCGATCAGCATCTCGCGGTAATCCTCGGGCGAGCCCAGGCCGTAAATGCAGGAAACCGAAGCGACGATGATCACATCGGCGCGGTTCATCAGCGAGTGCGTGGCGGCCAGGCGCAGCCGCTCGATCTCCTCGTTGATGGCGGAATCCTTTTCGATGTAGGTGTCGGTCTGCGGGATATACGCTTCCGGCTGGTAATAATCGTAATAGCTGACGAAATATTCCACGGCATTGCCGGGAAAATATCCTTTCAATTCGGCAAAGAGCTGGGCGGCCAGGGTCTTGTTGTGGGAGATCACCAGGGTGGGACGGCCCCAGTGGGCGATGACATTGGCCATGGTGAAGGTCTTGCCGGAACCGGTCACCCCTTCCAGCGTTTGGAAACGCCGTTCCGCCGACAGCCCGCCCAGCAGCGCCTCGATCGCCGCCGGCTGGTCGCCGGTCGGCTGGTAAGGTGAATGCAAGTTGAAGGGAGTGGTCATGAAGCAGGTTTACGATAGATCCAGCATGCGTTGCAACACCTGCTGCGCGTCCGCGCGGTATTCTTCCGGAATCCGCACGATGTTTTCCTCCGGCCAGTCCCGCAGGGTCCGGCATAACTTTGCTTCCGTGGTCCGGGACATGTTCGGGCAGACGGAAACGCGCAGGGGGGCGATGGTCAGGCGCTGCTGATGCCGGCGCGCCAGGCGGCTGACCAGGTTGAATTCCGTGCCGATGACAATGGCGGCGCCATCCGGCGCGTTTTCCACATATTGGATGATTTGCGCGGTGGACCCATGGGCATCGGCCAGGCGCAGGACGGGGGCGGGGGTTTCGGGGTGGACAATGATTTTGGCCCCGGGATGCCGCCGGCGGGCCGCGGCGATATCCTCCAAGGTGAAGGCATGGACATGACAGTAGCCCTTCCAGGCCAGGACCCGGGCGGCGCGCAGGCTGTCCGGCGACAGGCCGCCCAGCGGCAGACGGGGATCGGCCAGCGCCACGGCATTGTCCGGCAGTCCCAGGTCATGCGCGGTATTGCGGGCCAGGTGTTCGTCCGGGATGAACAGCACCCGTTTGCCTTGATCCAGGGCCCAGCGCACCACGCGCGGCGCGTTGCTGGAAGTGCAGGCGCAGCCGCCATGCGCGCCGCAAAAAGCCTTGGCGGCGGCGGAACTGTTGACGTAAATCACCGGCAGCCAGCCGGGGGCGGCGGCTTCGATTTCCTCCCAGATTTTACGCAATTCCCGGGCCGGCGCCATGTCGGCCATGGGGCAGCCGGCGTCGGGATCGGGCAGGTAAACGGTCTGGGCGGGGCGGGCAAGGATGGCGGCGGATTCGGCCATGAAATGGACCCCGCAGAAAACGATGCGTTCGGCTTGGGTTGCCCTGGCCGCGCGCCGCGACAGCTCCAGGGAATCGCCATGGGCGTCCGCATGCCGCAGGACTTCATCGCGCTGGTAATAATGCCCCAGGATGAACAGGCGCGTTCCCCATTGTTTTTTGATGCTGGTGATGGTGTCGGTCGTGTTCATGAAATTTAAAGTATCACAAACACATTTTGCTTGCAAAATCAAAATGTTTGCATACCATTTACGAATCTTTGGAGCATCTTTCGTATCGCGTACCTGTAGCTCAACTGGATAGAGCATCTGACTACGGATCAGAAGGTTGCAGGTTCAACTCCTGCCAGGTACGCCATGACGACGATTCCGGACTTTTAAACGTTCGCGGATTGCCCGACTGGCCATGTTTGCAACTCAAGAAACGCGTTCCGTTCCGGCAACCGCTCCCTTATCCTTTCCGACCCTTGCCCCGCGGTCGAATGCTTCCGGTGATTTATATGCGCGCTCGCTGGCGGCCGTGGCGCCGCAATTGCCGGCGGCGGCGTGCGGTTCCATTGCCGGCCTGCTCGCGCAAATGCCGATGCTCGTGCGGGTGGTCCGGGGACGGCGGACGAAACATGGCGATCACATCCTGCCGCCTGGCCGGCAATTCAGCCTGATTACCGTCAATCATTCCGGCAATCCCTACTTGTTTTTAATCACGCTTTTGCACGAAATCGCCCATGCCCGGATTGCGCGCGATCATGCCGGCCGCGCGCGGCCGCATGGCCGTGGTTGGAAGACGGTTTTCAGCTCTTACCTGCTGACCAACCTGGCATTTTTCCCCCAGGATTTACAGCCGCCGCTGACGCGCTATGCGCGTAATCCGCTTTATTCGACCGACGCCGATCCCGCGCTGTCGCTGGCCTTGCGCCGGCATGACACGCTGGACCGGCGGCCCATGGTGGCGGAATTGCCCGAAGGGCAGCGCTTTGCCCTGGGCGGGCGCCAGGTCATGGTGAAGGGACCGCTGCTGCGCAAGTGCTACCGTTGCACCAACGCCCGGGGCACGGTGTTCCGTGTCGCCGCCGCCGTGCGGGTGCAGGCGGTCTTGCAATGAAGACTGCTGGACGGATTTGAGTTAATGCCGCGGTCAAACCGTTGAATTAAGTGCGTCAGGCGCAAATGTCCCCAAACAATCATTTGCGGAAATTGAAGCTGCGGCTGCAATCCGCCGCCGGACGGCTGCCGCCGGGCGGGCACGCTTGTTTTTATTTGTTGCTGGGATTTTGCCTGTTTGCTTTAATCCATCCGCTGACGGGGGTGGGGCATGATTTCTGCATGCTGCGCCGGCTGACCGGATGGCCCTGTCCCGGATGCGGGATGACCCGCAGTGTGGCCGCCGTTTTGCACGGGCAATGGCGGCAGGCGTGGCTCTACCATCCGTTCGGTTTGCTGCTGCCGGCGGGGCTGGTGTGTTTGCTGGTTATGGCTTTGCTGCCGAACCGCATCCGGCAGCCGCTGACGGACAGACTGGGAACCGCATGGCGCGCTCCCCTGTGGCGCGCCGGCGCCGGCTTGGCGGGCGCGTTTCTGCTCTTTGGATTGACCCGGATGATCTTGACCGCGGCGGAGGTGATTCCCATGCAAAACAAAACCAACCCGGCCGCGGATGCGGCGGTGGCCGCCGTCGGGGAAATTTACACCAATGCGGCTGCCGCCATCAAGGTAGCGGCCGGGGCGGCTTTTACCATCCGCCTGCCGTCCAACCCGACCACCGGCTACCAATGGCGCCTGGCCGATTTGCCGGCGGATGCCCCGGCACGCCTGCGGGAACATCGGTTCGATCCGCCAGCCGTAACGCGGATTGGCGCGGGGGGGCATGAGCAATGGATTTTTGAAGCCATGCAGGCCGGCGCCATGGAAGTGCCGTTGACTTATCTCCGGTCATGGGAACCGGATAAACCACATACCCAATGCGTTTTTAAAGTGGAAATCCTGCCCGCGGCCAAGGACGCCAGGGACGCCAAGGCGGAGAAGCGGAATTAACCGCCAAGAACGCCAAGGACGCCAAGGCGGAGAAACGGAATGAACCGCCAAGGACACCAAGACGGAATTCGGATTGGCCGATGAGGGTTTCCCGGCAGGGAGGCCAGTGCCAACGGCGCAAAACGCCTCCTTTGCTTTGCCCCTCTGTCCCTTTGTGCCTCTGCCCCTTTGCCCCTCTGTCCCTTTCCCCCTGTTATCTCGCCTGCAGCACCGCGCCGGTGTTGGCGCTGGTGACTTGGGCCGCGTAGCGTTTGAGCCAGCCGGTCAGCGGCCGGGGCTGGTAAGGGGCGGCGTGCGCCCGGCGGTTTTGGATTTCCCCATCGGACAGGAGCGCCTCCAGCCGGTGGTTGGGAATGTCAATCCGGATGCGGTCGCCGTTGTGCAGCAGGGCGATGAGGCCGCCGGCGGCGGCTTCAGGGGATACATGCCCGATACAGGCGCCGCGCGTGCCGCCGGAAAACCGGCCGTCCGTGATCAGCGCCACCTTTTCACCCAGGCCCTGGCCCATGATATAGGATGTCGGCCCCAGCATTTCCTGCATCCCCGGGCCGCCTTGCGGGCCTTCGTAACGGATGACGACCACGTTGCCGGCCTGGACGTTGCCCGCCAGAATCCCCTGGCAGGCTTCCTCCTCGGAATTGAAAATCACCGCCGTGCCTTCGAATTTCAGCATGGAAGGCGCCACGCCGGCGGTTTTTACCACGGCGCCGTCAGCGGCCAGGTTGCCGTGCAGAATCGCCAGTCCGCCTTCCGGCGAGTAAGGATTATCCAGGCGGCGGATGACCTGGTCGTCCAGGATTTTCGCGCGGGCAGTGTTCTGGGCGATGGTGCGCCCGGTGACGGTCGGGGCGCCGCGGTTGATCAGCCCCGGAATGTCGCAGAGCGTCCGGATGATGGCGCTGATCCCGCCGGCGCGGTCCACGTCTTCCATGTGATATTTACTGGAAGGCGACACTTTGCAGATGTTGGGGCATTTGCGGGAAATGGCGTTGATGCGGTTCAGGTCGTATGCGACGCCGGCCTCGTGCGCGATGGCCAGCGCGTGCAGCACGGTGTTGGTGCTGCCGCCCATGGCCATGTCCACGGCAAAGGCGTTATCCATGGATTCCTGGGTCACGATCGTCCGCGGCCGCGGCGCGCCGGCCTGCGCCATCTCTACGATGCGGCGCGCCGCCTGCCGGAAAAGTTTTTTGCGCCGCGTATCGGCGGCGGGGATGGTTCCGTTGCCCGGCAGCGCCAGTCCCAGGGCTTCACACAGGCAATTCATCGAGTTGGCGGTGAACATGCCGGAACAGGAACCGCAGCCGGGGCAGGCTTTTTCTTCCATGGCCAGCAGCTCAGCGTCGCCGATTTTTCCCTGCCGGCAGGCGGCCACGCCTTCAAAGACGCTGATCAAATCCAGCGCCTGGCCGTCCGCCGCGCGGCCGGCCAGCATCGGACCGCCGCTGACCACCAGGGTGGGGACGTCCACCCGCAGGGCGCCCATGACCATGCCCGGGACGATCTTGTCGCAGTTGGGGATGCAGATCAAGGCGTCAAAACAATGCGCGCGCGCCATGGACTCCACGCAGTCGGCGATCAATTCCCGGCTGGGCAGCGAGTATTTCATGCCGGCATGCCCCATGGCCACGCCGTCGCAGATGCCGATGGTGTTGAATTCGAACGGCACGCCGCCGGCCTGGCGGATTTGCCGGCAGATCAGGCGGCCGACGGCGTTCAGGTGCACATGCCCGGGAATGATTTCCACGAATGAATTGCAGACGCCGATGAACGGCTTGCCGAAATCCTCCGCCTTGACTCCCACCGCCCGCAACAGGCTGCGGTGCGGCGCGCGTTCATTCCCTTGCGTGATTTGCCGGCTTTGCATATCGTTCCTCATCTGGAAGGCGCCTGCGGACAGGCGCGGTTGAAACAAATTTGCTGCATTTCTATCAATTCCCCCGGGGTTCTACAAGCAAAATGCGCCGGCAAGCGTGTAAGCCAATTTCTTGGTTGTGCTGGAGGGCGAGACTCCGGCGAGCCGTTTGGCCATGGCTTTACTTTCTGGCGCTTCTGTTGTATGTTTCCATGCATGCCGCACCCTGATGCCGGTGCGCGGGGATGGGCAGACAATTGTGACGGAGGAGCTGGTTATGTGGAAGCGCTTGGCTAAGTCGGTGCGGGCAAATATCCTGGTGGGGTTGGCGTTGATTGCGCCGCTGTTTGCGACGCTTTGGATTGTGAATTTTTTCTTCATCATCCTGACCAATTGGATTTACGACGCGGCTTTGTCCAGTTGGCTGAAGAGCGTGCTCCCCCCCGCCTGGCTGCAGCCGCGTTACAGTCTTTTTTACCGGATGCTGGCCCTGGTTTTGATCGTCGGCGCGTTGTATTTGATCGGGCTGCTGACCCGCAATTTCATCGGCCGCCATCTCTACCGGTTTGGCGACAATTTGTTGACGCGCATCCCCATCATTAAAACCCTTTACGTGGCCATCCGCCAGGTAAGCGAGTCGATTTTCAATTCGCGGCGCACGCTGTTCAAGCAGGTGGTGGCGGTGCAATTCCCGCGGGCGGGTCTTTATTCGCTGGGATTTCTGACTTCGGATTTGAATGCGGAAATGGCGGCGCGCCTGCCGGAAAGCCAGGGCAAATGGAGCGACGCCGTGTGCGTGTTCGTCCCCACCGCGCCGAACCCCACCACCGGCTTTTTTCTGATGGCGCCGCGCCAGGAAGTGGTCTTCCTGGACATCGGCGTGCCGGATGCCATGAAAATGATCCTGTCCGCCGGCGCGGTTCTGCCCGGCAAGTCGGACGATACCGGCAAAACGCTGCTCGACCGGCTGGATGAATGGATGCAGGACGGTTAGCCGGGGAAGCCCCAGCCATGATTATTACCACCACGGCCATGGTTCTGCGGATTGTGCCGTTTTCCGAGACTTCGCAGGTTGTGACCTGGCTGACTCCCGGGCAGGGCAAAATTGTGACGATGATCAAGGGCGCCCTGCGGCGCGACAGCATGTTCCAGGGGCAGTACGATTTGTTCTGCCAGTCGGAATTGTTGTTCTATGCGCGCTGGCAATCGGCGCTGCATATTGCCCGTGAATGTTGCATGCTCAAGCCGCGTCTGCACTTGCGGCGGAATTGGAAGGCCGCCGCCTGCGCCTCTTACCTGGCGGATTTGATCAACAACTGGCTGCCGGCGCATGCGCCGCATCCGGCCGGCTTTGCCCTGCTGGATGACGCCCTGGACGCTTTAGATCAGCCGGACGCTCCCGACGCACTGGTGCCCTGGTTCGAGTTGCGCCTGCTGGAGTTGGCCGGAGTCGGGCCGGGGTTGCGGGTCTGCCAGGGGTGCCGGATCCCTTTATTCAACTCCGCGGCGGTTGCGCCGCGCGCCTGTTTTTTCACGCCGGCCCATGGCGGGGTTTTGTGCGCGGATTGCCAGGCGGCGCGCGCGCCGGCGGACAGCGTCCGGGTGGCGCCGGATGTCCTGGCCGTCATGGGGTTCTGGCAGGCGGCGGCGGCTTGGGAGGTGGCGCGCCGGATGCGCTGCAATCCCCGGCAGCGGCTGGCGCTGCTGGAATTGCTGGGCGTATTCCTGGCCCGGCATCTCGAAGTTCCCGGCCGCGCCCGCCGCATCATGCTGGAAATCAACGGCCTGGCGGCCGGCGCGGACGAAGTTTGAGTTTTTCCGGACCGCCGGCGGATTTTTGCTTGTGATCCCCAGGACGCGCCTTAGAATAACACCATGAACCTTTACCCGCTCTCTGAATTGTATGCCGCGCAGGGCGTTGCCCTGCGCAAACATACCGGGACATACCCGATCTGGACCGACCGCGCGACGACGGTCATCGCCCTTACCCTCGCGGAAAGACGGCTTTTACGCCGCGCGGGCGATGCCGCGCTGGATGCGGATTTACGCGCGCGCGGCCAATTCCCTTTTCCGAGCCTTTCCCTGGCCAGCCGCCCCGTTGCGCGGCGGCGGACGGTCCTGGCGGCGGCAGACCGGCCATGCCTGGCGATTTGCGCGCCGCCGGCCGGACACTATCGCCGGCTGGCCCAGGCGCTGGCAGACTGGCTGCGCGCGGCCGGCGGCGTCCCGCCGCGCATGGTGAACGATGCTGATTTCAATTGCCGGCTGCCGGGCCGCGTCAATCTCGCGCTCCTGGGCGGCGCGCATGAAAACCGCGCGGCGGCCGCGCTGGCGGGCGAATGCCGGCTGGATGCGGATGCGGCGCTGCCCGGCCCCCGCGGGTTGCTGATACGGACGCTGCACAATCCCGGCAATCGCGGCTATAATGTGCTGCAAATCTGCTGCGGCGCGGCGCGCGGCGATGAGGCCCTGCGGATTTTGCGGCGGCAGGCCGTTGCCGATGGCGCCGGGGTGGCGTTGCCGGAACCGGTCTGGCAGGTCCGATGCGATCCAGGCAGTTTCCCGGGTTTGCGCTTCAAACCGCGGGTATTGGCAGAACTGGAACGCCAGCGGCCTTACCGCAATCCGCGCGCCCGGCCGCCCCGCACCGTTGCGCAACTGGCGGCGCGCGCGGCAGCCGATTTTGACAGCGGCGGCAAGGCGGCGGATCGCTATAACGTTTATCCCTTGATCCTGGCCAATACGGCCGCGGATATCTTCAGCCGCACCGGCGATCCGGATTACTTAAAATTGTTCCTGGCCATGCTGCGCGCCATGCTGGATTATTTTACGCAAACCCCGGGCGGGGCCAGCATGCCGTCGGATATTGAGTTTTACGCCGGCCGCGTGATCGCCAACTGGGAATTACTGGCAGAACATCTGCCGGTGACGCCGGCGGAGCGCCTGATTTTCGACAATCTGCTGCTGGCGGTGACCGAAATGTGCGCCGGCTACAAGGCGGCCCGCTGGCCAACCGTCCCGGGGGCCTTACGGCATAATCATGAAACGTTTGGCGCGTTGACGCTGTTTTTCGGCGGGCGTTACTTCCATGACCATTACCGCTGGCCGGCGGCGCGCGGCTGGCAGCAGGTCGCGCGGGAATGTTTCAACAGCCCGCAGATGGAAAAAAATTTCAAATACAAGGAAAACGCCAACATGTACCAATGGCTGGTGCCGGCGCACAAGTTGATTTATGACCGCGCGACGGGGCGCCGGGCATACACCGACAACGGCCGCCTGGCGCTGGTGGCGCGCAATATCGTCATTACCACGGATAATTTCGGGTATCCCTGCGATTTCGGCGATGCCGGCGCGCCGATTTCCGGCGGCAGCCTGGGCGCCGCGCTGCTGGATGCGGCGGCCATGCGCTACGCCGATCCGGGCCTGGCCTGGACCGCGGCGCATATCCGCGCCGCGCAGCCCAGGCCGCTGGCGCGCGATCTCCTGCCGCCCACGGCCTGGTTGCCGGGCTGCCGGCGTCCCGTGGGCGCCGGCAAGGCGCCGGCTTTGCCGGCGCTGTCCGTCATGCCGTTGGATGGGCATATCCGCCGGCAATATGGCGGGGCGGCGTTTCCCGCCGGCAAGGCGTATGACAAACTGGCCTTGCGCGCGGGCTGGTTCCCCGATGCGCAATACCTCTTGCTGGAAGGCTATTCATATCCCGCCGGCGGCCATGCCCACCGGGATCAAAATTCGATCATCCGCCTCAATCATCTGGGGCGCGTCTGGCTGGTGGACAACAGTTACGGCAAACCGGACCGGAAGCAGGGCGCGGCCGATGCCTACCGCTTCCGCCAAACCGGTCCGGAAGACCACAACACGGTGCAGTTTGTGCAAAACGACGGCAAGTTCGCCGCCTATCCCAACCTGTGCGTGCTGGAAATCAGCCGGGATTACGGGCCGCTGGCGCTTGTCCGGAGCGCCCTCCCCGGCATGGCCGGCGGGGATTGGCGGCGGACGGTATTATGGGTCAAGGGCCGGTTTTTCCTGGTGGTGGATGACGTGCGCGTGGGCCGCTCCGACCTGGCGGCGGTGCGTTGTCAATGGAACATGCTGGGGCGGCTGGATTTACCGGCGGCCGGTTTGGGGGTTTGCACCCAGGGCGATCGCCGCCTCTTCATCCACTTTGATGCCGCCCCGGCCATCCAACGCGGAACTTACTGCAACCTGAACTGGCGGATGGAATTGGTTCCGGAAGTTTATCCGCATGCGCGAGCGCCCATCCAGAAAATGAACCAGGTGTATGCCAATCCGCTACCCGGCAACCGCCTGCTGTTCGCCAACCTGTTTTATGCCGCGCGCGGGCGGCGTCCCTTGCTGGCGATGGAGCGCGCCGGTCCGGCGTCATGGAAACTCTCCGGCGCCGGGTTGCGCGAACTCCCGTTGCCGCGCGGCGCATTTTTGCGCCGGCTGCCCGGCCGGGATGCCGGGGTGATCTTTACCGCCGAATGAACCAGAAAGGGCGCTGGCCATGCGCATGCCGGAACTGCAAAAACTGCTGGATGTCATCGGCAAAGTGGCCGCCGGCAATTATTCCAACGACATCATGCCGCTGACCGGCGCCGGCGTATCGGAGCCTGTGCGCGCGATCGCCGAGGCCATGGGGATGATGATGGTCAAGGTGGAGGCGCGCGAATACAAGCAGGAACTCATGTTGCAGGAATTGCGCGCGCTCAACGCGCGTCTGCGCCAGACCACCATCGGCACGGTTTCCGCCATGGCGCACGCCCTGGCCGCGCGCGATGAATATACCGAGGGACATGCGGAACGGGTGGGGGAATGGTCGCGCCTGACCGCCCTGGCGCTGGGGCTGGATGCGGCGCAGGTGAATTATGTGCACCTGGCCGGCCTGCTGCATGACATCGGCAAGATCGGCTTCCCGGACCAGTTGTTCCAGCCCCACACGGCGCGCAATCCGCCGGAAGTGGTTGCCCGGATCAAGCAGCATCCCGCCAGCGGGGCCGCGATCCTGCGGGATTTGGATTTTCTGGGGCCGGCGATCGAGTTCATCCACTGCCACCATGAACGGCCGGATGGCCAGGGCTACCCGCGCGGGCTGGCGGCGGCGGATATTCCGCTGGGCGCTAAAATCATTGCCGTGGCGGACGGGTTTGACGCCATGACCACCGACCGCCCGTACCAGCAAGGCATGGACCAGGCCGCCGCCCTGGCTGTCTTGCGCAAGCAGGCCGGGGCCAAGTGGGACGCGCAATGCGTGGAGGCGTTTGCCGGGGTCCTGGACGGGATCAAAAAATAACGCTGACCTCAGTGTAGCCCGAAGCGGACAGCCGCGCGCGCCATTCGCCGGTCGCCGCGCGGTAAACCGCCGGGTCGCCCAGTCCGTCCCCGTCAAAATCCGCCGGCGCGGCCGCAAACCCGATCCCGCCCAGGAACCCGGGAAATGACACGGGCGCATAGCCGGCGGCAGAGAACATCACCGTCCAATCTCCGTTGGCCGCGGTGTATACCGCCGGATCGGCCAGCCGGTCGCCGTCGAAATCGGCGGCGCACGGCGTGAGGCCCGCTCCGCCGAACTGGTAAGGGCCGCCGCGCGCATACGCATCGGCCGACAGCCAGGCATACCAGTCGCCGGCTGTTGCGGTCGCCGGGTCGGCCTTGGCATCGCCGTCAAAATCGGCCGCCACCGGCCGGGCAACGCCCGGCGGCGCGCCAACCGGGATTTCCATCAGGTCGCTGCCGACAATCAACGTGCCGGCGAAATTCTGTTGCGCCTGCTGCAGGCGCGCCACCGCCGTGTTGGCCGGGACGATGTGGTTGAGCACCAGCGTTCGGACATTCGCCGCGGTCGCCTGTTTGCCGACATTGGTGATGGAGGTGTGGGCCGACTCGAGATGGTATTTCATCGCCGCCATCACCTGGGTGAGCGGGGGCGGAAAGAGGTTGTCGATAAAAGCCTGGTCAATGACCTCGTGGACCATGATATCGGCGCCCTGCGCCAGGCGGATCAGGTTGGTGCAGGGGTACCCCGTATCGCCTGAAAACACGACCGACCCATCGGCGGTGTCGAACCGGTATGCAAAATTCGGGTAGACCGGGCCGTGGTTGCCGAGCGTGGCGGTCACTCTGACCAACGCATCCTGATAAACGAAAATCGGGTCCATATCCGGCCAGGGCGCGGTATTGCGCGGCTGGCCGGTTTGCGGATCGATCGGATAGTCGGCCCGGGGCAGCGGGGGAAAAGGGATATCGTGTACGCTGAGCAGCTTCGAAAAATCCGACCAGCCGCTGTCCCGGGTGAAATTGTTGATGGTCTGCGCATACGCCGGCAACAGATACTGCGTCATTTCCACGGTGCCCGGGGTGGGATTGAACGGGTTCAGGGTCGGCGGGATATTCGTCCGCCCCGGGGGGTAGATATCATCCAACTGTCCGCGCCGGCCGGGACCGAAGACCTGCAGGCGCTTGTCGGCCTCGCTGTCCAGGTAGGCGAGCAGTCCGGCCCCCTGCCCGCACAGCAGCAGCGTGGGGAAATCGGTGGTGTGATCCATGTGCAGGTGCGTAAAGAAAAGCGCTTTCACCTGCTTGAGAAACGACGAGTAGCCGGTCTGAACGTCAGCGCCGCCGATGTTGGTATATGTGCCCGCATTAAACGCTTCGCCCAGCCGCTGGGCGGCGCCGGGACCCAGGTCAATCACGTAAATCTGATCGTTGGCGTTGGTGTCTTGCACGACCAGCGCGGAGGATGTGCCCATACGCGTCGAGTCCGGCCACCAGGTCGGCCCGCCCGATGTGCCCAGGAGCACGACCCGGGTGCCGGCGGATAGATCGCCGGCGCCGCCGATCAAAAGCAGCGCCGCGGCCAAGGCGCCTGCGCTCTTGGCAAACGGCCGGCGCGGGATGCTTTGTTCGACCGCTGGAATTTTTGAACGCATATGGTCCTCGCTTGAATGATTTTGGGATGCTGGATACTGCTTTAAAAAGCTGGCTTTTGCGGGCATCTCGCCGGTTTTACAGGCCGCGGCCGGTCAACTTGCGGAAAACCCGATGCAATAATTCAGGATGACGCGATAGTCGGTATAATCCGCGCCGCCGCCGTCAGGCGACTGATTAACATAACCCCACCGCAAACACAATTCCAAATTGCGCAGCAATCCCGGGAAGGCATAATAGATGTTGGCGTCCGTTTCCGTCTGGTCGGGACTGGCGTGCGGTCCGGTATCGGGCGTGATGGATTGCGAGTGCCAGACGGAAAGACATAAGCCGGGCAAGCCGATTTCCCCGGCGTCATATTCCAAGCCCAGCGCCCAGGTTTTATCGCCGGCGCGATTGTTGTCCTCCAGCATCAATGACGTAAAGCCCGGATAACTGCTCCAGGGTGTTTGAAAAAAATAGCGGCTGTCGGTCACGGTGGCTGCCAGGATCAATTCCAGTCCGCCGGTCCCCAGGCCGGCCTGGAGACCGCATTGGGCGGTTTGAAATTCTCCGCCGAACGCCTGGCCGGTGTCGCGCTGATCCATGACTTGGGCCGCCAACAACCAATTCCAGACGCGGCCCGGGCGCCCGGCCGCGTTCCACTCGGCGTAAAAGGTGTTCATGTAATCGTCGGCGTAATAGTCCCAGATTTGCACCTGGCCGGGGCCGCGGCCGCAATCTCCCCAGACGATGCCGGCCAGGGCAACTCCCCGGTCAACCCGGCCCAGGGCGGGATGGCCGGGATACTCCGCGGCGGCGGAAGCGGTCATGCTTTTAAAGGCGGATTCATTGACGCCTTTCATGGCCGCCACGTATGCGACCATCAGGCGCGTGTCCGGCAAGCTGAAATTTTCCAGGGTGTAGGCCTCGAAAGTGCGCGGAGTCATCCGGCAGTCATTGGAATTGATGAACGGGGTTTCCAGCGCCTGCCGGTAAAACACGGCATTCCAATCCGGCGGGGCGCAGCGCAGATATGCCTGGCCCAGCACCGAGTAGGAATGCTGGCCCGGCTTCAGCAGGCTGGCGCCGTCATGGTCCGGATCGGTGAATCCCCAGCCTTGAGCGGTGTACCCGGCCAAACCGAATCCGCAATGATGCCACAGGGCGGATTCGTATTCCAGCCAGCCGCCCCCGGCCATGCTTTCGGAGAACGGGGCGCATTCACGGCCGCGGTGCAGGTAATAATTGCGCAAGTGCAGCGCCAGCCGGCCGCGGCTCAGCCAGTCCCCGGCGTCGGCGGCGCCCGGGTCGGCGCCGATGCCGCGGCAGGGGATGGTAAACAGCAGCAGACATTTGATGATGGCGCCCGTCCCTGCCCGGGAATGCCGGCCGGCCAAAATTCGCTTTTCAAATATCATTATCTTGGTATTGTAACCGCAAAAAACATTGTGTCAACAACCGGCAGCGCGGGGAGGGTAGCGTGTCCTTGTCTTTGATTGATAGGATCAGAAGTCGTCCGCTGGTATTTGATGGCGCCATGGGCACCATGATCTATCAACGCGGCGTGTTTTTGAATGCCTGTTACGATGAATTGTGCCTGACGCAGCCGGAGCTGATCCTGGGGATCCACCGCGAATACGTGGATGCCGGCGTGGATGTCATCGAGACCAACAGCTTTGGCGCCAATCGCATCAAATTGGCGGGTTACGGCCTGGCCGACCGGGTGGCGGACATCAATCGCGCCGCGGTGCGGTTGGCGCGCCGGGCGGCGGCGGGTACGCCGGTGTATGTCGCCGCGTCCGTGGGCCCCTGTCTGACCGGAACGCAGGCTTGCACCCCGGCGCTGCTGCCGGAACTGGAAGCGGCTTTCGCAGAGCAACTGGCCGTCCTGGCCGGCGAAGGCGTGGATTTGGTGGCGCTGGAAACCTTCCACGACTTAGATGAATTGCAATTGGCGGCGCGGCTGGCGGCGCGGCATGACATGGCGGTGCTGGCGTCCTTTGTCGTCCCGGCCTTGGCCGGGCCGGGCGATTCCCGGGAGCGGGATGCCGGGGAAGGCGCTTGGGCCAGGGCGCTGGATGCCGACGCGCATGTGGCGCTGATCGGCTTGAACTGCGGCATGGGGCCGTCGGAAATATTTTACCCATTGCAGCGTGTTTTGAAAAATACG
>CAZYXU010000029.1:0-30480 GCA_964650945.1 uncultured Verrucomicrobiota bacterium | reverse complement strand
TGGCCATGGATTCCTTCAGGTTTTCCCAGGCATATGCGCTGGCGGTGATATTGCCGTAATCGAACCAGAACAAGCCTCGCGCGCCATGGATGATCGCCAGGAAATTCTGGCAATGCTGCTCGGCCCCGGAGATGATCCGTTTGCTGCGGACCATGCCGCTGTACAGGGCGCCCGCGGGCATGATCCAGACCGGCTGGCGGAATTTAATTGCCCGCTGATCGTTCCAATACACGATTTGCGAAACGTAATTGGGCGAGCCGCGGTTGTATTCCTCGGGGTTCATGGCCGGAATCCAGTATGGATCCGTGGCGAGGATGTCGGTGCCGGTGACGTAGCCGTCGCCTTCCGGGATGTAGCTTGAATACAACATGAATACCGGATGATATCCATCGGCTTGACAGGTCAGGTCGTACAACTTGTTCAGGGCGTATGGGACGGGCTGGCCGTCATACGGTTCATCCACCGATATCCAGCCCATCAGGTTGGGGTGGTTTTTCAACCCTTTGACAAATGACGCGGCCCGGGGCGCGGTTTTGGCCAGGTATTCATCGAAAATCGCCTGCTTGTCGGCCAGGGATGCCGCCGGCAACCCATGGGTTAGGATTGATAACAGTATTTTCGGGCCGCGTTTGCTGCGCTGCAGCCGCGAGGGATTTTCCGACGGCATCAGTAATTTGGCTTCGTCGGGAGGGAGCAGTTTTGCCGGCAGTTTCAGATCGGCCTCCTGGATGCTCAAGTATCCGTCGGTCTCCAGGTTCATCATGACATAAAGGCCGTGTTTTTCCGCCATGGTCAGGTAGGCGGCGGCGTTGGTGGAATCGCACCACTGGAAAAAGGTGTTGCAGCCGGCCGTGGCGATGGCTTGAAAGTCGACTTCGTCGTCCGGGCCAATGCCCGACATGACCGGGCCGAACGGAAAGACCGGCGCGCCGGCAGGCGTGAGCAGCACCCGGTCGATGCGGTCAATTTTCCAATCGCCCCCGGGCTGCGGCGGGCATTTGACCAATTCCGCGTTCAGCGAAAAAAACGGCGATCCATCGCCTTTTTGCAGGACAATGGCAAGCGGATGGCGGCCGACCGGCAATTTTTCGAGCGGGAACCGGACCATGGTAACCGGGGCGGCCGCGTTTTTACCCAGGATTTTCCCCGCATGCATGACCGCCATTTGCAGGTCTTGCAAGGCCTGGGGGGGTAAAGCGATTTCCGCCACCGCCGTGGCCGTTTCTTCCGTAGTATAATAATTGCGGTTTAGATAGGCGGCCATGATGTTTAAAATCGGCGGATTGGCAATCACCCGCGTTTGCAGCGTTTCTTGGCGCGCCGCATCCCTGAGCGCCACGGTGATTGTACGCGCGCTGGGAGTTGGGGCGGGTACGTCAATCACCAGGGGCGTTGTCGTTGTTCCATCCTGCGTGAATGTGGTTTTGACGGTGTGCGCGCGGCTGCCGACCGGTTCGTCGGTTACCACCAGTTCCGCCGGGCCGGATTCGGCGTTGGCGCCTTTGACCGCGGCCGCGAGCCGGAAATAATTGGTGCCATCCTTGAAGAAATACGGCAGAATTTCCGCCTGTTCCAGCGCCGGCATGAACGGCATCTTCAACTTGCCTGGCGCCAAAGGCGCGAGCCGGCCAAACGATCCCGGCTCGTGCATTTGCCGCTGCACCGGCCGCCACATGCTGAGTTCCGATTTTTCCGCGCTGACCATCTGCTCGTCCAGGAAGGGCATGCGCCGGTTGCGGGCGATATTTAAACGGATATGCTCCAGATCGCCGAACTCCAGGAACAGATACAAGGGAATCGCAATTTCGGCGCTCCAGCCGTTGTCGGTGATGGCGGTTGCCGAACGCCAGGGCAGATTCCAGGATTGGCGCTCCCGGTTGCCGTCCATAAAACGCTGTTCGGCTTTGACGTTGAAACAGCTCAAGAGAAAATGATAATAAACCTCACCGGCGCCGTCCGCATCAAGCAATAACTCCACGGATTCGTCTTCATTCACCGCGTCGTCATGATTGACGACTTTCGGCTTGCTCACCAGTTTCTGTTGGGGATTTTCGCATTTGACGCCGGCATACAGCCAGGTGTCGTCATATGCCAGGCGGATTTCCGTGTCGTTGACGCGTTTGCCCGTGATGGTTTGGTGAAAGACATGGAATTCGCCTAATGGCGCGGCGGATTGCCAGAACGCTTCGTCCAGTTGGCCGTCCAGTTGCGGGGGTGTTGCGATTTTGATTGCCTCCGCCAGCGGCTCTGCCGCGGCGAGTCCGTAAAGGTTGAGCATGACGGACAGCAGGATTCCGGACGCGGTTTTATTCATCGGCTTTGCCTTTCGGGGCGGACTTTATTCAAGCATGATTTGATGCACTGCCCAGGACTGGTCTGGAACGATCCCGACGCTGGTTGCGGTTTTCCCGTGTTTGCTGGCAGTCACGGCGTAGGTCAGCGACAAGACGGACGGCTGATCAGGGGTGTCCGTGGCGGTTTGAATGCATGCGGTCAGCAGCAGGGCGTCCTGCCGGCTTTTACCCGGAGTCCGGCCTTGGGCGTCGGTCACGAGGGTTGGCCGGAGCAGGAGGTCGCACCCCGCCTGTTCCGGCTGAAACGATACCGCTGCGCCCGGTACGGGCTTGCCGGCGGAATCCACCACCTCGATGATGACATGCCGGCGCACGTAAAGCTTGGGGCACTGTTTGATGCCTGCCTGGTTGGTCCAGACACGGTAAAGATCGGGGGCGCGCGGGGTGTCCCAGCGGCAATCAATCAATGTCAGTCCTTTGTCGGAGTAGGTTAATTCCCAGTTGCGGAAGTTGTTTTTTAAAACGCAATCCGTCAGTTCAATTTCCAGGCTGCCCCGGTCGCGGAAGGCCGTTTCCCTGGCGCCTTCGAAAACGCAATTGACATATTTGGCCGCATCGGCGGCCAGGCATCCGAAATCGAAAAATGTCGTATCGGCCACCGCGTAGGTTTTTCCCCAGCCGGGTTCCAGACCGTAACAAACTTGCCCGCGGGCATGCGCGATGCGGGCGGCTTGGAGCACGTGGCCGTCGCCGCCCGATTGGCTGAGGGAAAAATAGCGGCGTGCGCCCTTGATGCCGAATCCCTTGGACGGGTCAAGCCCGGTGATGGCGCTGTGATAGACGAATAGTTGTCCTCCCCGCCCGGCCTGGCCCTCCGCGGAAGCGCCGGTGGTCACGCTGTTTTCCGGCGCAAAGATTACGGTGGCGTGCACATTGGTATTGGTTGCGGATCCGAGCGTCAGGCGGTTGACTTTGGCCGGCGCATGCCACCAGCGCAGCGCATGGCCCGCCGTCGCGGTCCAATAAGGCTGCACAAAAATGTTGCCGTGCATGATCAGCTTCTCGTCCGGATGTTCCGCGTCGCCGATCTGAAAGTAGGTCTCGGTTCCATCCGCGGCGCCGATCGCCAAATGGCAATTGATGGTGTAGGTGTTGCTGGCAGGATCGAAACCAACCTTGTTCCATCCGAAAGCCCGGTCGTATAAGGCCAGGCGTGACAGGGTGCAGGGATGTTTTGCCGGGTAATCCGTGACCAGGATGGCGTTGCGCCCGGTATCGAACAGCACGCCGCTGGAGCCCGTCCGGCCGCAACACGCCAGCGCGGCTAAAAAACACCACATCAGGCATTTTTGCATATCCCGGCATTCCTTGCATTACAATACGGCGCCAGCATAGGCCGCCGCTAAAATATCCGCAATATCAGATTCGGAGATGCGGGTATCAATTCCCGCGATATTCGATGGCAGTATGTCCGACAATGCGCTTGAACATGCGGTTGAATAACGGGAAGGACTTGAAGCCCAGCGCTTCGGCGATTGCCTTGACTTTCAGGTTTGGACTCGATTTCAACAGACGCCGGGCTTCCGCCATCCGGCGCTCCATCAGGTGTTGTTTGAGCGCATGGCCGGTCTGCCGTCGCAAGATCTGCGAAAGGTAGCCGGCGGAATAACCGAATTGGCGCTCAAAATCGGCATGGGTGACCTTGCGCATGTAATTGTTTTCGCAAAAAGCCAGCAATTGTTCCGCCAAGGCCGCCGTGATGGCGTTGCCAGCTCCCGCCCGGTCCTTGTGCGCCAGGCGGGCCGCCATCAGACAAAAAAGTTTCAGGTAGGTTCGGATCACGGGCCGCAGGTCGGCGCGTCCGGCCTTGCATTCGGCATCCATGCCTTGCAGAATCCACTCCAGTTGGGCGGATTCGGCGCGGGTCAGTTGGGTCACGCGGGGAAGTTTGACGAATGGTTTTAACACGGCGGTTTCGGCGGCAAAGGGCTTGGGCGGAATCAGCAGGCAGCATTTTTCCAGGTACATGCGGTTGGCATTTTCCAAGCGATGCGCTTCGCCGGGCTGGATGACGATCAGCGTGTTGTTGCGGAAATTGCAGGCCTCGCCTGCAATGATATAGCGCCCGCATCCATGCCGGATATATTGAAATTCCAGTTCGCCGTGGCAGGCGGTCGGGAAGGATGCCGGGCGCTGGCGCCGCCAGTAAATGCTTAACGGCAATCCCGGCAGCCCTTGGCAGGGAGGATCGCGGCGGACCCTGGATCGGCCTGGTGATTTGGGTGTCATGGTTTTGTAAGCATATATGCGGTTCCGCGGGTTAACAAGCGCAAAACTGACGGGGCGCCCTGTCTCACACGGCTGCGTCATGCTTGACATTCCGTCCAAGCAGACGGCTTGCGTAGACGCTCGCTCTCCATCTGAAATCTCAAATTTGAAATTTCAAATCGCAGATGGAGGGCGAACCCGCCAAGAGCGGGATAAAACGTTTACCACGCCGCCGGCGTGGTCGCGTGAGCCGCAAGCATGACGCAGCCGTGCCCAGGCGCGTATTATGACGATAATTACTTGTGATTTTTGGTGTTGCAGCTATAATTCAGGGTGTATGAATGGTTGTGGAATAGGGGGTAAAGTTATGCACATTCCTGATCGGTTTGATTCAGCGTTCGGTTGTGCCCGTTGTTCGTGCGCACGCGCTTTTGGCAAAGTGCGCTCAATTTTGTTTATAACCGCGGTGTTTTTCAGCGCCTGGCTTGCGGGGGTGCCATGCTTGCGCGCTGAAATCGGCGTGTCATGCCGCAATGACGACGTGATTACCTTGGACACCCCGTCGAAGGCGGCATTTTCGCTGGTGTTGACCAACGGGTATGGCGATTGCTACCGGATGAACCTGCTGCGCAACCGCGATAATTACCAGGCGTATCGCGGCATCTGTTCCTACCGCGGCTTCTCCCTGTCCGGCTGCTCGACCACGGGGGAGGTGGTGATGTTGCGGATCAAGGAGACCCCGTCCATGCCGGAGTATAGTTCAATCCTTTCCACATCGTTGCGCTGGGGCACGACCATGTATGTCTTGAACGACCTGTTCCACCCGCTCTGTTCCTGGGTGCAGGCCGGTTATGAGAACTGGTATCCGTTCGATATGAGTTGCAGTGTGGCGATGTATCTTAACAGCGGCGGGTATGGCGCTTCCCGGCTGAACCGGAAT
Source organism: uncultured Verrucomicrobiota bacterium (assembly GCA_964650945.1). Taxonomy (GTDB): domain Bacteria; phylum Verrucomicrobiota; class Kiritimatiellia; order JAAZAB01; family JAAZAB01; genus JAXGPF01. Next base: position 24,978 of record CAZYXU010000029.1, on the reverse strand, counting down.
TATGCCCAGCCGGATTTGCTGGCCAACTCGGTTTTTTCAATGGTGTCCTCTGCGGATCGTTTTGAGATGTTCGGGTCCCTGGGTGCATCCGCCCCCGCTAAGACGGAGTATTCGCTGGTGATGACCAACGGCTACGGCGATTGCTACCGGATGAACCTGCTGCGCAACCGCGATAATTACCAGGCGTATCGCGGCATCTGTTCCTACCGCGGCTTCTCCCTGTCCGGCTGCTCGACTACGGGGGAGGTGGTGATGTTGCGGATCAAGGCAACCCCGTCCATGCCGGAACACTTTTCATTGGTTTCCACCTCGTTGCGCTGGGGGACGACCATGTATTTCCTGAATGACGTGTTTCGCCCGCTGTGCTCCTGGGTTTCCGCCGGTTATGAGAACTGGTATCCGTTCGATATGAGTTGTTCGGTGGCAATGTATATCAACAGCGGCGGGTATGGCGCCGGCCGGGAAGAAGCCCGGGCGGAGCCGGTGAAGGCGATCGGCCGGTCCAAATCGCTGGTTTTGCATGATGATGGCGGGACTAACCTGATTGGCGCCCTGCTCCCGTTGACCGGCGATTTGGCGGACATCGGCGCGGCCTACCAATCCGCCTTGACCCAGGCCATGCAAACGATCACCAACACTCCCGGCATGCCCCCGATCCGGCTGGTGATCGCCGACACCCGGACGGATGCCGGTGTGGCTTACGGCGAACTGGCGGCATTGCGTTCCAATGGCTGCCATATTGTGATCGGGCCGGAAACCAGCGAAGAATGCCGGATTCTGAAAATTTTCGCCAATGAAAATGACGTCTTGCTCCTGTCCAGCTCTTCCACGGCTACGCCGCTGGCCCTGCCGGACGATAATCTCATGCGCCTGGTGCCGGATGATTCCCGCCATGCGGCCGCGCTGGCGGATCTGCTGGCCGCCGACGGCATCACGGATATCGCCATCCTGGCCCGGACGGATATTTATGGCGAAGGCTTCATGGCGGCGCTGGGCGAAGCGCACCGCGCGCGCGGCGGCGTGGTCTTTGCCTCGAATTATTGGCCCCGGGCCACTAATTTCATCCCGGAGATCGTGTCGAACATGGCCGGGCAAGTCGCGGTCCGCAGCGCGGCGCGCGGCGCGAATCGGGTGGGGGTGGTCGCCATTCTCTTCGATGAAGGCGTGACGGTGCTGCGCGAGGCGGCAATGCATCCCGTGATGGGAACGGTGCGGTGGTATGGCGGCGATGGCCTGGCGCAGAATAATTTGCTCCTGGCGGACGATCAGGCCGCCGCGTTTGCCGCCCGGACCCGCTTTGTCGGTTCCATCGCAGGCGGTTTCACCAATCCCCTCTACGCCGTGGTCGCAAGCAATATCGCGCTTGAAACCAATTGTGACGCGGTGCGCTCTTATCCCATGCGATGTTACGACGGCATCTCCATCGTGGCCGAGGTGCTGAAACTGTATGGCGGCACCCAGACCATGGCAGAATTGATCGGCCGCATCGAGACGGTTGCCGGTAATTACGCCGGCTGCACCGGACCGATTAGTTTTAACGACGCCCATGACCGGGCCGACGGCGCCTATGAGTTTTACGAGCTGCATGCCGATGGCGGGGCGTTGCGCTGGGACAATCTGGCGGGCAAGGTTGCGGGCGCGCCGGGATATGTAGAGGCCAGCCAGGGCGCCTATGCCGACCGGATCAAGGTCTGGTGGGCGCCGGTGAGCGGCGCTACCGGCTATGAATTGTGGGGTGCGCTGACCGCACAAACGGCGGATGCCGTCAAATTGGCGGAAGTGGCCGATTCCGAATATTGGTTGACGGGCGTGCCGGCGGATACGCTGGGGCGGTTCTGGGTCAAGGCCAAGAACGCTTCCGGCACGAGCGCATTCAGCGCAATCGCCACCGGCTGGGCGGCGCGCACGGCCGGTCCCTGCGTCCGCATCAACGGCTCCCGGAACCCGGTGACGATGCTGTCCGCGGATGCCTATGCGGCGACGGCGGAAATGAATCCCGGCGCCTATGCCGGCTTTGAGGCCGATTGGTGGGTTCTGGTCAATACGCCGGGCGGGTGGTATTACCTCGACGCCGCCGGGCAATTGCGGCCGGCGGCGGGCGGCGCGTTCACCCCGGCTTATCAGGGGCCGTTGTGCAGCATGCCCGCCACGGAAATCATGCGGGGGAGCGGTCTGGCCGCCGGCGACTTTACCTTCTACTTCGGCGTGGATCCGCGCGATGGTGTTTTGGACCCCACCCATACCTGGTACGCCGACAATGTGTTGTCGGTATACTGACGAGTCTCTTTCAAAAGTGTTCAGTGTTCGGCAGTCAGAGTTACACGACAACGTAACACGCTGATATTACGCCGCTAGCAATCATTCTGAATTCTGACTCCTGAATTCTTTCAAAACGTTAGTTTTGAAATTGGCTCTGATCATTGATTTCCCCTGTAAAAATAAATTTCACAAAAACAGTTGACATGTTTTTAAATAGTGGTATACATATACCAGTTTACCAATACAGGCGGGTTGGCGCGGTGATGGGCGGCTTGGACGGGGCGATTTCAACGGGAGGGGTATGTCAGCGTTATTGAAAATATCGGATGCGGCGGCCATCGGGCTGCATGCGGTGGTGTTGATGGCCGGGGCGCCCCGGCAGGTGTTTTCCGCGGCCCGGTTGGCGGAAGATTTGAATGTATCGCGCAACCATCTGGTGAAAGTGATGCAACGCCTCGCACGTGCCGGACTGCTGCGCGCCGTCCGCGGGCCCAGCGGCGGTTATCTTCTGGCGGTCCCGCCCGGCCAGATCACCTTGCGCCAGGTGATGGAGGCGCTGGAGGGGCGGATGATGCCGGCGGGCTGTCTTTTGAAACATCCCGTCTGTGGCGGGCCATGCCTCCTGGGGGCCGTTTTTGAAGCGGTCAATCAACAATTGTTGCCGTTTTTTTCGCAAAGCAACGTTGCCGGTCTGGCCGCATTGCTTTCCGCCCGCGCGGCGGGCGGCAATTCCGCCAAGACGGCGGGAAGGAGGCGCCCGGCTTGAATCGCAGGCAACCAGCAATCAATCGTTCGGAATCCGTAGTTAACCATCAAATCATAAAGTCAGGGAGGTCAGTCATGTTTTGCTATCAATGTGAACAGACAGCGCAGGGAACCGGCTGCACGCGGGCGGGCGTTTGCGGCAAGGATGATCGCACCGCCAAGTTGCAGGATTTGCTCGTCAGCCGCCTGAAATCAATCAGCGCGTTTGCCCATCGGGCGCGCCGGCAGGGGCGCAAGGACGCCCGGATCGACCGTTTCGTCATCGAAGGTCTCTTTACGACGGTGACGAATGTGAATTTCGATCCGGAGCGTTTGCAAGCCATCCTGGCGGAATCGGACAAGGTCTTGGCGTCGGCCCGGGAACTCGCCGGCGCCGCCGGCGCGGAAGTCGCCGTGCCGGCTCCACTGCCGGCGGACCTGGAAGCCCTGGTCGCTGCGGGCGAAGCTGAAGGGATTGCGCAGCGCCGCCGGGCGGTGGGCGATGACGTAGCTGGCCTGCAGGAGTTGCTGACTTACGGCCTCAAGGGCGTGGCGGCCTATGCCGACCATGCGGCGATCCTGGGGCGGACGGACGACGCGGTCAACGCCTTTTTCCATGAAGCGTTGAGTTTTCTCGCGGAGTCGCCCGCTAAGGCGGAGGACCTGCTGGGAATGTGTCTGCGCTGCGGCGAAATCAACCTGAAGGTCATGGCGCTGCTGGATGCGGCGCACACGGGAGCGTTTGGCGACCCGATTCCCACCACGGTGCGGATTGATCCGGTGCGCGGCAAGGCCATTCTGATTTCCGGGCATGACCTGCTGGACCTGGAAGCGCTGTTGAAGCAAACCGAAGGCAAGGGGATCAATGTTTATACCCATGGAGAAATGCTGCCGGCGCATGGCTACCCGAAATTGAAACGCTACCGGCACCTGGCGGGCAATTACGGCGGCGCCTGGCAGGATCAGCGCAAGGAATTCGCGGAATTCCCTGGCGCGATTCTCATGACTACCAACTGTATCCAGCGCCCGCAGGAATCTTACACCCAGCGCATTTTTACCGCCGGCCTGGTGGCCTGGCCGGGGGTGCAGCATATCGCCAACCGCGATTTCACTCCGGTGATCGAGGCCGCGCTGGCGGCGCCGGGTTTTGCCGCGGATGGCCCTGGCAAAACCATCCTGGTGGGGTTTGCGCATGCGGCGGTGATGCAGGCGGCCGGGCAGGTGGTGGCGGCGGTGAAAAGCGGCGCCATCCGCCATTTCTTCCTGGTCGGCGGCTGTGACGGCGCGAAGAGCGGCCGCAATTACTACACGGAATTTGCCCAGCAAGTGCCGAAGGATTGCGTGATCCTGACGCTGGCCTGCGGCAAATACCGTTTCAACAAAATGGAGTTCGGCGACATCGGCGGCATCCCGCGGCTGCTGGATTGCGGACAATGCAACGACGCTTATTCCGCCATCCAGATTGCCGTCGCGCTGGCGAATGCCTTCAAGTGCGGCGTGAACGACCTGCCGCTCTCGCTGATCCTGTCCTGGTATGAACAGAAGGCGGTGTGCATTTTGCTGACGCTGCTCCACCTGGGTATTCGTAACATCCGCCTCGGACCCAGCCTGCCGGCCTTTGTGACGCCGGCCGTGCTGCAGATCCTGGTGGACAAGTTCAACATCATGCCGATTACCACGCCGGAACAGGACCTGGCGGCAATTCTGAAAAAATAAACGGCATGCCGGTATTGCGTGGGCAGGATGCCTTGCGGCATCCTGCCTGCTATCCACAGAGGGAATATGCAACGACCAATCATCGTGATCGACCGCGAAAAATGCAACGGCTGCGGTAAATGTGTGCGGGCCTGCGCGGAGGGCGCCCTGCAGTTGGTGGACGGCAAGGCCGTCCTGGTCAAAGAGGATTTTTGCGACGGCTTGGGCGCCTGCATCGGGGATTGCCCGACCGGCGCGCTGCGCATCGAGCGGCGCGAGGCGCCGCCTTTTACGGCGCCCCATCCGGCGCCGCACCCGCCGCCGCCGGCGGGTTGTCCCGGGATGCAGGTGCGGAACGCCGCGGCCAATCCTTCCCTGGCGCCGACGCCGACGGCAGCCGCGGCGGGCCAGGCCATCCCGTCGGAATTGCGTCAATGGCCGGTGCAATTGCACCTGGTGCCGCCCGGCGCGCCGTTTTTGCGCGGGCGGGAACTGCTATTGCTGAACGCCTGCGGAGCGGTTGCTTCCGCCGATGTCCATTGGCGGTTCCTCCGCGGCCGGGCGGTGGTGGTGGCTTGTCCGAAATTGAGCAGTCAGGCGGAAATCCGCGACAAGCTGGCGGCCATCCTGGCGGAAGCCCATCCGCCGGCGGTGCTGGTGGCGCGGATGGAAGTGCCCTGCTGCCGGGCGCTGGTCATGGCGGTGCGCGCCGCCGCCGCGCAGGCCGGGCAGCCGGATTTGCCGATCACGGAAATGGAAATCAAGTTGAATGGCGATGTGGCGCCGGGGTAACGGCCGGCCGGCGGAACACCATCACTGCCATGGCCGCCAGCGTGGCGCAACTGGCGGCGGCGAGCACGGCCACAACTTGTGTCAGGGTGTCGTGGAAGAGCGCCACCCCGGCGATGTAGCCTGCTGCAATCAGCGCCTGCCAACCGGCGGCGCGGAAGCGGTTCTGGGCCATTTCGAAGTTCAGCATCAGGTAGGCCAGCCCCAGGGGCGCCAGGGCCCATGCCAGCCGGCGCAGGAGCAGCAGTTCCGCCGGCGGGGCGGCTGTGCCGGTGACAACCAGCCACAGCGGCCCGGCGGCCAGGATGCAGGCGGCCACGGCCGCCATGATCAGGATGCCCGAGTAAAGCAGGGCCATGTGCAAGGTGCGGCGATGCGCCGCCGGCGGGTCCATGCCGGCGGCAACCACCTTGGGAAACATGGCGATGGCGATGGGCGCCGGCAGAAAAATTACCGCGCGGGCGATGCCGGCCGCGCGCGCAAAGATTCCGGCAGTCTCGGGCGGGAAAAAAAGCTTTACGAGCACCACGTCGCCGGTCATCATCACGGCGAAACCCAGTAAAACCAGAAAGGCCCCGGCCAGGTAGGGGCGCGCTGACCGGCGCGGCAGGGGGCGCGCCGCCGGGTCTGGCCTGGGCAAGATTTTTCGCAAGCCGGCCGCCGCCACCCCCACCGCCAGCAGAATGCCGACCGCCTGCGCCGTCAGCCCCATCAATGCGGTGGCGGCCAGCCAGGCCGTCAGGGCGGCGCCGACCGCCAGCCGCCCAATTCCCCAGGCCGGCGCCACCGCTGCCAGCCAGCCGAAGGATTCCATTCCCTGCAACGCTCCCGACAAGGCCGGCAGAAAAATCGACAGTGCCATCACCAGGGCGGTGATGAAGATCACTCCGGCGGAAGGCATTTGAAAGAAATCCGCCAGGAAGGGCGCCCCCAGTCCGCCCAGCGCCAGGATGGCGGCGGCGGGCCAGATCAATTGCGCCAGCCAGCCTTTCAACATACCGGCCACGGCCCATCCCTGTTGCTGCTGCCGCATGCGCGCGCTGAAATGCGCCGCGGCGGTGCGCAAAGCATCCAGCGGCGTGGCGATGATGTTGGCCATACCCAGCATGGCAGCCAGCGCGCCGTATTCCATGTCCGAAAGTTGCCGGTTCATGAGGATCTGAAACAGGATGTTGGCCAGGTTGCCGACCTGGGTGGCCGCCAGCATCAAAATGCTGTGTTGCAAGAGGCGGGTTGGTTTGGAGGTTGCGTTGGGCATGGTTAATTGCGTTGCTGTCAAAAGTCCTAAGGATGGTTCCTGCCGGTTGCGGCGATGGCTTCCGCCAGTTTCCGGATCAAGGTTTGCAGCAGCGGCGCCGGGGTCAGGAGGGGCGGCAGCAAGTAAAGCACATTGCCCAGCGGGCGGATGAGGATGCCTTCCTCCAGCAACGCGCGGCGCACCGCCTGGGCGCGCCGCCGGCCGGCGCCGTGCGCGTCCTCCAGTTCGCAGACGGCGATCATTCCGAGGCTGCGGACGTTTTTCACCCCTGGTAATTTTTTAATGTTCCGGAGTCCGCCGGCCAGAATCCGGCCGCCCGCCTGCGCCCGCCGCACGACGGATTTTTTACGATAAAATTCCAGCGTGGCGATGGCGGCGGCGCAGGCCAGCGGATTGCCGGCGAACGTATGGCCGTGGTAAAAGGTGTGGTCGGCCGGTTGGTCGCGGAAGGTTTGAAAAATGTGTTCCTTGACCATGGTGACGCTGATGGGCAGATATCCGGCGGCCAGCCCTTTCCCCAGGCAGACGATGTCCGGGTCAATCCCGGCGTGCTCAAAGGCCCACATGCGTCCGGTGCGCCCCATGCCCATGGCGATTTCATCCGCAATCAGCAGTATGCCATGGGCGCGGCACAAGCGCGCCAGCCGGCGCAGGTAGTCGGGATGATAAATGCGCATGCCGGCGGCCCCCTGGCACAACGGTTCGACAATCACCGCGGCAATTTCATCGGCATGCGCGGCGATGATTTTTTGCATGGGCGCAAAACATTCACACCGGCAAGTTTTCGCCGTGCGCCCCCAGGCGCAGTCGGCGCAGCCAGGCGCTGGCGCCTGCCATGGTTTAAACAGCAGGTGGCGGAAGGGGCGGTGGAATGCCGGCTGGTAACCAGCGGACATGGCGCCCAGGGTGTCGCCATGATAAGCCTGTTCCAGGCTGACAAACTTGCGGCGGCGCGGCTGCCCCCGGTTGTGCCAGTATTGGACGGCGATTTTCAAGGCGGCCTCGATGGCGCTGGCGCCGTCGGAAGCAAAAAAGGCGCGTCGGTGACCGCCCGGCATGGTCTGGTTCAACATGCGGGCCAGGACAATAGCCGGGGGGTGTGACATGTTGCCGAGGATGCTGTGTTGCAGGACTTGCGCCTGCTTTTGGATGGCCCGGACGATGGGCGGCTGGCTGTGGCCGAGATTGCAACACCACCACGAGGAGATGGCGTCCAAGTAACGCCGGCCGCCGGCATCGTGCAAGTACGGCCCCCGGCCCCGGACGATCACCGGGAATTCCTGCCCGAAAATCTCCGAATAACGCGAGTAGGGGTGCCAGATATGGCGCCGGTCCTCGGCGCGCCAGTCATGATGGGGGGGCATAAGAAGTGTTCGGTGTTCGGTGTTCAGGGAAGAGGGTGTTCAGTGTTCAGGGGAGAGGGGGTTCAGGGAGAAGGTGTTCGGTGTTCAGGGGAGAGGGTGTTCGGTGTTCAATGGTTAAAACGATACCCGATGTCTTTCAGGGCGTCAAGCGCAGACCCGCAAGGACATGCCGCAGAAAACGCGCGGGCGTGGCGGTTTGCAGCCCGGGCAGGTGGGCAATGTCGCCCAGCAGCCGCACATGGCCGCGGCGGGGAATGCAGCGCCGGTTGTCAGCTTCAATGTAATTGGGCAGGCCGGGTTGGGTGGCATTGAATATCAAACCGGCAATGGTCAATCCGGCCTGGCGCAATGTCTGCAACGAAAGCAAGGCATGGTTGATGGCGCCCAGGTTGGGGCGGCTGACCAGGATCACCGGCAATCCCAGCGCCTGCATCAGGTCCAACATCGTTTGCCGGCGGTTTAAAGGGACCATGACTCCCCCGGCGCCTTCCACGATCAGCATGTCCGTCATGGATTGCAAGCGACGCGCATCACGAACAATTTTCGCCAGCGAGATGCGCGTTCCCGCGCGCGCCGCCGCCAGATGCGGCGAACAGGCCGGTTGGAACCGGTACGTTGTCAGGAGCGGCAGCGCGGCGGGGGGGATGCTTACGCCGGTCAAGCGGCAGCAGGCGGCAATATCCGGCGCCGGCCGCGGCGCGCGCGCGCGGCAGCCGGTTTGCACGGGTTTAACCGGCAGCACCCGCCGTCCGGCATTCAGGAAAATGGCCGTCAAGGCGGCGGCAACGATGGTTTTGCCGACATCCGTATCCGTCCCGGTGATGAAATATCCTTGTAATGGCGGTTTCATGTTTTGACTGCCAGCAAATAGGCCACCTGATAGGTTGCCGTCACCCCGCCGGCGCCGGCAAACATCTCGTCATACGCGGCCGTGAGCCGATGAAGTTCGCCACGGACCAGCGGCGCATGGTTGCGGGAGAACGGGCCGGCGGTGACGCCCTGGTCATGCAACTTACGCAGCAGTACGGCGGCGGATGCATGGCGGGTTTCGATCATTTCAATATGCAGGTTTTCAATTTGCAGACCATTGGCGGCCAATGCATGTTGTAATTCGCCGCTATCCGGCAGCCGGGCGGCGGGCGGCTTATGCGGCAAAAGTTGCCGGCGCAATTGGTGCAATTCCTGGAGCGTGCCGGCCAGCATGATGGCGCAAGCCAGCCGTCCGCCATCCGCCATCTGCCGGCACACGGCCGCCAGTCCGGCCTCCAGCGGCCGCAGCCAGTGCAGGGCGGAACTGCTGGCCACCAATTGGTAACCGGTCCCGGGGGGCAGGGCATGGATATCGCCTGCCAGCCAGTTGATGGATGGGTCGGGAATGTTTTTCCGGGCCTCGACGATCATGGCCGGCGCCAGGTCCAGGGCATCCAGCCGGCTATGCGGGAATCGCCGGCGCAGGCCGGCGGTCAACAATCCGGTGCCGCAGCCGATTTCCAGAATCCGGTCGGGGCGCAGGGTGGGCGGAATATGTTCCACAAGCTGGCGGGACACCTGGGCCTGGACGGTGGCCGACTGATCATAAGTGGGCGCGGCCGCGGCAAAACGTTTAGCGATGGCTTTCATATATCAGAGCCAATTTCAGTAGCATCCCACAGGTAATAAGGCAGAAATACAACGTCGGGATCGGGGTCGCTATCGTTATCGGGATCGATGCCGATTCCGATACCGATTCCGACCCCGCATAAAACCGGAACTTAACTTTGAACGCAATAGCCGAATTTATTAGCAAAACCCCTGTTTTCTGGTTGAAAATTAGATCTATGGGATGACAATGAGCCAATTTCAAAACTAACGTTTTGAAAGAATTCAGAATGCAGGAGTCAGAATTCAGAATTATTGCAAGTGGCGTTATATCTGCGTGTTACGTCGTCGTGTAATTCTGGCTGCCGAACACTGAACGCCGAACACTGAACACTTTTGAAAGAGACTCATCAGCATGCAATATAATGTCCGCCAATTTGTCCGGTTGTTGGACGGGCAGCACATGCCCTGCATCCACCAGCATCAAACTTGCGTTGGGCAGACGTTCGGCCAGGTAACCTCCCGCCTGCCGCGCGATGACCTGGTCATGCCGCCCATGAATCAGCAGGACCGGCATGGTAACATTTGCCAACACCGGCCGCAAGTCGGCTTGTTCGAGATAATCCAGGCCGGCGGTCAGGTGCGGCAGACCTTGTGCGAGCGCCCCGTCAATCAGAAGTTCGGCGCTCGTATCGTCCAATCCCGACGGCGCGTTGGCCATTGTGAAAAAACCGGCCAAAGCGGCGCGCGGCGCGCGTTGCAATTGCCGGCGCAAGTTGCGCAAGCTGGCGGACGGCTGGCCGCACGGGTAATCCGCGTCGCGGCAGAATCGCGCCGTGCCCGCCAGCAATACCAGCCGGTGCACCAGTTGCGGGTGGCGGGCCGCGACTGCCAGCGCGGCCATGGCGCCGACGGACCAGCCGATCAGGACGGGCGGGGACGGTAATTTCCGGAGTCGGGATGCCAATGCCGCGGCATAATCGGGAATGCCGTTGATGGGGGTATCGGCGGATAAGTCCGGGAGCGTGACAATCTGCGGCGGCAACCCCGGCGCGAGTTTTTTAAGCAGCGGTTGCCAGACAGCCGCGGTATGCGCCCAGCCGGTGACCAGTAAAAATTGTCTGGTGTTTGTATCCATCTGGTTAACGGCAGGGGGTGGTGTAATCTATGCTGTTCTTTATTGCTTCTAAATGACAGGGACGGGTCTTATTGCTTAACAATTTTGATGATAATGGCGGCGGCCTGTTCCAAGTCGGCGGGGGTGTGGGCCAGGGTGACGGTGAAACGTATCCGGGCTGTGCCGGCGGGGACGGTCGGCGGGCGGATGGCCGGCGCCAGGATGCCGTTTTGGCGCAGGGCGCCGGCGATTTCCAGCGCGCGCTGATTGTCGCCGATAATTACGGGGATGATCTGACTGTCTGAAGATCCGGTATTCAATCCGGCCGCCTGCAACCGCGCGCGGAACGACGCGGCTCGCGCCAAAACTTCACGTCCGGCATCGGGGTGGGCGGCCAGGTAGTCCAGCGCCGCCAATGCCGCGCCGGCCGCCGCCGGGGGCGGCGCGGTGCTGAAAATCAGCGCGCGCGCCCGGTTGACCAGCAGCGCGCGCATGTCGTTTGAGCAGGCGCAAAATCCGCCGTAAGCGCCCAGGGCTTTGCTCAACGTGCCCATGGCGATGTTGACGGAGCTTTCCAGTTTCAGTTCGGCCGTCAATCCGGCGCCGCCGGGGCCGAAGACCCCGGTGGCATGGGCTTCATCCACCATGAGCATGGCGTCATGTTGGGCGGCGAGCGCGGCAATTTCCGCGAGGGGCGCGCGGTCGCCATCCATGCTGAAAACCGATTCGGTGACAATCAGGCAGCGCGCGCCCGCCGGCCGGCGCCGCAGGATTTCGGCCAGGTGTTGCGGATCGTTGTGCTGGAACCGGCGCAATTCGGCCCGGCTGATGATGGCGGCATCGAGGATGCTGGCATGCGCCAGCCGGTCAACCACCAGCCAGTCATGGCGTCCGACAATGGCCGGGATGATGCCGGCGTTGGCCATGTAACCGCTGCCGAAGAGCAGCGCGGCGGGATACCCCTTCAGCTCCGCCAAGCGCTCTTCCAGCAGCGTATGGATCGGCAGGGTGCCGGTCACCAGCCGGGAGGCGGCGGCGCCGGCGCCCCAGCGCGCGGCGGCCGCCTGCGCGGCGGCAACCAGTTCCGGCGCCCGGCACAGCCCCAGGTAATCGTTGCTGGCAAAATTCAACGGCTGCGATGCGTCATCATGGCGGGCGCCCGGCAACGGCGTCTCGCGCAACTGCCGTTCCAATCCCCCCCGGCGCAATTGCGCGAGCTCGTCCGCGATCCATGTTTCGTTGTGCATGTTGGCTGATTACGGATGACTTTTCACCGGTCCCCGCGCAGCATAGCCCGACCGCCAGGCTTCCGGAACATAGGCCGGGCATTTTTTCTCCGCAAAGATCTTTTGCAGACGGGCAAAACGCTGCACGCCGTTTTCCAGGGGGATTTTGTTCCAGGCGTCGCCAATCAGCGGCCGGGCGTAATTGACAAAGTCATCCGTAACGTCAATCCGGCTGGGCGCGATCCAGGCGGCGGGCAGACGGCGTTCGCTGTTGGCCATGAAATCCAATGGCGCCTGGTCGTAACGCACGGCATATGATGAGCCGGGCTTGCGCACGATCGTGGCCATCCAGCCGTTGCCTTCCCGGGCGGCGATTTGCGCGGCATGCCGGCCGACCTGGTAGGCTTCCTCCAGGTCCACGACCGAGGCGTGCAGGGTGGTGGTGCGCTGGTCGGTGCCGGCCAGTTGGCCGAAGACCAGCCCGCGCGCGGCGAGTTTATGGGAGTTGAGGTGATTGACCACCGCCTGCTGCGCATTCGACCGGCTGGCGCCGTATTCCACGTGGCCAAAGTCGTCATGCACCGGGCCGATATCGCCCACATCGAACCCCTCGCTGACCGCCACGATGCATCGCCCGCCGCGTTTTAATTCGGCGTTGACGTTTTCCGTCAGCTCGGCCAGGGTCAGCCCGGCTTCGGGCAGGTAAATCTGCAGGGGCATTTCGCGGTGGGGGTCGGCCAGCCGGGCGGCGGCCGGCAGGAACCCGATCTTGCGTCCCATGATTTGCAGGACCAGCACCGGGCTGGAGGTGCAGGAGCCGGCGTTTTCCTCGTTGGCATTCTGGATGCTGCATGCCCAGTAACGCGCGGCCGAACCGTAACCGGGGGTGTGGTCAATCAGTTTGAATTCCTGATCGCCCACATCGTTGTCAATGGTTTTTGGTATGCCGGTAGCGGTCAGTTCCAGCCCCTGGGCGCGGGCGATCCGGCTGATCTTGTGGGCGGTGTCCATGGAGTCGTTGCCGCCGATGTAAAAGAAATAGCCGATGTCGTGCGCCTTGAAAATTTCGATCACGCGCTGAAAATCCGCCGGTTGGCGGTCTTTGAGCTTGTAGCGGCAGGTGCCGATGTATCCGGCGGCGGGGGTGGCGGCCAGCAGGGCGATTTCGCGCGGGTCCTGGGCGGAGAGGTCAATCAATTCCTCCTGCAGCACGCCCTCAATCCCGTGCCAGGCTCCGTAAATCCGCCCGAACGTTCCGGGAAAATCGCGGCAGGCGTCCAGCAGGCCGCGCAGGGAGTTGTTGATCACCGGCGAGGGTCCGCCGGATTGGGCGACAATGACGTTTTTGGGCATGTGGATTAAAAAAACTATTCCCACTCGATCGTGGCCGGCGGCTTGGAACTGATGTCGTAAACCACGCGGTTGATGCCGGGCACTTCATTGATGATGCGGTTGGAGACGCGCGCCAGCAGGTCGGCCGGCAGGCGCGCCCAGTCGGCAGTCATGCCGTCCTGGCTGGTGACGGCGCGCACAACCAGGGCGTTGGCGTAAGTGCGGCCGTCGCCCATGACCCCGACGCTTTTCACCGGCAGCAGGACGCCGAACGCCTGCCAGATTTCCGCCTGCCGGGCGTATTTGCCGAATTCCTCCTGAATCCGTAAATCGGCCTGCTGGAGGAGGGCGACCCGCTCTGCGGTGACGGCGCCGACGATGCGCACCGCGAGGCCGGGGCCGGGAAAGGGCTGCCGGCCCACGATGCTTTGCGGGATGCCCAGTTCGCGCCCCACCTCGCGGACTTCGTCCTTGAACAATTCGCGCAACGGCTCGATCAGTTCGAATTTCAGGTCCGGCGGCAGGCCGCCGACGTTATGATGGCTTTTGATGGTGGCGGACGGGCCGCCAATGGGCGAGAAGCTTTCAATCACATCGGGATAGAGGGTGCCCTGGGCCAGAAATTTCACCGTCCCCAGGCGGCGCGCAGCCGCGCTGAACACGCGGATGAAACGGCGGCCGATCAGCTTGCGCTTGCGCTCGGGATCGTTGATGCCGCGTAAATCCCGCAGGAAATCCCGGCGGGCGTCAATCACCCGCAGGTTCAAACCGAATTGCCGCCCGAAGGTTTCCTCGACCTGGCGGGCTTCGCCATGGCGCAGGAGTCCGTTGTCCACGAAAATACAATGCAGGCGCGGCCCGATGGCGCGGTGGAGCAGCATGGCCGCGACTGCGGAGTCCACGCCGCCGCTGAGGCCGCAGACAACCTGGCCGGTTTTTACGCGCCGGCGGATGTCGCGGATGGTTTCCTGAATGAAACGCGCCATGGCCCAATCCGGCCGGCAACGGCAGACCTGGAAGAGGAAATTGCTCAAGATCTCCGCCCCATGCGGGGTGTGGACCACTTCGGGATGAAATTGGATGCCGTAAATCCGCCGGCGCTGGTCGGCCATGGCGGCGTAATGGCAGGCGCCGGTGCCCGCCAGTCCCGTGAATCCCGCGGGGAGTTGCGCAACCTGGTCGCCATGGCTCATCCAGACCCGCAGCCGGCGCGGTAATTGCCTGAACAAGGCGCCGGGGTGGGCGATAGCGACATTGGCCGGTCCGTATTCTCCGGCGGCGCCGGCGCGCACCGTTCCGCCCAGCAATTGCGCAGTCAGTTGCATGCCGTAACAGATGCCCAGCACCGGAATGCCCAGTTGCAGCAGCGCCGGATCGCAGCGCGGCGAACCGGGCTGCAGCACGCTCGCCGGGCCGCCCGAAAGAATGATGCCGGCCGGCCGGCGCCGGCGCAGCCGGTCCGCCGGCGTATCGAAGCGCAGGATTTCCGAATAAACCTTCTGTTCCCGGATGCGGCGGGCGATCAATTGCGTGTATTGCGAGCCGAAATCGAGGATGGCGATCCAGTTGCCGGTTTTCATGCCTTGACGATCATCTCCCGAAAATGTTGAAACAGGTAGAACGGGTCGTGGGGGCCCGGGCCCGCCTCGGGGTGGTATTGCACCGCGAACATCGGCTCGGTCTGATGCCGGATGCCCTCGACGGTCTGGTCGTTGAGATTGATATGGGTGATTGTCAGCGGCGTGCCGCGCAGCGAGTCGGGGTCCAGCGTGAAATTGTGATTCTGCGAAGTGATTTCCACCGCGCCGGTGGACAGGTTCTTGACCGGATGGTTGCAGCCATGATGGCCGAATTTCAGCCGGCGGGTGATCCCGCCGGCGGCCAGCCCCAGAAGCTGGTGTCCGAGGCAGATGCCCATGACCGGCGTCTTGCCGATTAACTGTCGCGCGGCTTCGACGGCATAGGTCACGGCGGCCGGGTCGGCCGGTCCGTTGGAAAAGAAGACGCCGTCCGGCCGGTGCGCCAGCGCCGCCGCGGCCGGGGTGTTGGCCGGCACCACCGTCACCGCCATGCCGGAACGCCGCAGGCAGCGGAGAATGTTCCATTTGATGCCGAAATCATAGGCCACGATTTTTAAATCCGCCGGCGGCAAGGGCGCCGGCATGCCCCAACTGGCGCTCAGCTTGTCATCGGCGTCCCAGGCGTAGGCTTTGGCGCAAGTCACCCGCGCCGCGTAATCCTGCCCGTCCAAACCTTCCCAGTCCCGCGCCTTTTGCACGGCGTCGGATTCCGCAATCCGGCCGGTGAGGGAAAGGAAGCCGCGCTGCGTGCCCTGGCGGCGCAGGAGCGTGGTCAGCGCGCGCGTATCCACGCCGGCCAGCGCCGGGATGCCGCCCCGGATCAGGGCTTCGCTCAGCGATGTTTCCGCGCGCCAGTTGCTGGGGGAGTTCAATTCGTGCAGGATCAGCCCGCTGGCGCTCAGGCGCGCGGATTCCATGTCGCCGTCCGTTATGCCGTAATTGCCGATTTCCGGATAGGTCATGGTCACAAACTGGCCGGCATAGGACGGATCGCTTAAAATTTCCTGGTAACCGGTCATCCCCGTGTTGAAAACCACTTCGCCCACGGCGTCCGCCGGCGCGCCGACGCTGTGGCCGCGGAAGATCGTGCCATCCTGCAGGGCCAGGAAGGCGTTCCGTCCGCGTTGTGTCTGCCAGTTGTATTGCATTTGCATGGGATCCCGTTGCATGAAAGTTGGTTTTGGTGTTTACCATGAACTTCCCCAAATGGCAAGGCGATTCAGCCGCCGGCGAGTTTTTACGGCTTGCTTTATCGTTCCGCGGGTATAATATTCGCCGAAATTGCACGGTTGAGCCAATTTCAAAACTAACGTTTTGAAAGAATTCAGAATGCAGGAGTCAGAATTCAGAATGATTGCAAGTGGTGTTAAATCAGCGCGTTACGTTGTCGTGTAATTCTGACTGCCGAACACTGAACACCGAACACTGAACACTTTTGAAAGAGACTCTGATAACATGGATAAAGGGTAAATATATGCCAGCCAGCGGGCCGGGGAAATTTTTGACGGGGTGGGCGGTGCGCGATATCTCGCCGGCTTTGCCGGTGGAGTTGTCGGGCCAGTATTACCAGCGGCTGGCCGAACGGATGCGCGACCCGCTCTCGGCGGTAGCTTGGGCCATGGAATCCGACCAGGCCGGCCGGCCGGAGCAGGCCGTGCTGTTGGGCGTGGATATGGTGGGGATCACGCGCGATCTGCAGGATGAAGTCCGGGAACGGCTGCGCGGGATGCTGCCGGAGTTCGATGTCGCGCGCTTGCTGATCAATGCCATCCACACGCATACCGCGCCGTCGCCCTGGACGTTCCGCGGCTGGTGGGAGCCGGATGCGCGGGCCATGACCAGCGACGCTTACCGCGGATTGCTGGTGGAGCGGCTGGCGGATGCGGCGGCGGCGGCTTGGCGCGGCCGCGCGCCGGGCGGCGTCAGTTTTGACTTGGCCTGGGCGGCGCTCGGCCATTGCCGCCGGCCGGTCTATGCCGATGGCACATCGGAAATGTACGGCGCGGTGGACCGCCCCGATTTTACCGGCATGGAAGGCGGCGAGGATGCCGGCGTGGAATTGATTTTTACCTGGAATGACCGGAAACAATTGACGGGCGTCGTGGTCAATGCCGCCTGCCCGGCCCAGGTCATGGAAGCCGGCCGGTTCGTTTCCGCCGATTTTATCGGCGAACTCCGCCGGTTGTTGCGCGCGGCCTGGGGTCGGGACGTGCCGGTGTTGTACCAGGTCGCTCCGGCCGGCGATCAGTCGCCCCGCGATTTGACGCGCAATTACCGGGTCGGCCCGGCGCATTTCTGGGATGAAGCCGGGATGCGCATCCTGGCCCAGCGGCTGGCGCGCGCGGCGCTGGAGTCATTGCCCGCGCCGGACGTGTCGTCGGCCGCAACACCGGATGCCAAAAAAATTGACTGGGCCCCGGTATTCCGGCACCTGGTGAAGACCATCGCGTTGCCCCTGCGCCGGGTGACGGCGCAGGATGGCGAGCAGGCCCGGGCCAACATCCGGAAGCTGCAGGCGGCCAACCCGGACCTGACCGGCGACCTGCGCCGGGCGTATACCGGCTTTGCGGCCCGGACGCTGGCCCGGGAAAAGGCCGGCGGGCATGGTCCTTATGACGATAAAAACGAGGACTTTGTGCGTTACCATGACAACCAAGCGGTGCTGAAGCGCCTGGAGACGCAGGCTGCGAATCCCGACTATGCCTGCGAACTGCATTGCCTGCGCCTGGGCGAAACCGCCATGGCGTCCAATCCCTTCGAACTGTTCCTGGAATACGGCCAGCGGATCAAGGCCCGCAGCCGCGCCCGGCGTACGATGCTGGTCCAGTTGGCCGGGGATATGGGCGGATACCTGCCGACGCCGCGCGCGGTCGCGCATGGCGGCTATGGGGCGCTGGTGATCAACGGCCAGGTTGGTCCAGCCGGCGGCGACTTGCTGGTTGAAGAAACATTGGCGGCGATCGATGGCATGTTTTAATCTCACGTGTGGCATCGGCTGAATATGTAGGCAAAAAGGGGCAAAGGCACAAAGGGGCAAAGTTGAGATCTGGTGCAATCCGTCTTTGTCACTTTGATCCTCTGTGCCTTTGCCCCAGCACTTTCCAGATATGTTGGGATTCTATCAATGCAAAACCCCGTGGATATTCTGACCCTGGATGTGGGCACCACTGCCCTGAAGGCGGCGATCTTTGACGCGCAGGGCCATTTGCGCGCCACGGCCGCCTGCGAGTACCAGCCGGCCAAACCCCTTCCCGATTGGATGGAATTGGATCCGGAGGTTTATTGGGAGGCCGCCTGCCGGGGAATCAAATCCGCCCTGGACGCCTGCCGGCAGGATGGGGTTGATATTCGGGCGGTCGGCGTCACCAGCCAGGGGGAAACCCTGATCGTTTTGGACGGGCAGGGGCGCCCCTTGCGGCCGGCGATTGTCTGGCTCGATACCCGCTCGGCGGCGGAAGCGGCTGAGCTGGCCCGGGTGTTCGATCCGGCGGAGGTTTACCGGATCACCGGTCAGCAGGAAATGATTTCCGCCTGGCCGGCGACGCGCATCATGTGGCTGCGCCGCCACGCGCCCGAAATTTTCGCGCGTGCCGCCAAATACCTGCTGGTGGGCGATTACCTTGTTTACCGTCTGACCGGCCGCTTTATTTCCGATCGCGGTTTGAATCCCTCCACGCTCTATTTCGATCTGAATACCGGCGCTTGGTGGCCGGCGATGCTGGAATACCTGGGTCTGCGCGCGGAGCAATTGCCGGAATTGTCCGGGCCGGCCGCCGTGGCGGGCGCCGTCCATGCGGCGGCCGCGCGCGATACGGGCTTGCCGGCCGGCATCCCAGTGGCGCCGGCGCCGATTGACCAGGTGTGCGGCGCCCTTGGCGCCGGCAGCATCAACCCGGGCGTGATTACCGAAAATACCGGCGCCGCCCTGGCCCTGGCCGCCACCACGCTCCGGCCGGTACTGGACCCGCAACGCCGCGTCGGCGTCTATATGCATGGCGTGCCGGGCCGTTACGTGCTGCTGCCCTGGGCGCCGACCGCCGGCATGGCCTTGCGCTGGTTCCGCGACGAGTTCGGCGACGGCGCCGATTACGACGCCCTGTGCCGGCCGGCGGCGGAGGTCGCGCCGGGCGCCGGCGGGCTGTTGCTGCTGCCCCATTTCAGCGGCGCCGGCTGCCCGCATGTTTCCGCCCGGGCGCGCGCGGCATTTTTGGGCCTGACCCTGAATCATACCCGCGCGCACCTGGTGCGCGCGCTCCTGGAGGCGGTGGCCTTCATGGTGCGCGGCAACCTGGAAATGCTGGCGGAAATGGGGGTGGCCGGCACGGAACTCCGGTCGCTGGGCGGGGCTTCGCGCAGCGACTTATGGCTGCAGATCAAGGCGGATGCCTGCCGGCGCGACCTGGTGACGATGGAATGCGCCGAGGCCACCAGCCTGGGCACGGCTTTGCTGGCGGCCGTGGCCGTCGGCGTTTACCCGGACCATGCCACGGCCTGCGCCGCCATGGTGCGCCCGCAAAAAGTCGTGCGCCATGACCCCGCGACGGCCGATCTTTACGAGCCGGTCTATCAAAGGTATTGCGAGTTGGAAAAAAGGGCGTTGCCGGAATTCGATGCCGGCTGATTTTAACTCAAAGGAAAACAACATGCGTAAAATCAAGGCGGGATTTGTGGGATTCGGCGAAGTCAACACGCCGCGCGAGCTGGTGGAGCGGCTCTGCCGCGCGGCGCGCGCGCAACTGCCGGCGGATGAATTTGAAATCTTCGAGACCGCGCCGGTCAGCGACGATCCGGAAGGCCGGGATGTGCGGCGCGCGGCGGCGGAATTGCGCCGGCACGATTTCGATGTGCTGCTGGTGTGCGTCGCCGGCTGGATTCCCTCGCATGCGGTGCTGGGCGTGATTGACCAGTTCCGGCATCGTCCCCTGGTGCTCTGGGGGCTGGCCGGCTGGCAGGAAGGCGGCCGCCTGATCACGACCGCGCCCCAGGCCGGGACAACCGCCTTGCGCCATCCGCTGGAAGAAATGGGGTTTGTGTTCGAGTATGTCACACAGACTCCCGGCGGGCCCATGCCGATCCCCGCCATCCTGGACTTTGCCCGGGCCGCCCGGGCGGCGACCCTGCTGCGCGGCGCGCGTATCGGGCAGATGGGCTTCCGCGACATGAATCTTTACGGCACGATGTTCGACGGGATGTCGTTGCGCACCCAAATCGGCGTGGAGGTGGAGTTTTTCGAAATGCTGGAAATCGCGCGCGGCATGGCGGAATGCGACGCGGCGGCCCTCGCCGCTTTGGGCGCGCGCATGCAGTCGCACTGGCAATTCACCAAGCCGGCGCAGCCTGCGACGCTGGAAAACACCATCCGGCTTTGCTGGGCGCTGCGGCGCAAAATCCAGGAACGCGGCTACCAGGCGCTGTCGTTCAAGGACGTGGATGGCGTGAAGAAATTTTTTCAATTCGCGCCGGCCGGCGCCCTGACGCTCTTGCACGATACCGAGCCGGATATCTGCACCATCCCCGAGAACGACACCCTGGGCGCCGTTACCCAACTGATGGTCCGGCAGCTTACCGGCCAGGTGGGCGCCTACCTGGAATTCTACGATTTCCTGGAAAACGGCGTGCTGATGGGCGTGCCGGATTATGTGCCGCCCCAGGTGGTGGACGGCCCGGTGCGCATCACGCCCACGGCCTTCGGCGGATTCGGCGAGGGGTTGTTGAATGTATCCAGGATCAAGACCGGCCCGGTAACGTTGATCCGGCTGGCGCATGCCGGCGGCCGTTACTGCCTGCATACGGTCACCGGCGCGGCCGTGCCGCCGCCAGCCTGGGAGGAAGCCGGCTGGCAGCCGCCGGCGCCGCAATTACCCAGCTTGCAGGTCAACCTCGATGCGCCCATGCCGGAATTCCAGGACAAGGTCATGGGGCAGCATTATATCCTGGCCTATGGCGATCAGCGCCGGGCGCTGCGCGGCCTGGCCCGGATACTGGGCGTTGCCATGATTTGACGCGGGCCAGGCCGGCGTCCACCGGCCGGCGGAGACCGCTCGCCGCCGCGGCGCGCCGCATTATTTGTTTGAGGCATTCAGGGTCAGGCGCACGCGGTTGCCATCGGCCAGCCGATCGCAGACGATGTCATGCGCGATGCCGCGCAGAATCTTCAATCCCAGGCCGTCATCCGCGCCGGAGTCCTCGAGGAAATTGCGCGGCGGCCGCCGGTCGTCGAAGCAGATGTCAACCGTCCCCGATTTTTCGGCGTAGGATACGGTGACGTTAATGGCGCCCGGGTCCGGGCGGGAGAAATACAACGCCAGCGCTTCTTCCACCGCCAACATGGTGTGCTGGGTTAATTTCTGGCTGAAGAAGTGTTTTTCGCAGAAGGTTTCAATTTCGGCGTTCATGGCGAAGGCGTCGAAATCCGGGCTGTCAATGTTATAACTGAAATTCCGCAGCCGGTTGATGAAGGCGCGGGTCTTCTCCCGGGCGGCCTGGTCCATGATCCGGGCGGGCGGTCCGGATTCGTAAACGATCCCCTCGTCCATGTAGAATACCCGGCTCGCGACGTCCCGGGCAAAATTCAATTCGTGGGTGACGATCATCATCGTCATGCCATCCCGGGCCAGGCGGCGGATGACCGCCAGCACTTCGCTGATCATGGTGGGGTCCAGCGCGGAGGTCGGTTCGTCGAACAGGATGATGGCGGGATTCATGGCCAGGCAGCGCGCGATGGCCACGCGTTGCTGCTGGCCGCCGGAAAGCGTGTGGGGCATGCTCGCGGCTTTATCGGACAGGCCGACCATTTTGAGCAGTTCCCGCCCGCGCGCCGCCGCCGCCCGGCGGGACTGCCGGAGGATTTTCACCGGCCCGATGGCGACATTCTCCAGCGCGTTGAGGTGGGGGAAAAGATGGAAGGACTGGAACACCATGCCGATTTTCTGCCGCACGCGCGCCTGGTTGGTTCCCGGCGCGAGGATGTTCTGGCCTTCCACCAGGATTTCCCCGCCATCCGGGTATTCGAGCAGATTGATGCAGCGCAGCAAAGTGCTTTTGCCCGAGCCGGATGGGCCAATGACGGCCACCACTTCGCCGGGATTGATGGTTTCGGTGACGCCGTTCAAGACGCGATCCGCGCCGAATGATTTGGTCAGGTTGAGTATCCGGATCATTGTTTCACCTCACCGCCGCCGTACCGGGCGCCCGGCGGACAGACGCGCCTCCAACCCGGTAAGCCCGGCCAGCAGCAGCCAGGCAAAGAGAAAATACAGGATCGCCACCATGATCAGCGGGAAAAAGGCGTCGAAGGTCCGGCTGCGGATGATGTCGGCCGCCCGGGTCAGGTCCTGGACGGCGATATAGCCGACCACGGAGGTCATTTTTATCATGGAAATCGCTTCGCCTTTATAGACCGGGAGGATGTAGCGCAGGGCCTGGGGCGCCACGATATGCGTGAAGGTCTGAATCCGGGTGAACCCCAGGGCCAGCCCCGCTTCGGTTTGGCCCCGGTCAACGCTGGCGATGCCGGCGCGGTAGATTTCGGCCACATAGGCGGCGAAATTAACGCCGAAGGTTAAAATGGCCACATGGACGGCGTCGATATTGACCGCGGCAAACACCACGTAAAAGTTGATCATCAGGATGACCAGCAGCGGAACGCCCCGCATGACGGCGATAAACGCCCGGGCGGGCAGGGCCAGCCAGGGGGAGCGCGCCAGGCGCAGGCGGCAGATCAGGATGCCCAGGACGGTGCCCAGCAGGAGCGCCCAGATCGAAATTACGGCCGTGGTCTTGAGGCCGTCCAGAATCAACAGGTAACGCTGCTCGTGGAGCACATTCCGGTAAAAGCCTTCAATCCATGTATTGTGCATTTTGTGGTAGCCGGCAGCGCCGCGTGCGGCCGCGCGCTGTGCCGGCGAAAATTGGTGTTGATTTCGCGGCGTCTATTCCCTGACCAGCGCCGCAATGCCGCCGGTGTAATACGAGTCCGAGAAGAGCACCTGCCCGGCCCGCTCGGGGGTGATGGTGATGCAGGCGCCGATGATATCCACCTTGCCGGCGACCAGGGCGGGAATCATGCCGCCGAATTCCATGTTCACCACTTCCAGTTTCATGTTCAATTTACGGGCAAAATGGCGCGCCAGTTCAATGTCGAGTCCGACCACCTCGCGGCTGCCATCCACGAAGGAAAAGGGCTCGGTCACCGCGGAAGTTCCGAAGCGGAGCGTGCCCTGGTCGCCGCCGGCGGTCATTTCCGGCATCGGGCCGGGTGCGCCCTTGGCCGGCAGCCAGCGCGCGAGCATCCGGTCATATTCGCCGCTGGCCTTCAATTCGCTCAGGACCCCGTCAATGGCCTGTTTCAGGTGGATGTCGGCCAGCCGCACGGCATAACCGTATTGATCCACGGTGATCATGCCGGAGAGCACCTTGAGGCCGGGATGGCGGGCGGCAAAATTGCGCAGGATCGGCTCGTCGTAGGCCGCGGCATCCGCTTTGCCGGCCTTGACGGCCATGCAGGTGTCCAAGACACTGTTGAAATATTTGAACCGGGCGCCGGGAAAGTGCGAGCGCACCAGTTGATCGGCCACCGTGCCGGATGGCACGGCGAATTCCTTGTCGTGCAGCTGCGCGAGCTCCGTGATGCGCTCGCGCTTGGCGGCGCAGCCGCAAAACAGCAGGAGCGCCAGCGGCAATGACAGCGCAGGGGTTAGACGGGCGGACAGGGCGGGTGGGATGTTTTTCATGGTGTTGGTGTTTCCGCGGTTTGATTGCATGCGGCGGGTTTTCCGAGCAAGGCATGGACGTCGGGAAATGGCCGGAGGGCGCGCTCCAGAATGCCCAGGCTGACGGCAATCGCCATCCCGTAATTGGTGATGGGCACGCCCGCGGCGCGGGCCTGCTCGATCCGGGTCAGCATCAGCCGGCGGTTGAACATGCAGCCGCCGCAATGGATGATCAGGCGGTAGGCGCGCAGGTCGGCGGGGAAATCCTGGCCGGCCATGATATCGAATTGGAGCTTGCCGCCCACATGCCGCTCGAGCCAGCGGGGGATTTTCACGCGCCCGATGTCGTCGTCCACGGGATGATGCGTGCAGGACTCGGCAATCAGGACGCGGTCGCCGGCCTGCAGCGCGCCGATGCGCAGCGCGCCGCGCGTCAGCGCCGCGAGGTCGCCCTTGAGCCGGGCAAACAGGATCGAAAAGCCGGTCAGCGGCACGTCGTCCGGGGTCACGGCGGCGACTTGTTGAAAAGCCTGGCTGTCGGTGATGACCAATGCCGGGGGCGTCTTGAGCCGCTGCAGCGCGGCGGGCAGGGCATTTTCCTTGACGACCATGCAATAGGCGTCGTTGTCCAGGAGGTCGCGGATGGTTTGCATCTGCGGCAGAATCAGCCGGCCCTTGGGCGCCTCCAGGTCAATCGGCGTCACCAGCACGGCCAGTCCGCCCGGGGACACCAAATCGCCGGTGATGGTAAGCTGGGCAAAGAAATCTTCCGGCGCGAGCCGGATGATGGCCTGGCGCAATTCGGAGATGCCGGTGCGTTGCGTCGCGCTGCAGGTCACGGGGGATGCCCCGGCGGCCTGGATGGCGTCCTCCAGTTGGCGGTCGGCGCGTAGGTCCGCCTTGCCGGCGACGGCGACAAAGGGAATTTTACGGGCGCGCAGGAGATTCAGCAGCTCTTGTTCGTAATCTCCCCATTGCTCGGCCAGCAGGATGGCCAGGTCCACCCGGTCCAGCACCTTGTGGGTGCGCGCTACGCGCTGGCGGCCGAGGGCGTCGGCGGTATCATCCAGGCCGGCGGTGTCAATGAAAAGGGCCGGGCCGATCGGGCGGAATTCCAGCGGCTTTTCCACCGGGTCGGTGGTGGTGCCGGGGACGGCGGAGACGATGGCGACATCCTGGTTGACGAGGGCGTTGAGGAGGGATGATTTGCCGGTATTCCGCCGGCCGAAGATGCCGATTTGCAGGCGCAGTGATTTTGGTGTGGTTTGCATTTATTTATGCGCGTAAATATAACGGGACGCCTCCGCCGCGTCAAACACGATTTA
>CAZYXU010000028.1:0-31294 GCA_964650945.1 uncultured Verrucomicrobiota bacterium | reverse complement strand
ACCAGTGCCAGGCTCAAGCCGGCGCCGGCGGCCAGGGCCGGCACCGCGTCGCCCGCCGGAATCAGTTCGCGCAGCGGCCGGCGGCTGCCCGGCCGGATGATAAACCAGCAGAGCAGCGCGCCGTAATTACAGAGCAACGCGCCGGCCAATACGGCCGCCCACCCGCGGAGGTGGGCGGTGGGCGTGGCCGGGAAATCCGGCCGGGCCATGGCCGCCGCGCCGGCGAGCGCCAGCAGCCCGCCGGCCATCCGCGCGAGTCCCGAATACCCGCGAAACAGGCGCTTGGCGAGGATTAGGTCCTGCAACCGGCGGACCTGTGCCAGGGCGTCATGGATGTGATTTGCAATCATGGCAATCCTTTCTTTTCCCGGAGTCTACAATAAGGCAAAGTGCTTTGCAAGACAAAGTTTAAAATATTTTCGGGTGGATGGGCAAGGCGCCATAAAAATGCTTGAATAAGCGGCATGAAGTTGTATGTTGAGCATGAATATAAAACGGCGGCTGGCCGGGGGGTGAAGCCGCCGCTCCCCGATAAAGCGGGCCGCGCCCTGTTAACGGCGGGGCTTCGGCTAATTTTCCACACAAAACAGTCAATTTTGTCCATTGGCGTTGGGGTGCCGGAGTGCTAACATAGGAAACGATAGCAACTGGCTCATGCAATAACCAAGGCAGGAGGATTAGCCATGCGCACGGGTAATACATGGATCATGCTGTTGGCAGCGGCGGTTGCGGTTCCTTGTCTGGCGACCAATTATTACGTGGCGGCATCCGGCTCGACGCCAACGGAACCCTGGACCAACTGGGCCTGGGCGCACACCAATTTGATCGAAGTGGTCGCCCGCTGCCGGGATGGCGATACGGTTTACGTAACGAACAATTCCACGTATTACCTCACCAACCAGGTGAGCATCAGTTATGCGATCAATCTGCGCAGTTGGGCGCCGGACGGCGGCTTGGACCCGGACACGACCATTCTCGACGGCAATTATCCGAATACCACCAACCGTCTTTTCTTCCTGAATAATTATGGGGCGTGGCTCCGGGGATTCACCCTGACCAACGGCTGCTTCTGGTCCACTTCCACGGTTATGCCTTGGGCCGGCGGCGGCGCCGTTAGTATTGCACGGGGAAATTTGACCAATTGCGTCATTTCCGGCAGCCGCAATCATCATAATTATGACGGCTCGGCCAACGGCGGCGGCGCGATTTATTTGGGCGGCGGCAGCGGCCGCAGCGGCACAGTCTGGAATTGCCGGATCATCGGCAACACGTCCACCAACAACGGCGGCGGCGGGGTGAAGGTGACCTACGGCGGCCCCTGGCTGCTGGCGAACTGTGTTTTGGCGCAGAATGACACGACCAACGCCGGCGGCGGCGGATTGAACGCTTACCTGCCGGCCGATTTGGAATTGCGCGATTGCCAGATTGCGTCGAATGTTTCCCGCCTCGGCGGCGGGGGCATTGTTTTTACCGGCGGCGGGCGTTTGGTGCGTTGTGTCATTAATGGCAATCTGGTTCGGTTGAGTGGCGGCGGCGGGGCGTATCTGGGACACAATACTTCGGTGCGCAATTGCAGTATTCATGATAACGTCTGCCTGGCCAGCGGCTCCAGCATTGGCGGCGGCTTGTATTTCACCAGCAGTTCCAACGGCTTGGTGGAGAATTGCACGATTTACGGCAATACCGCCAGTTACGGCGGCGGCATCGCTTTTTATACCGCCACCGGGCAGGTTGATAATTGCGTCGTCTGGAGCAACACGGCCGCGATTTCCGGGTCAAACTATTGGGTTCATTCCAGTTCGACGGCATATTTCACCAATTGCTGCGCGGCGCCGGACCCTGCGGCCTACGGTTCGAATTGTTTCGCCACCAATTGCCTGGTTGCCGATCCGCTCTTTGCCGGGTTGGCCGATAACAATGTACGCCTGTCACCGTTGTCGCCCTGCGTCAATGCCGGCATCAACCGCGCCTGGATGGCCGGCGAACATGACTTGGATGGATTCTCGCGCGTGGATCATTTCATGCGGGTTGTGGACATGGGCGCGTATGAGTTTTATCAGCATGGAACTTTGTTTAAAGTGTGGTGATAAAAAAACAATAGCAGGAAGCACAACGATGAGGCACATGCGTTGGATGGCAATCTTGGCCGGCTTGGCCGGCTTGGCCGGAGCGGCGCCGCGCCCGGCAACCGAGGCCGAACGGCAGAACTGGTTGAATTATCTATTACCGCTGCCGCATGAGGTCGCCATTGACCAGGCTGCAACCTTCAATCCCGCGGACGTCGGCCTGGTAATCAATGCGGAGGCCGGGCCGGTGCAGGCGCAAATCCGGGATGAATTGACGGCGTTGTTCCAGGAATCCGCCGGCCAGGCGCCGACTGGATCCGCTTTTCGGATTTATTTGGGTGTGCTGGATGGACAAGGGCGGGTGGGCGGCCAGGCGGTGGCGGATGCCGGGCGGTTGAAAACCTGTCCCAATTCCAAACAGGCCTATCTGATCCGGCCCATCGGCGATGCCGGCCTGATCGTAGCGGCCTTGGATGAAAAGGGATTATATTACGGCGCGCAGACGTTGCGGCAATTGCTCTCCGCCGGGCGGGCGCCGGGCGGGGTAAAAATTCCGCTGGCCAGCGTGACGGACTGGCCGGACATGGAAGAACGCGGCATTTGGAACTCGCCGCGGGTCGTCCCGTCCCTCTCCGCATTGAAATTAAATTACCTCACCTATGTCTGCGGCCATGTCAAAACCGGCAATGCCTGGCACCGGCCAACGGTTGATCCCGGAATGCTGGACGTTTTGCGCCGGCATGCCATGGCCGAACGTGTGCAGATGATCCATCACCTGAATTATTTCGACCGGTTGTTCGGAATTTACAAGACGCACCCGGAACTGATGGGACAGGGGGCGGGGGCGGTATGCGAGGGTGAGCAATACAAGTATGCCAAGCGGGATATCCCGGTCATTTGTGCGTCGCAGCCTTTGTGGAAAACGATTGTCGCGGACATGCTGGCGGCTTTGGGCGAGCAGCATGCCCCGGAAGTCAGCGTCTGGCTTAGCGAATTCAAGGGTCAATGCCAATGCGCGCAATGTTCGAAGTCCGGGCTGACGCAAACGCAATTGGAAAGCAAACTGGTGGTTGATGCCTGGCAAAGTATCCGGGCTGAATATCCGGAAATGGTCTTGCGCATCTTTTATTCCCAAGGCGATGCCACTCCCGCCACGGCCCAGGCGTTGAGCGCATTGCCGCCGGAAGTGAAAATCGAGCGGGTGTACAGCATTTACCCGCCATTTCTGGAAGCGGCGCACCGCGGCCAGTGGGTGTTATCCTTCAGCGGTTATAATTGCATCACCACCCAGGATGATTGTTTCCGCATGCCGGAAAGGATCATCAGCCCGATCACCAACGGGTATGCCGCCAAGTTGAAAGGGGTCTTGAGCATCAGCGGGCATTATTACGGCGCCGGGTTGATCCCGCCGGACTATTATGCGGAAATCTACGGATTCCCCTTGAGCGCGGTGGCGGAATGGTCGTGGAATGTCAACGGCCGCACGCCGCGCCAGTTTACGGAGGCTTGGGCCACCCGCGCCGGCTATGACCGGCCGGCATTGTTTGCCGATTGGGTGGAAAAAATGACACAGCTCAAGACGGCCCTGGACAAGCCGCGCGTGCCCGGCGCGGGGTTGCCTTGTACCCGCGGTTACAATAATCAGTTCGCCAAAATCGGTGAAAGCATAAATAATCGCCAGCCGATTGGATTATTCGACACGCAAGCGCTGGCCCGGGCGGAAGCCGGCTGCCAGGCGGCCCTGGCCCTGGCCAGGCCGCTTAACAAACCGTTGCCATTGGCGGAAACAAGCTATTTTGCGGCATTGCTAAAGATGTATGCCGGCCTGAATGCGCTGTCGGATTGTTTGACTGGGTGTAATTTGAAGCAACCGGCCAATGCCACCAAATTACAGGCGGCCTGGGTGGATTACCAGTCCGCGGTGGCTGAGGTGTTGACGGCTAACGATCGGCGTGTCGCGTTGTGGCATGGCGAGCCGGCCGGATATGTAGCGCAGTTGCAAGCGGAAATCCGCGACCAATGGTTGCCCGTTCAGAAAGCCATGGATGAGGCCATCACGGAGGTTTTGAAATGATCAAGGAGGCGCGATGAATTGTCGGGTTGGTCTGGTTGTCGCGGGATTGTGCGGGATGATTTCAATTTCCGGCCGGGCGGAGTCCGCGCCGCCAACTTTGGCAATCACGCGTTGCGCGCAAGCGCCCATGGTGGACGGTGTTCTGACTGATGCCTGCTGGCAGACGCCGGCAATGATTACCAACCTGCACGTTTTCCAGCAAGCCGGCAAGACCCGCGCGGTCCGGGCCTGGTTAACGCGGGATGATGCCTGGCTTTACCTGGCGGTGGATCTGCCGCACCCCGCCCCGCAACATATCAAGCGCACAATCCTGCGGCATAATGGCCCGGTGACGGCGGACGATTCGCTGGAACTCTTTCTCGATCCGGGCACGGATGGCATCTTTTATATCCAATACATGCTCAATTCACTGAACGTAAGCGCGGAAAAATATGTCACGCGCAAGGCGGATCACGCCACGCCGGGGTTGATTCCCTGGCGTTCCGGCACGGTCATGACCGAGCGCGGCTGGTGCGCGGAAGCGGCCATCCCGCTGGCCTTCCTGGCGGCATACGGCGATTTGGGCAAATGCCGGTTTAATTTGAACGTTAATCTCGTCATCCCCACCATCGATCCCAGCCAGGTGCGTGTGGGCGAGGAGAAGGAATTTTTGAGTTTTGCTCCTGTCAAAGCGGGATTTCACGAGCCGGAAAGCTTTGGCTGGCTGAAGGGGATGGAGACTACATCCATACGCGCCCCGTTTTTCCCGAATTTATCCGGCCTGGCCGTTGAACGTTACAGTGTGGCGGATGGGAAATATGCCTACGGCTTGGCCATGAAAATGTCCAGTGCGTTTGCGCAGTCCGGGACGGCGCTGCTGGAGGTGGAAGACCGCCCCATCACCGGGCCGGCCGAAGTCTTTGCCCGGGAGATCCAGGTGGCCGGCCGCGATCCGCAGGATGTGCAGATCATGGTGCCGGTGTCCGCCATGGTCGAACGCCGCGCGGTGGTGCGGCTGAAAGACCCGGCCACAGGCGAAACCTATCAGGCGGTCCCGCTGGAGGCCGATGATATGGCCGTGCTGCGGCTGATGACTTGTTACCTGGATCGTTCGTATTATACCACGGAAGCGGAAGCGCGCGCGGTTTGCGAATTCAGTCTGCCTCCGGCGGAATTGACGGCGCTCAAGGTGGTGATCCGCGGCGCGGATGCCAAAACGCTGGCCGAGCAGGCGCCGGCCCAAACGCTGATGCAGGCGCCTGTTCCGCTGTCAGGCCTGGCGCTGGGCGCGTCGGAGTTGCAGGTTGAGCTCTGCCGGGCGAATGGGGAGAAACTGACGGGCCAGGCGGTGACATTGATCAAGCGCCCGCCCAAGCCGGGCTGCGAATGGAAGGTTGACCGGATTAACCGCATTTTACTGCGGAATGGGCAACCGTATTTCGGCTTCGGCATTGTGACGCACCGGATCACGGAGGATATTGTCAGGGATGTTGCCGCGGCCGGGCTTGATCATGTTTGTGTTTTGGATTTGATGTTGAAACCGGAAATGGCGCTGGAAAACCGCCGGCTGGCGGAGCAATACGGTCTTTATCTCATGGATTATCTGGACGGCTACATGACCACGAATGCGCCCATCAGCTTCAAGCTGGGGTTTGAACGGGGACCCATGGCCGCGGCCGCCGCCAAAATGACGCCGGCGGAACGCCAGCGCCTGTTTGACGAATTCCGCCCGGCCAAACGGCAACTGGTGCAGGAAGTCATCGCCAGCCTGAAGGATTCGCCGAATGTCATGGGCTATTTTTCGATTGATGAACCCGGCTGCCATCCGGAAGCGCCGGATATGCCCCAACGCGGACGCGAACTGTATCGCATGGCCAACGAGGCGGATGGTTATCACCCACTCTACCTTAATTTCTCGTCCTATATTCCGGCGGGGGACGAATGGACCGACTGGACGGATGTGCTGGGCACGGACCCCTATTGGATCACCGCCGGCGCTCTTCACCGCGGCACGCCGAATTTCCTGTCCCGGATCACGGCGGCGACCGATCAGCGCGCGCAGCCGGGCCGCCAACCCTGCTGGATCATTCCCATGTCGGCCTACTGGAGCGGCACCGCCAAGCGCCTGATCACGCGTCCGGAGCAATTCTGCCAGACATACCTGGCCTTGATTCATGGCGCCAGGCTGATAACGTATTTTGCTTACGGCACCCTGATTCACCAGGTGAATTACGATGCCCTGCGCGACTTGGCCGGGCAGATGAAAACATTGGGGCCGATTATGCTGACGCCGGACGTGCCGCAGCAAGTCAAATACGCCCCGGTGGAGTGGGCGCCGGACAAGGAATTATATCCGTCGGTGCAGGTCACGCTGCGCGCCCGGCCGGCAGGCGGTTACGCGCTGGTTTGCGCCAATAGCAAGTGGTATCCGGTGGATGCGACTTTCCAACTGCGCGGCTTGAAAATCACTGCCGCCGCGGTGGGCGAATTGTTCGCGCCGGAGCGTCAGCACGCCGTCCAGGATGGCGCATTCAGCGATACGTTTGAACCATTTGGCGTGCGTGCATATTTGATTGAAGGGCAAGGTGCGGATGGCGGCACGCGGCAAGCAGCGGATGAGAGCCGGCATAATTCAGCGATCCACCATCCACCATCCACAATCAATATTTCCGTCACCGCCGCCGATCACCCCGAACAGGCGGCGGCCGAGGCGCCGGAAACGCCGCGCTCGGGCCGGGTTGGTAAGAAGAACCTGGCGGCCAACCCCAGCTTTGAGGATATGTCATTGCCGGAGTTGCCGGATTATTACTATGCCGTGCTGGGATATCATGGCTTGCCGCCGGCCCGGATCGGCAGTCAAGACGCGCGGTATGGCGGGGTGACCAACCAGCCGTTCCATGGGCGGTATTGCGTCCGGCTCGCCGGCCGTAGCGGCGGCAGCCCGGCGCAAGTCCGTTTTTATTTGATGCCCAAGGTGGAGCAGCCGGCGCAATATGTGCTCTCGATTTATGCGCGCGCCGACCGCGCTGGCGTGAAAGCCGGCCTGGGCAGCATCAGTTTGAAGGATTGGAAGTCCAATATCGCCGTCATTTCAACCAACTGGCAGCGCCTGGCGGTCAGCGGCAAAATTCCCCCGGGGGCCGACGGGTATCATCAGTTTTACTTTTGCGCCGGCACGGACGACAGCACGGTTTGGTTTGACGCCGTCCAGTTGGAAAAAGGCGATACGCCCACCGAGTTTGAACCGTGATTAGCATCTTATCCAGCAGATACTGCTATAAAAAAGAGGAATGTTCATACAGTGATTTTCATGATCTGGTTGATTGCCGGATATGGCAAAATCATTAATGGCAGAATCATTGCCGGAAAAGAGTTTTCAATATTATATAACAAAAACAAATGATTCTGCCGTCAATGATTCTGCCAATTCCGAGTATCTTTGGTTGTGGCTGCCTCCCGCCTACGCTGAAGCTTCGGCGCGGCACGCCGGCGGAGCCGTCCGGAGTCGGAGTGGAGCGGCTCACCGGGACGGTTCGCCCCACCTGGCGGAGCGGAGCGGCTCACCGGGATGGTTCGCCCCACCCGGCGGAGTAAGCGATGTTGTTTGTTATGCGAGGGAGACGGGATGATGATTTCCAACTGCAGCGTTTACGCAAGAGTATCGGCCTGTATGCTGGCAGGTTTTACCTGGGCATACCCCGCGCCGGTTCAGGCGGGCATTCTTTACGATCCTGCTGCCGACGCCATTTCCGTGAGCATGTTCCCGGAGGAATGGCCCTGCACGCCCGCGCGCCTGGCGGCCATGGACCGCGCCGGCGGCTGGAACAAGGTGGCTTACGACGCCTCCAACGATACCTGGACGGTTAACGCCAGTCTTGAAATCGGGTATAACGACGGCGCCGACACTTACTTCCAGCTTGGCAGCGCGGCGCATCCGCGGGAAACACTGATTGTCCGGGGTGACGTCCGGGTTTATCCTTATTGGGTCAAGGACGATAATCCGGGGTTGTGGTATACCGCGCGCCACGCGGTCAACCGCCTGACGCTGGGATCCGCCGGTAATACCAATATCCTGGCCACCCTGAAAATCGCCAGCAGCCCGCAGGTCAGGCGGAACTTGCAGATCGGCGTGCGTAAAGGCCGCGAGGCCTTTGGCGGCCAATTGCATGTGCATGGCGGCACGATTACGGCGTTGACGCCGGATGCGGCGCACCGGCTGGCTTCGGCGGATAATCCGGGATTGGGCATGATCCTGCGCGCGGATGAGGTAATACTGCACAATGCGACGCTTTCCTGGATTGACGGGATCATGTGCTATGGCGCGCAGGAATTCTGGCCGGTGTCGTCTTTGCATGTTAAATTCGATTGCCGGAACACGCGCTTTGCGCATGGGGGAACCGCGCTTTCCGACCAGGGCCGGGCGGTCATCCGCGGCTGTGTGTTTGAAGACTTGGATTGCGCCATCCGCGATTATGGCGGAATCA
Source organism: uncultured Verrucomicrobiota bacterium (assembly GCA_964650945.1). Lineage (GTDB taxonomy): Bacteria > Verrucomicrobiota > Kiritimatiellia > JAAZAB01 > JAAZAB01 > JAXGPF01. The sequence goes on along the minus strand of CAZYXU010000028.1, from coordinate 22,691 downwards.
ATCTGGTCCTGGAGGATTGCATTTTTAAAAACAACCGGCGCAATTGGGAATTGATATACAGCGATAAGGGCGTGGTGGCGGTGGATTGCCTGATCGAACCGGGCCGCCAGCCGGATACGTACCGGAGCTGGTTGAATCCCGCCACGGGCCGGAAACAATCCCCGCGTTTTGAGGCGCAACGCCAGATCGTCGTCGAGGTGGCCGATACCAATGGCACGCCCATCCCCAAGGCGGCGGTGGCGGTGCGCGCGGTGCCGGACAATCCGGCCTGCGTGGAAAACGGCAAGGCCGTGACCGATGTCCGGGGGCGCACGCCGGAACCGGGGCAGCCGGCGGCCATCCGGGTCAGCGAGGCGGCGTGGACGGCGTCGGACACCAATGTTCCAACGGCACAGGAGTATGTTTATGAAATCCAAGCCGGCGCCGGCGGTTATGCAACGGTCACGCTTGCCGATATCCGCCCCGGGGAGCACAAGCAGGTTTTCAAAATAAACCTGCCCCGCGCGCCGGCGAAATAATCTTGAAAAGCCGCCCGGGTGCTGTATGTTGGTTGCCTATGAAAACACCCTGGCTTGCCATTGGAACGGCGGGAATGATGTTAGCGAGCGGTATCTTGATGGCCGGCCCGGACCGGCCGGCTTCTTCGGATGTCTGGGAGCAGCTCGACATCATTCCCATGCCGAAGGAAATTTTTCTCACCGGCAAAACACTCGCTTTGGATGACCCGGCCAAAGCGGTGCTGGTCATCGGGGAAAAGCCGCTCCGGCAGTCCGTGATCGGCGCCGAGTGGATTAACGCCCGGATTGTGGAACAGGGCGGCCGGCCGCTGCCGGTGACGCAACCCACAACCATGCCGGCCGGTGTGACGGCGATGGTCATCGGCACCGTGGACGACAATCCCCTGATTGCCCGGGCCGCGGCGGAAAAATTTCTCAATATCGGCGCGCAGAATCCCGGTGTGCGCGGGTATGAGATCAAAATCGCCGCTGACGGCAAAACCGTATATCTGGGCGGGGCCGATGCGCTTGGCGCCCTGTACGCCTGTGTGACTTTTGGCGAGTTGCTGCGGAAGCAGGCGGCGGGGGTGGCCTGGCGGGAAGCCGTCGTGCGGGATTGGCCGGATTGCATCAATATCGTTTCCGGATATTCCGTGCTGGGCTTTGACGATCCGGAAAGCAAGGATATCAAAGCTTATTACGATCGGCTGCTGCGCTGGAAAATCACCGGGCTGTCTTATCGCCGCAATGTTTTGCATGGCGAAAAGTTCAAACCAACCCCCGGCCTGGCCAACTTGAAGGCCGGCATAGAATACGGCAAAGAGCGCGGCATCGGCGCGCTGTTGTACGCGGAAAAGCCGTATGTCGGCCTGGCCAAGTACCATCCGGAAGCGGCCCGGGACAAGGACAAGGTGATGACCGCCGCCGTCACCGCCCGGGAGGCCCAATGGATCCGCGGCTGGGAATTTGACGATATCCGGCGTGAGACGGCGCGGGACCTGGCGGAATATGTCCGGGCGGCAGGCTTTACCGATGTCGCCTTTCATGACACCGATACCGGCGGGTGGGATAATCCCGCCCAGTGGAATTTCCGCCCGGAAGCTTCCAAAAAGCGCTGGGGTGACGATTATGCCGCCGCCACCGCGCATATCCACAAGATTTATTACGAGGAGCTTAAAAAGCTCAACCCGGAACTCCGGCTGCATTTCGTCTTTTATCCCTATACCATCTGGATTTTTGACGATGCCGCCGGATTGAAGGCGCTGGACAAGACCATCGGCGGCCAGGCCACCGCGGCGGTGTTGAAACAATATCAGGAGCGCTACACGGATTTCTGGAAGAAATTGCACGCTGGCTTCCCGACTAATGATGTCAACTTTGCCATTCGGGAGACGACGCCGGTGGCGGTGCAAAACTGGCGCAAGCTGATTCCCGGCCGCGGCGCGTTTACCTGGGAGGCGCTGATGACCAAGTATTGGACGCCGATTTTCAGCGAGGCGGCGGCTTGGACGCCGACTTTCTGCACCAACCTGAACGATTTTCTGTGTGTCACATATGCCGGCAACATCACGCCATTGCAGGTGTTGGCGGTCCGGGAATATTCCTGGAACAAACAAACCCCCGGCGCCAAACCCTGGGCGCTGCTGGACAGCGATGAGCATTGGCGGCATGCCGAGCCGCAGGGTGAAATTTATTCGGTCGTGTTGCCGAAACTGGCGCGCAATGTCTTCGGACATCAGGCGGCGCCCTATATTGTGCGCGCGCTTTCCTGCAACATCGAGCCGGACCAGGCGCTGGGCCGCGTGCGGTCCTCCGGGTTCAATCTGCTGAAAACGCCGGAACGGATGGCCTGGGCGGCGGAAAATGCGGCCCGGGCCGCCGCCGCCTTGAATGAGCTTTGGGCGCAGTGCGCGCAAACCCAATCGCAGATGGGGATGGATGACTACGCCTTCCGGCGCTTTGTGGTACTGCGGGAATGCCTGAATGCCTGCCAATGGATGTGCACCGTCCGGACCAAGGCGCTGCAGGCGGAGAAACTGGCCGGAGAAAATAAAATGGATGAGGCCCGGCAAGCCATTGCCGCCGGCCTGGTTGACGCGGAAAACGGCCGGCTGGCCATGCGGCAGTTGATTGCGGAGCGGCCGGCGCTGGTGAATCCCAAGGATTTTTCACAACCGCCGATGGCGCATAAGGTGGACTTCGACGGGGTAACCGCGGAATTGAAAAAAATGCTGCCGGCGCTGGAAAAATACGCGGCCAATGCCCAGGTTTTCAACGCCATCTTTGACCAGCTCGACAAGGGGCGGCTGGTCAAGGGGCTCCAAATCAACGCCGGCCAGGCGCCGGCCTTGGATGGCCGGATGGACGATCCGGTCTGGCAGGAGACCTGGCCGATTGAGTGCTTCACGGTGATCGGGCACGGCCGGAAAATGGCCCAAGCCTTCACTCGCGCCAGGTTGTTGAACGATGGCGATGCGCTTTATGTGGGGTTCGAATGCCGGGTGCCGGCGGGGTTGAAGGTGCAGGATAAAGACACCCTGGATGTGTTTTTCACCAATCTGGAAGGCATGGGCAGCGATTACGCCCAGCTTTCACTTTCAGCGGGCAGCCTCTTCGTGCAGAATTATCACCAGAAGACCAAGCAGGACAAGGCCTGGACCACGCCGCAGGTGGGTGACGCCTGGCCAATCGAATATCACATCAGCCGCGGGACCAATGGTTGGAGCGCGGAAATCAAGGTGCCGCTCCGGCCGATGCTGCATCCGGGCAAAACCTTTGGGGCGTGGCGGGTCAACCTCTCGCGGAATTGCTACTTTGAGAATGCCGCCACGGAAATCAGCGCAATCCTGCCGCTGGATGCGGCCAACAAGCACGATGTGCCGCTTTACCCGACCGTGCAGTTCACCGCTACCCCGGCGCCGCCGTTGGCGGTGACGCTGAATGTCGCCGACTTGAAATTCGAGACGATCACTTTGCCCGACCGGATTGCCACGGTGGCGTCGTTTTCCGTCGGCATTGAAGCCAATCTGGCGCTCAATGACGTGGTCTTGAGCGCGGAGACTTATGGGCCGGATGGCAAGCGGCAGCGCGCGGCCAAATTGGCCGCGTTTGATGGCATCTACTATCAGGAGCAGCCGAGAAAAACCTACGAGGCGGAATTTTCGGAGGTTGTCCCGCAAGGCGGCATCCTGCTCAAATTGCAATGCGCGGAAGGCCAGGCGCAACGCTGGCTGCGGTTTGGCGGCTGGACTGGGCCAGTCTCGCAGACCGGGCCGGCCGGTCGGACCGGCAGCATTTACGCGGCCGGCCCGGATGGCAACCAGGCGCTGCATGACGCCTGCTTCTTCCCGGCGGCGGTTGAGTTGGATGGGCAGCAGATCCCGCTTTTCGATGCGCAGCAAGGCGCCATTGAGATGTTCATCAGCCCGATGCAGATCAAACAGCGGATGCCCGGCCAGAAGTGGGTGATTGCGGGCGAGGCGTTGTTCTGTTTCGGTCCCTACAAGCGGGTGGACAACCCCATCGTGGTCAAAGGCCTGCCGCTGGGAATTGTTTTGTATAATCGCGAGATTCTGACATTTGTGGTGACGGAGCGCGGGCTGGCCGCCGGCACGGTTACGGTCAGGCTGCCGGAGGCGTTGCTGCCGGACCAATGGCATCACCTGGCCTGTGTGTGGGATGCCGCCGCGCCCCGGCCGGACCAGATGCGGGTTTACTTTGACGGCCGGCGCCTGGCGTCCGGCAAAACGGATGACGATCCGGACGGCAAGGCAGTCCGGGTGGATGCGGCGCTGCCGCGGTCAATCCAGGTCGGCGCCTTGAAAAGCGGCTATTTTGCGTCAGATTTAAGGATCGCCGGGCTGCGGATTTCGCGGGTAGCGCGATATAACGATGATTTTACGGCCGAGGCTAAACTGGCGCTGGACCAAAATACTTCGGCGCTGTTTGATTTCAACGGTTCCCTGGAAGGCGTGGGCCTGGCGGCGGATGGCCGGCAATATTCGGTCAAGGCAACGGCGGGGATTGATTATTGATCACGAATCATGAGGTTTTATCATGAAGAATATGAGTAAAAGCATATTTAACAGTAATTCAAGCTTGCGTGATTGGCGCATGACATTATTGGCCTTGACGACGCTGGCAGTCGCGGCGCTTGGCGGGTGCGATTACACCACGCCGCTGGTGGCGACGCCTGAGATCGAAATCGACCAAGCCCTGGTCGGATTGTGGCAAAGCACGAAACCCGGCGAGCCGGCGGACAAACTACTGATATTGCCGCTCAATCCGCGGGAATACCTGGTATCGTATCCGGCTGGCAAGGATGACGCAATGTTCGGCCGCGGCTGCCTCTGGCGCGGCGCGGGGCTGACCCTGGTGCAACTGGATTGGTTCGGCACGGCCCGGGCCGCGCTGCCGGAGGATCGCCGCACATTCCAGTTCGCGGCTTACACGGTGGCGGGCGGCCAGCTCAGCGTGCGCCTGTTGAATGCCGATCTTGTGAAAAACGACGTTCAGACCCCGGATGAGCTGGCCAAAGCCATTGCCGCCCACCAGGATGACGAAGCATTGTTCCGCGAGGCGTTGTTGTTTAAGAAAATCAAACGGTGAATATGCCCCAGGCGTTGACCATGGCGATTCTGGTGGGGGTTGGCGGATTTGCCGGCTCGGTGGCCCGGTATGGTTTAAGCCTCGCTGCCCGGCATTTTTCGGCTGGCTGGCCGGCGGGCACCCTGGCGGCCAACATGCTGGGGTGTCTGTTGATCGGCATGATCACGGCGTTGACCGCGCGCGGCGAAATGCTTTCGCCGGCGGCGCGGCTGGTGCTGGCAACCGGATTCTGCGGGGGATTCACCACGATGTCGTCCATGATTTATGAGACGGCGGCAATGCTGCGGGGCGGCGAATATCTTTATGCGGCAGCGTATGCCGCCGGCTCTTTTGTTTTGTCCATGGCGGCCTTTGTCGCCGGCATCATGGTTGTGCGGATGTTATTCCGGATGGGAGGTGGCGTATGGAATTGAAGGATGAAGCGCAACTCTTGCGGATCTTTCTGGGCGAATCCGACCATCTGAAACACACCGCGCTGCATGAAGTCATCGTGCGGGAAGCCCGGCGTATGGAACTGGCCGGCGCCACCGTCTGGCGCGGCATCATGGGATTCGGCCACACCAGCCGCTTGCGCACCGCTAAAATCCTGGATTTATCCACCGACCTGCCGATCATCGTGGAAATTGCCGATACGGAGGAAAAAATCAACCAGTTCCTGCCGGTGCTGCACGACTTGTTTGCAGCTGCCCAGTGCGGCGGGCTGGTCACGGTTGAAGCGGTCAGGGTCATTCACTATCTGCACGGGCAGGCCGGGTCCGCCGGACCGGCCGCCGGCCAGGCGGGATGGGCCGCCCGTCCGTAAACGGACCGGCGGGCGCCGCAGGCGCAGTACCCGCCGGCGAAGAGTTTTCCCACGCGCAGTCCGCAGCCGGCCTGGAGTTCGTAAAGCGAGGCGGCGTTAAGCTGCCGGCAGGCGGCCAGGGCAACCTGCGCGCAGGCGCGGGCGTCCTCCTCCGCGTCATGGTGGCTAAACGTTACGCCCAGCCTGCCGGCGAGATAATCGAGCGCGTAGGTGGGATAAGCCGGCCAGGCCAGTTTGGCGATGACGCGTGTGCAGAAATAATCCGTCTCCGGATACGGCGCGCCGGATTGATCCAGGGCGCGCCGCAGCACGCTCATGTCAAAGGCCGCGTTATGCGCGATCAGCGGGCCGGACACGCGGGACCAGAGGCTGGGCCAGAACTCCGCGAAGGTGGGCGCGTCCGCCACATCCGCGGGGGTGATGCCGTGAATGGCGATATTGAAATAATCGAATTTCAACGGCGCCGGCCGGATCAATTGCCGCAGCCGTCCGACCACCGTGCCGTTTTCCACCATCACCAGCCCGACCGCGCAGACCGAGTCGCGGGCGGCGTTGGCAGTTTCAAAATCCAGGGCGGTAAATTTCATGGGTGATCACCGGTTCATTTCGCAGCGTTGGCAATAATCTAACATCCTGCCGGGCGGGTGTCAAAGTTTCCGCTTTCAGCTTGTTTCCCCGCGGTTTTGCGCTAGAATGAACGGCAATGTTATTTGAGTTCAATCGGAAGGAGGCGGGTATGGCGGAATCGGAGAGGATCAAAAAAATGGCCGCGGCCATGCTGCCGCGCCTGCGGGCCTGGCGGCGCGATTTTCACCAGCATCCCGAGTTGTCCGGGCAGGAAAAACGCACTTCCGCCAAGATCGCCGAAATCCTGAGCGGCTTGGGCTTGCGGGTGCAGACCGGCGTTGGCGGTCTGGGCGTGGTGGGGTTGCTGCCGGGCGGGCAACCGGGGCCGACCGTCGCCTTGCGCGCGGATATGGACGCCTTGCCTGTCAGCGAAATCAACCGGGCGCCGTATTGCTCGCGCCAGCCGGGGGTGATGCACGCCTGCGGACATGACGCGCACATGACCATGGCGCTGGGGGCGGCAACAATCTTGAGCCGGCATAAACTGCCGGGCGCGGTGAAGTTCATCTTTCAGCCGGCGGAGGAAACCGTCACCGGCGCCGCGGCGATGATCGGCGAAGGCGTCATGCGCAACCCCAAGGTGGATGCCATCTTCGCCCTGCATGTCAAGCCGGACCTGGAGTTCGGGGCGGTGAGTCTCCGCGACGGCTTGAGCATGGCCGCCGGCATTCACTTTACCATCCGGGTTGCCGGCCGGGGCGGGCATGGCGCCCGGCCGGACCAGTCGATTGACCCGCTGCCCCCGGCGCATCAGATTTACGCGGCCTTGCAAACCATCCGGCGCAATCTGCCGCCCGCCGATCCCTGTGTCCTGTCAATCTGCGCCTTCAACGGCGGCCGGGTTGCCAATATCATTCCCGCCAGCGTGGAATTGCGCGGGACGCTGCGGACGTATGCCGCGGCCGTGCAGCGGCAGGCGATGCGGGAAATCCGCGCCATCGTCCGCAACATCGCCCCGGCATTCCATACCCGCGGTACGGTGGCTTTTTCCACCGGCACGCCGGCGTTGAATAATGCCGCCGGGCCGGCGGCGCTGTTGCGCCGGGCGGCGGCGGGATTGCGCATGCCGGTGCAAACCATCGAGCGCATGATGGTGAGCGAGGATTTTGCCTTCTTCCAGCGGCAGGCGCCCGGGGTCCTGGCCTGGCTGGGAACGCGGCGGGGCCGGCGCGGCTGCAACCTGCACACGCCGGATTTCGATTTTGACGAGAATATCCTGCCGCAGGGCGCGGCCCTGCTGGCCGCTTGCGCGCTGGATCAACTCCAGGCAGGCAAGCGTTAACCATTGGGGCTTGGCGCTCCCAACCGACTATTCAATATCCATCAACCGTGAACCTCCGCCAACCGTGAACCTCCATTAACCACCATAAATTTTTACGGCACGCTCTATAAAACGGGGAGAACCATGGATTTATATGCCAGGTATGGTTTGCACCGCGTGATTAACGCCTACGACAAGGCCACGCATCTCGGCGGCGCGCGCGTCGCGCCGGCAGTGGCGCAGGTGGTGGCCGCCGCCTTGCAGGATTGTTTCCGCATGGAAGAACTGCAGGCGGCCGCCGGCCGGGCGCTGGCGGAAGCCACGGGCGCGGAATGGGGGTGCGTCACCGCCTGCGCCGCCGCCGGCATTACCCTGGGCGCGGCGGCGGCCATGACCGGGAACAACCCGGGTAAAGTTGCGCAACTGCCGGATACGCAGGGTATGCCCAACCGGGTCATCCTGCAAAAGGGGCATGCCGTCAACTTTGGCGCGCCGGTCGCCCAGTTGCTGCGCCTGTCCGGGGCCGCCGTGGTGGAAGTCGGCGCCGCCAACGGCTGCCGTGCCTGGCATGTGCAACATGCCTTGGAACAGGGGAATGTTGCCGCGATCATGGCGGTGGAATCATATCACACCGCCGGCTACGGCGGCGTGCCGCTGCCGGAGCTGGCCGGGCTGGCGCACGCGGCCGGCGTGCCGTTGCTGCTGGACGCGGCCACGCAGGAATTAAGGCTGCGCGAATTGGTCCAGGCGGGCCCGGATTTGATTTATTGCAGCGCGCATAAGTATTTTGCCGCGCCCACCGCCGGCGTGGTGATCGGACGGAAAGCCCTGGTCGAATCGGTGTTGCTGCAAAACGCGGGCATCGGCCGCGGGATGAAAGTCGGCAAGGAGGGCATCCTGGGGTTGCTGGCGGCCCTGGAATCCGCTCCCTGGCGCGATACCGCCGCCTGGGCCGCCGCGGAAAAGATCAAGGGTCAACGCCTGGCGGCCTGTTTGCGCGCGGTCCCGGGCGCCATGGTGTCAACTTCGCCCGACCCCAATGGCTGTCCTTTTGAACGTGTGCGCCTCCAACTGCCGCCCGGGCAGGGGCCGCTGGCCGCGAAAAACCTGATGGCACGCTTGCTGGAAAACGATCCCGGCATTGTGGTGCGCGCTTACCCCGGCGATCCCGGCAGCGTTTACATCAATACGACGGAAATGACCGCGGCGGAGGTTGAAACCGTCGGCCGGATCATTTGTTCCATCTTGCAAGGCGGCTGAACTGGCGCCCGGGAATAAAAAAAACACCCGGCCGGCGTCAGCCGGCCGGGTGTTTCCCGTTAATCAAGCGTGGCTGGGTATCAGCCCGCCGCGGCGGCGGCAGCCGGCGGCGTGAACACGCGCGTCCCCAGATCCTTGTCCAGCATGAACAGGCCGTTGCCCTCCTTGCCGATCAGCTTCAAGCGGGCAAGGATGTCGTTGTCGTTGGCTTCCTCTTCGATCTGTTCGGTGACGAACCACTGCATGAATATCTGCGTGGCATGATCCTTTTCGTTCACCGCCGTATTCATCACTTCATTGATGCTTTGGGTGATGAATTTTTCATGCTTCAATGTTTGCTCGAACATGTCCGTCAACGATTTGAATGAAGCCGGCGTGGCGTCCACCGCGCCCAGCAGCACCTGTTCACCCTGGTTGAGCACATAGTCATGGATTTTCATGAAATGCGTCATTTCTTCCTGATACTGCACCATGAACCAGTTGGCCGCGCCCTTCATCCCGATGTAGGCTGCGTAGGACGACATGGCCAGATACAGGTAGGCCGAGTAAAACTCCCGCCCCATCTGCTGATTCAACGCTTCCGCCATTTTTTTGGATATCATGATTTTCTCCTGCCTGAATTTTGCACCGCGCAAATTCATGCAAAATTCGGGTCCTACCAATTTTCGCCCAGCAGTTCGAAATACGCCTGCGGATGGGCGCAGGCCAGACAAGTGCCCGGCGCCTCTTTGCCGCGATGGAGATAACCGCAGTTGCGGCAACGCCAAACAGTTTCTTTTTCGCGTTTGAAAACGCGTCCCTGTGCAATGTTGGCGGCCAGGTCCAGGAAGCGCTTCTGATGCTGATGCTCGGCCACGGCAATGGCTTCGAAAATCTTGGCAATGGCTTCAAATCCTTCCTGGCGGGCAGTCTTGGCGAATCCCGGATACATGGACGACCATTCGTGATTTTCGCCGCCGGCGGACGCTTTCAGATTTTCCGCGGTGGTTCCGATCACTCCCGCCGGGAAGGCGGCCGTGACCTCCACTTCCCCGCCCGGCAGGAGCTTGAACAGGCGCTTGGCATGTTCCTTTTCCTGGCTGGCGGTTTCCGCGAAGATGTCGGCGATTTGCACGAAACCATCCTTGCGCGCCTGGCCGGCGAAATAATCGTAACGGTTGCGCGCCTGCGATTCGCCGGCGAACGCGGTTAAAATGTTCTTCTCCGTCTGGCTGCCCTTGAGTTCCATGGTTTTTCTCCTTTAAAAATTCCGCAGGCGGGATATTCCCCTCTTAATTCCACAATCTACAATCATAATTCCACAATGCCATTTCACGCTTCCGGCGCGAATTCATCCTTGCCGACGCCGCATTCCGGGCAAACCCAGGTGTCGGGCAGGGCTTCAAAAGCCGTGCCGGGCTTGATGCCGTTGTCCGGGTCGCCCTTGGCCGGGTCATAAATGTAACCGCAGACGTTGCATTTGTATTTCTTCATGATGCCTCCTCCTTATGGGTTCGATTGCGCGCGATCCATGGGAACGAATCCCGCCTTTAATTTTTCCCCGCCAGCATTTCCGGCGTCAGCGGCGTGAACGGCAATTTCAACGATTCGGCCACGGACTTGTAAGTTACCTGTCCCAGGCAGAGGTTGACGCCCAGCTTCAGGGCGGCGTTTTCCGCCACGGCGCGCCGCACGCCGCGGTCGGCCAATTGCAGGCCGTAGAACAGGGTTTGATTGGTCAGGGCCAGGGTGGAGGTCAGCGCCACGGCGCCGGGCATGTTGGCCACGCAGTAATGCACAACGCCGTCCACGGTGAAGATCGGCTTGTCATGCGTGGTGGGGTGGGTGGTTTCCACGCAACCGCCCTGGTCCACGGCCACATCCACGATCACCGCGCCCGGCTTCATCAGCTTCAGGTGTTTGCGGCGCACCAGCTTGGGCGCGCGCGCGCCGGTCACCAGCACGCCGCCGATCAGCAGGTCGGCAGTGGTCAGGCAGTGCTCGATATTGGCGGCGTTGCTGAACAAGGTCTGAATCGAGCTGCCGAAAATATCGTCCAGATAGGCCAGGCGCTTCTGGGAGATGTCCAGGATGGACACGTGCGCGCCGATGCCCACGGCCATTTTGGCGGCATTCAAGCCCACCACGCCGCCGCCCAGGATGGCGACGTTGCCGCGCTTCACGCCCGGCACGCCGCCCAGCAGAATCCCGCGGCCGCCGAAGGATTTTTCCAGGTATTTCGCGCCTTCCTGCACGGACAGGCGCCCGGCGATTTCGCTCATCGGCTGCAGGCAGGGCAGGCTGCCGTCGGTGAGTTGGATGGTTTCATAGGCGATGCCGATGATTTGCTTGCGCAACAGGGCTTCCGTCAACCGCTGATCCGCCGCCAAGTGCAAATAGGTGTAAAGAATCTGGCCGGGATGAAACAAGTCATACTCCTCCGGCAGCGGCTCCTTGACCTTGACGATCATCTCCGCATCCGCGAACATCTGGCGCTTGTTGCGGCTGATGCGCGCGCCCGCCTGCTGGTATTCCCGGTCGGCATAGCCGGCGCCCTCGCCGGCGCCGGTCTCAACGACCACCTTGTGGCCGTGATTGACATAAGCCTTGACGCACGCCGGCGTCAACCCCACCCGGTATTCATGCCGCTTGATCTCCCGCGCTACCGCTATTTTCATAAAGCTCCGATGTGTTAAAAATTAACCGTTCCCCGTAAACCGCGCTTCCATGCAGACGCCATGAAAACCCCATGAATTTAACCGAAAGGCCGGCCGGCAACAAGCAAATTCAGCGGCATGGGAACGGCGCCGGCCGCGGCGGAACGCGCTCCTCCCGCGGGCCGCATTCCCTGGCGGAAACGCATGCATGAAAAATCAGCGGGATTGGGCAAATAATCTGTTTTCACGCGTGCCATTGTGTTATATAAATCAGCATATCGGTGCAATTGGTTTTATACGGGAGGCGTGATGAAAATCGGGGTGGCGGATTACGGCATGAACGTCTGGTACGGCGGGTTATACGACATCGAGGAACGGCTGCTGGCGTTGAAGGCCATCGGCTTCCACGGCACGGAGCGCCTGGCGGCGGTGTCGCCGGCCGATGCTTTGCAGAAGGCCGGCCTGTACCGCCGGCTGGGCATGGATTTCAGCACCTGCCGCGGCCCGGACATCCAGGCCAACATCGAATGGACCGCCGCCCTGGGCCGGCATTATGTCTGGCTGGCGCCCGGCGATGTCAGCCGCGCGGTGCCGTTCGATATCTTTTGCCGGCGGGCCAACGCCCTGACCCGCAGTTGCAAACGCTGGGGGCTGACGGCCGCCATCCACAACCATATGAATCAGCGCGTGGAAAGCCAGCAGGAGCTGGAGGACTTTTTGCAGGCCGTGCCGGATGCCGGCATGGTGTTCGACACCGGGCATCTTTCCATGGCCGGCGGCGACCCCGTGGCCATCGTCCGCAAATATCACCGGCGCATCGCCGTGCTGCACCTGAAAGATGTCTTTCTCACCGGGCAGACGCGCGACAACGGCAAACCGGATTACCGGTTCTGCGAATTGGGGGCCGGCAATAACGGCTTCGACAATGCCGCGGTCTTGCAGGCCTTGCGCGCAGTCGGCTGGGACGGCTGGGTGCATATCGAACACGACCACCACCAGCGCGAGCCGCTGGAGGATTTGCAGGTCAGCCGTGAATTCATCCGCCAGGCCATCGGGGTGTGATGGGCGCGGATGGCCGGCCGGGTTCCCGGGCCGGCTTGGATGGCTTTGCCCCCTTCCGGAAAAACCAATCAATTGGCAGGAGCGGCGCTACGCGCCGCGAATGTTGCGCTGACATCGCGCAAGATGCAGTGATGCCCCCGGGGGAATCCCCGCCTCAATTTACTGTTGATTGCGCCCGCGGATATCGGCATAATGCCCATTACATCTGAATTGAAGCCAATTTTTACAAGGTTAATCGCATGCAAGTTCCATTGTTGGATTTAAAGGCCCAGTACCAGGGGCTGCGGGAGGAAATCCGCCAGGCCATGGATGCGGTGTGCGACGCGCAGCAATTCGTCCTCGGGCCGGCGGTGCAGCAATTCGAAGCGGAGGCCGCCGCCTATTGCGGCGCGCATTACGCCGTCGGCGTCTCCTCCGGCACGGATGCGCTGCTGGCCGCGCTGATGGCATTGGGCATTGGCCCCGGCGACGCGGTGGTCACTTCGCCGTTCACCTTTTTTGCCACCGCCGGCGCGATTGCCCGCGTGGGCGCGCGGCCGGTTTTTGCGGATATTGACCCGTTGACCTTCAACCTGGACCCGGCGCAGGCGCGCCGCGTGTTTGAGGCGCCGCCGGACTGTCTGCGCGGCCGCCCGCCCGCGGCGCTTTTGCCGGTGCACCTGTTCGGCCAATGCGCGGACATGGCGGCGCTGCTGGCGCTGGCGGGCGAACATGGCTGCCCGGTGATCGAGGATGCGGCGCAGGCCATCGGCGCGGAATATCCCGGCCCGGACGGCGTCCGGCGCGCGGGCGTCCTGGGCGTCATGGGTTGCTTCAGCTTTTTCCCGTCCAAAAACCTCGGCGGCTTCGGCGATGGCGGCCTGGTGACCACCAACGACGCGCGGCTGGCGGAATCGTTGCGCTCCCTGCGGATGCATGGCGCCACGGAAACCTATTATCACCGGCAGGTGGGCGGCAATTTCCGGCTGGATGCCCTGCAGGCCGCCGTCTTGCGGGTCAAACTGAAGCGCCTGGATCAATGGCACGCGGCGCGGCGCGCCCATGCCGGATTTTACGACCGGGCCTTCCAGGGCAGTTGCATCATCGCCCCAAAAAAGGCTTACGGCAATCTGCCGCAGGGGCATATTTACAATCAATACGTGGTGCGCGTGCCGCGGCGGGATGCGGTGCGGCAGCGGCTGCAGGCGGCCGGGATAGGTTGCGCGGTTTATTACCCGCTGCCGTTGCACCTGCAGGAATGTTTTCAATCGCTGGGTTACCGCGCCGGCGACTTCCCGGAAAGCGAAAAGGCGGCCGGGGAGGTGCTGGCGCTCCCGGTCTATCCGGAGCTGCGCCCGGAACAACTTGAATATGTCGCGCGTACGTTGTTGGAGGCAGCGTCATGACGTCCACCCCGGCCGCCATTCCCAAGCACGTGGCTGTGATTATGGACGGCAACGGCCGCTGGGCGCAGAAGCGCGGCCGGCCGCGCCTGGAAGGGCACGCCGCGGGGGTTAAATCCGTCGAGGCCGTGGTGCGCGCCTGCCGGGAGGCGGGCGTCCAATACCTGACCCTGTACGCCTTCAGCACGGAAAACTGGTCGCGCTCCCGCGCCGAGATTGGCGGGTTGATGCGGCTGCTGAACAAGTTTCTGCGTTCGCATACGGCGGAAATGCACCAGCATCATATCCGGCTGCGGGTGATCGGCCGCCTGGAGGATTTGCCGCTGCTGGTGCGCAAGTCGCTGCGCCGCGTGATGCAGGACACCGCCGGCTATACGGCGGGACAGTTGATCCTGGCTTTGAGTTACGGCGCGCGCGAAGAAATCGTCCGCGCGGCGCGCGAGATTGCGCGGCAGGCGGCCGCCGGCGCCATCCGGCCCGCGGCCGTGGATGAAGCCCTGGTCGCGGCCAATCTCTACGCGCCGGATGTGCCGGACCCGGACCTGCTGATCCGCACCAGCGGCGAATTGCGCGTCAGCAATTTTCTGCTCTGGCAACTGGCGTATACGGAATTTTATTTTACGGATGTGCTTTGGCCGGACTTCCGGGAGGCGGAATTTAAAAAAGCGCTGCTGGAATACAGCCGCCGGCAGCGCCGCTTCGGCGGCGTCCAGGTCGCCGGGGCCCAACCGGGCGGTCGCCCATGAGCCCGGTCCTGCGCAAACGCATCATCAGCGGCGTGATCCTGGCCATGGCGGGAGTGGGGATGCTGTATCTGCCCGGCTGGGCGGTGGGATTTGTCATCCCCCTGATCGTCATTCCGGCCCAGTTGGAATTTTATAAATTTTTACACCAGGCCGGCATCCCGGCTTTCCGCGCCATCGGCCTGACGGCGGGGGCTTGCTTGTCGGCCGGCGTCTGGCTGGCATATCTGCTGGTCGGCGGCACGGCCGCCGGTGAATTCGAGGCCTTGGCGCTGTTTTTGGCGGTGGCGGTGCTGTGCACGCGGCAACTGCCGCGGAAAAACGATCCGCAGCCGCTGATCACCCTGTCCTGCACGCTGCTGGGCATCATGTACGTGCCGTTCCTGTTCAACTATTTCCTGAAACTGGTCTACGGCTGGGAAATGCCGCAATTTGATACGGCGCTCGGCGACACCGGCCGCCGGATTTTCATCTATCTGCTGGCGGTGGTCAAGCTGACCGATGTGGGCGCCTATTTTATCGGCAGCCGCCTGGGCCGGCACAAATTGATGCCCCGGATTTCACCGGGCAAGACGGTGGAGGGATTGATCGGCGGGCTGGCCACCGGGCTGCTGGCCAGCCAGGTATGGTATCTGGCCTGGGACGGCCAATTCGGCCTGCTGCGCCTGTCCCGGGCGGATGCCTGGATGCTCGGGCTGCTGCTGCCGGCGGCGGGCGTCATCGGCGACCTGGTGGAATCCATGTTGAAACGGGCCGCCGGCGCCAAGGACTCCAGCAGTTGCTTCCCCGGCCTGGGCGGGGTTTTGGATGTGCTGGACAGTTTGTTGTTCGCGGCGCCCGTCCTTTACATTTATTTAAGGTGGTTTGGATGAGCCAGACCCCGCGCAATCTGGTGATTTTGGGCAGCACCGGTTCGATCGGCCGCAGCGCGTTACGCGTGGTGCAAGCCTTGCCCGGCCGGTTCCGGGTGCTGGGCCTGGCCGTGAACCGCCAGGGCGACGAAGTCCTGCAGCAGGCCCGCGAATTTCAAGTGCCCTGCGTGGCGGTAGCCGAGCCGGCGGCCGCGCGCCGCGCGATGGCGGCGGCCCCGGCCGGCGTGCGGGTGCTGGCCGGCCCGGAGGGATTACTGGAGCTGGTGGCGCAACCGGGAGTGGACCTGGTACTGGCGGCCATCGTGGGGATGGCCGGGCTGCCGCCGGTGCTGCGCGCACTCGAGCTGGGGGTGGACGTGGCGCTGGCCACCAAGGAAACCCTCGTGGTGGCCGGCGCGCAGGTCATGGCGGCGCGCCGGAAAAGCGGCGCGCGGCTGCTGCCGGTGGACAGCGAGCACAGCGCCATCTTTCAATGCCTGGAAGGCCGGCCCGCGGATCATGTGCGCAAACTGATCCTGACGGCATCCGGCGGGCCGTTTGCCGCGCAGCCGGAACTGGACTTGAACACCGTCACCGTCGCGGCCGCCTTACGGCATCCGCGCTGGAAAATGGGCCGCAAGGTTACCGTGGATTCCGCCACCATGATGAACAAGGGCCTGGAAGTCATCGAAGCCCGCTGGCTGTTTGACATGGATTTGGAGCGCATCGAAGTCATGCTGCACCCGGAAAGCATTGTGCATTCCATGGTGGAATTGACGGACGGCAGCCTGCTGGCGCAGCTCAGCGTCTCCGACATGCGTTTTGCCATCCAGTATGCCTTGACCTGGCCGCAACGCCTGGATGGGCAGTTGCCGCCGCTGGACCTGGCCCGCTTGGGCGCCCTGCATTTCAGCCTCCCGGATATGGAGCGGTTTCCCTGCCTGGCGCTGGCGCGCGCGGCCGCCGGCGCCGGCGGCACCATGCCGGCGGTATTGAACGCCGCCAACGAGGTGGCGGTGGAGGAGTTCCTGGCGGACCGCCTCTCTTTTGCCGGCATCTGGCGGGTGGTCGAACAGACCATGGCCGCCCATCAAATGCAGAACAATCCGGATTTGGCGGCAATCATGCACGCGGACAACTGGGCGCGCCGCGCCGCGCGCGAAAAGGCGGCGGGTTAGAAATGGAGCTATCAATGATCGGTTATGTGATTTACGTGGTCCTGGCGGTGGTGGTGCTGTTTGGCGCGACGATTTTTGCGCATGAATTGGGCCACTTCATCGCCGCGCGCCTCTGCGGGATGGTGGTGGAAGTGTTTTCCATCGGCTTCGGGCCGGCGCTCTGGCGCCGCAAGTTCCGCGGGGTCTGGTACAAAATCGGCGCGCTGCCGCTGGGCGGCTACGTGGCCTTGCCGCAGATGGACCCGTCGGACGGCGCCTCCCCGGAAAAAGCCGATGCCGCCGCGCTGAAGCAAGATGACGCCGGGGCGGCGGCGCCCCAGCCGCCCATCCCGCCGACCACACCGCCGCGCAAGATCGTCGTGGCGCTGGCGGGCGGCGCGGGCAATCTGGTCCTGGCCTTTATCCTGGCATGGGCGGTGTACCTGCTGGGCAAGCCATCCCTGCCGGCCGAACGCTGTGCCATCATCGGCTTTGTCGAAACCGACAGCGCCGCCTACGCCGCCGGACTCCGGCCCGGCGATGAAATCCTCAGCGTCAACGGCCGCCCCGTGGCCAACTGGCAGGAAATCCTCCAGGAAAACGCCATGGGCCCCGCGGCGCAGTTGGAAGTCCGGACGCCCACCGGCAAAATGAGTGTGGTGTTGTCCACCGAGCGCAGCATCCTGGGATTCCGTATCGTGCCGGGTTTGAGAGAATTGAGCCTGTGCCGGGTGATGGCGGTTGAACAGGATTCCAGCGCCGCGCAGGCCGGCCTGCGCCCGGGCGACCTGATCGTCGAATTTGACGGCGAGCGCGTTTTGAGCATCGAGCACCTGATCGCCATCGTCTCGGCGCGGCCCGGGCAGCCGTCCGCCATGGCGGTGCAGCGCGACGGCGCGGCGGTTGTCATGAACGTCACCCCGCAACTCGATCCGGCCCTCGGCCGGGCGCGGATTGGCATCCGGTTTGACCCGATGGCGGTGGAATATGACAAGGTAGTGCATATCCTGCCGCTGACGCAGTTGCGCAGCCATGCCACCGGCATTTTCCGGATTTTGCGCCGGCTGGTCACCCCGCGCGAGGCGCGCGGCACGGCCGAGGGGCTGGGCGGGCCGCTGATGATCATCTACATGTTCCAGGACATGGTCCGCAAGGGCCTGGTGGTGGCGCTGTGGTTCACCTGTTTTCTGAACGTCAACCTGGCCATTTTGAACCTGCTGCCCCTGCCGGTGCTGGACGGCGGGCATATTGTCTTCGCCCTGCTGGAATGGGTGCGCGGCAAACCGCTCTCCACGCGGACCATCGGCTGGCTCAGCCAGTTGTTCTTCGGCCTGCTCATCGCCGTGTTCCTGCTGTTATCCTGGCGCGATGTCCAGCGGTTGTACCGCATCTCGCGGCTGTTCCGCGCGCCCCCGGCGGCGGAGGAGCAGCCGGCGACCAACGCGCCCGCCCTGGACACGCCTTGAATATGGTTGCTGGACGATCTTGGATTTGGGCGCAAGAAATGAGATGACATGAGCGATCAGGCGTTGTTCAAAGCCTACTTCAAGGAGTTACAAACTGTTGCGCAACAGGGCGACGCGCGGGAGGAGAGTTTCTATCCCGCCCTCGCCGGGATGCTCAAGACGGCAGCCGATCTGACCGGGCGGAAACGCGTTCACGTGACCATGCTCCCGAAACCCACCGATGCCGGCAACCCCGATTTCCGCCTGTGGAACGGCACGGATAGGATTATCGGCTATGTCGAGGCCAAGAAGCCCACGGAAGAACGTCTCGACATCATCGAGGATTCGGAACAGCTCACACGCTACCGAGCCACGTTCCCGAACCTGATCCTGACCAATTTTTTTGAGTTCCGGCTCTACCGCAACGGGGAACGGGTACAGACTGTCCTTGCGGCCCGCCCCTTCATAATGACCCGTCTGCGCGCGGCGCCGATCATTGAAAAAGCGGAAGAACTCCAGTCCCTGCTCGGCCGCTTCCTCGATTTCTCGCTCCCGAAATCGTTCACGGCGGAATCGCTGGCCGTGGAACTGGCCAAGCGCACGCGCTTCCTGCGCGAAGTCGTCAGCCTGCAACTTGCGCGGGAAAAAGATGCGCCCGGCGTCCTGTCGGGTTTTTTTGAGGCTTTCCAAACTTACCTGATCGGCACGTTGAACCCGGAAGATTTCGCCGACCTTTTCGCGCAGACCATCACCTACGGCCTATTCGCCGCCCGCACTCGCGCTGAAGATGGCTTCAGCCGCCGTGCCGCCTTTGACAGCATCCCGCACACCATCGGCGTTCTGCGCGACTTGTTCCGGTTTATTTCGCTTGGCGATCTGCCGGAGCAACTGGCTTGGTGCGTGGACGACATCGCCGAAGTGCTGGCCGTGGCCGATGCACCCGGCATCCTTGACCGTTATTACCGCGAGGGCAAGGGCAGCGACCCCATCGTGCACTTCTACGAAACCTTCCTCGCCCAGTACGATCCCGCCGAACGAGAACGGCGCGGAGTGTACTACACTCCCGAGCCGGTCGTTGGCTACATCGTCCGCTCCCTCCACGGCATCCTCAAGACAGACTTCGGCAAACGCGACGGCCTAGCCTCCGACGGCGTGACGCTGCTCGATCCGGCGGCCGGCACCATGACCTTCATTGCCCGTGCCGCCGAGCAAGCCGTCGCCGAGTTCGAGGCGAAGTACGGCAAAGGCGGCCGCGGCGATTTCATCCGCCGACACATCCTGCGGAACTTCTACGCCTTTGAGCTAATGATGGCCCCCTATGCCGTCGGCCACCTCAAAATGAGCTTTTTCCTGGAGGAACTCGGTCACCGTCTGGCCGATAACGAACGCGTCCCGTTCTACCTCACCAACACCCTGGACAACGAGGAACTGGAGCAGAGCCGTCTGCCGGGCTTCTCCGCCCTCGCCGAGGAGTCCCGCCTTGCCGGAGCGGTCAAGAAACAGACCCCGATCCTCGTTATCCTCGGCAATCCGCCATACTCCGGCCACTCGACTAATATCGGCGGGTGGATTCGCGGGCTGATCGAAACCTACAAGCAAGTGGACGGCAAGCCGCTTGGCGAAAAGAACCCGAAAGGGCTCCAGGACGACTATGTCAAGTTCCTGCGCTTCGCGCAGTGGAAGATCGAACAGGCCGGATGCGGCGTAGTCGGAATGATCACCAATCATTCCTACCTCGACAATCCCACTTTCCGGGGTATGCGCCAGAGCCTGATGCGCACGTTCGACGACATCTATGTCCTCGATCTGCACGGCAACGCGCTCAAGAAGGAGTCCTGTTCCGACGGCAGCCCCGACAAGAATGTTTTCGATATCCGCCAGGGCGTGGCCATCGCCCTCTTAGTCAAACGCGGCGGCAAAACCAAGGCGGATGCGGTTGTGCGGCACGCGGAATTATACGGCGCCCGCGAATCGAAATATGCCTGGCTCGAAGGCCATGCGGTGGACAACACCCGTTGGAGCAAGCTGGCACCGCGTCCCGGCAGCTACCTTTTTATCCGGCGCGACGAAACCTCCCTCCGGCGTTACGAGCGTTACCCGGCCATACCCGACATCTTTCCGGTCAACAGCGTCGGCATTGTTACCGCGCGGGACAATCTGACCATTCATTGGTCGGCCCAAGCGGCGTGGAACACCGTTGTTGCGTTTTCGAAATTGGATCCGGAACTGGCGCGACAGGGCTACCAACTTGGCAAAGACGCTCGTGACTGGAAGGTGACGCTGGCGCAGCAGGACCTGAACGACTCCGGCCCGGCCCGCGAAAAACTGATCCCGATCTTGTACCGCCCGTTCGATCTGCGTCACACGTATTACACGGGCAGAACAAGAGGCTTCATCTGCATGCCCCGTTCCGAAGTCATGCGCCACATGCTGGCGGGGGAGAATCTGGCTCTCGTAACCTGCCGCCAACTGGCCAAAAGCGGGTGGGTCCATGCATGGCCGAGCAGCAACCTGGTTGATGACTGCCTGGTTTCGAACAGAACAAAGGAGCGTGGTTACGTCTTCCCCCTCTACTTGTATCCGGGACCCGAGCGTTCCGAGAGAATCAAGCCGGGGATAAGCCGGTACGTCTCCATGATGCTTTTCGAGCCGAAAGCCCTTTACGGTTCCAGAAAAGCTAACCTGAATCCAGCCGTGGTCGCCGCTCTGGCTGACGCTTACGGCGAGGATCCCACACCGGAATCGATTTTCCACTACATCTACGCCGTGCTTTACGCGCCCGCGTACCGGGCGAAGTACGCCGAGTTCCTGAAAAGCGGCTTCCCGCGTATCCCTTTCACGGCGGGCGTAAAGCTGTTCCACAAGCTTGCCGCGCTCGGCGGGCAGTTGGCGGCCCTGCACCTGCTCAAGTCCCAGGACCTCGATCCGCCCGCCTGCCGGTTCGAGGGCGAGGGCCATAGCCGCGTGGAGAAGGACCGCCAGGACGGGCTGCGTTACGACGTTAAAGCCAAACGCGTTTACATCAATGCCGCGCAACACTTCGCGCCCGTGCCGGAATCCGTGTGGACGTATCAGGTAGGGGGTTACCAAGTCTGCGAGAAGTGGCTCAAGGATAGGAAGGAACGTTGCCTGGAACTCGATGACATCCGTACCTACTGCCGCATCGTGACCGCGCTGGGCCGGACCATCGAATTGCAGAAAGAAATTAACGCTCTTTACCCCGCAGTCGAAAGGGACATTGTTTCCAAACTGAAGGATGAGCAGGAAGCCAAGACAGACCGCCAGACAAACTAGCCCACGCGGCGGCGCACCCGCCGCGGAACCGCATTGTTGCAAGCATGCAATCTGAACATATCATCCAACCACGGCGCCGCTGCCGCGCCGTGCAAGTGGGCCGCGTCCCCGTCGGCGGAGGCGCGCCCATCTCCGTCCAGAGCATGACCAAGACGGACACCCGCGACGTTCCCGCCACCATCGCCCAGATCCGCGAGCTGGCCGCCGCCGGCTGCGACATCGTCCGGCTGGCGGTGCCGGACGAGGCCGCCGCCCGCGCGCTCGCGCAAATCCGCCCGGCCGTGAATGTGCCGCTGGTGGCGGACATCCATTTTGACCATCGGCTGGCGCTGCTGGCCTTGGAGGCTGGCATGGACGGCCTGCGCATCAACCCGGGCAACATCGGCGCCATCAGCCGCGTCCGGGAAGTGGTGCGCGCCGCCGCCGGACGCCGGGTGCCCATCCGCATCGGCGTCAATGCCGGCTCTTTGGACAAGGATGTTTTGGCCAAACACGGCGCGGCCACCGCCGCCGCGCTGGTCGAAAGCGCCCTGCAGCATGTGCGCATCCTGGAAGACCTGGACTATCGCGAGATCAAGATTTCCGTCAAGGCGTCGGACGTGGCGCGCACGGTACAGGCTTACCGCCAATTGGCGGAGCGGACGGATTATCCCCTGCATCTCGGCCTGACGGAAGCCGGCACGCTGCTGCCCGGCGCCGTGCGCTCCAGCGTGGCCCTGGGGCTGCTGCTGGCCGATGGCATCGGCGACACCATCCGTGTGTCGCTCTCCGAGCCGCCGCGCCAGGAAGTGCGCGCCGGCCTGGCGCTGTTGCGCAGCCTGAACCTGCGGCCGCCCGGGCCGATGGTGATCGCCTGTCCCACCTGCGGCCGCGTCGAGATTGACGCTTCCGCCCTGGCTCATCAAGTCGAAGCCGCGTTGGAGGAACTGGCCGTGGAGTTTCCCAAGGCCGCCTGGCCAACCGTGGCCGTGATGGGGTGCATGGTCAACGGCCCCGGCGAAGCGCGCGATGCCGATATTGCCGTCGCCGGCGGCAAGGGCCGCGCCGCGTTATACGTCGCCGGCCG
>CAZYXU010000027.1:0-33705 GCA_964650945.1 uncultured Verrucomicrobiota bacterium | reverse complement strand
CCTGGCCTGGGACATGCTCCTCGGCGGCTACGGCTACCAGGCCGTCGGCAAGTAAGGCCGCGTCGCGGGAAAAGGCGGCTGGGCAAACGACCGGGCCGCTGTTCGCCGGCGTGATCCGAAATAACGCTTGCTTTTTTTTGTTTTTATGTGAATATTTTGTTCAGATTATTTGATCTGATTGTGCATGCATCATGAAACCGGAAAAACGCCGGCAGCAAATCATCGAACGGCTGCGCGCGGTGCCGCAGGAGTGGCCGGTGGACGAGTTGGCGCGCGCCCTGCGTGTTTCGCCGCTGACCATCCGGCGCGACTTGGATGTTTTGGCGAAAAACGGCGCTATTGTCCGTACGATCGGCGGCTGCCTGGCGGTCTGGCGCCTGCACCACGCCGATTATCAGGCGCGCGTGGCGCGGAATTTCGATCTGAAAATGGCCATCGGCCGCGCCGCCCTGCGCGAAGTCCGGCCGGGCGATCTGCTGCTGATCAACGACGGCTCGACGACCTATCACCTGGCATCCTGCCTGGGCGCGGCGGGCGCGGTGTCCGTCTATACCAATTCCGTGGCCATGATCGGCGAACTGCGCAGGTTTAATAATGTCCGGCTTTACATCCTGGGCGGCGAATATAACGCGCGACTCTCCTTCCTGGGCGGGGCGCTCCTGCAGCGGTCGCTGGAAAACCTGTCCGCCGACACCGTGTTCATGGGGGCGGACGCGATCGATGCCCAGGGCCGTTGCCTGACCGTGGACCAGGATACCGCGCAGACGGCGCAATTGATGCTGCGGCATGCCCGGCGCAAAATTCTGCTGGCCGATCACACCAAGGTCGGCGCCGGCGGCGGCGTGTCTTACGGCGCGCTGGGCGATTTTGCCTTGTGGATCACCACCGCCGGCGCGGATGTGAAAATCATGCGGAAATTGAAGAAAATGACGCGGGTGACGGCCGTGTCGGCCGATCACGGATGGATATAAAAAGGAATATATTATGAGCAAAGCAATCAAGATTGATTGGACGAAAGTTGATTTGAAAAAATACCCGCGCCTGGCGGGCGGTGAAATCCCCGGGCCGCGCTCGCGGGAAATGCACGCGCGCGCCGCAAAAATCATGAAGGGCTATTCCGGCCAGGTTAAACTCTTTCCGGTGGTGTTCGACAAGGGGCATGGCGTCACCCTGACGGATGTGGATGGCAATGTTTACCTGGATTTTTCGTCCGGAATTTACGTCACCACGCTCGGCCACTGCCACCCGCGCGTCACTGAGGCCGTGCAGAAATACGCCGGGCAGTTGATGAATTGCCATGACTTCACCACGCCGATCAAGCTGGAACTTTTGGAGAAGCTTTCCAGCATCCTGCCCGGCGATCTTTCCGGCGTGCAGCTTTATGACAGCGGCACCACGGCCGTGGAGGCGGGCTTGCGCGTCTGCCGCATGGCCACCGGCAAGCATGAGTTGCTTTCGTGTTATGGCGATTTCCATGGCAAGAGCGGTCACGCGGTCAGCCTGGCGCGCATGAACCGCGCCAATGGCCCCACGCGCACCCCGGGGTTCTACATGATGCCGCGCCCCAATCCCTACCGGCCGTTGTTCAAGAAGCCTGATGGCTCGATCGATACCGATGCCTACCTGGCTTTTTACAGCGAATTCATCACCGAGGCCACCACCGGCCAGGTGGCGGCGATCGTGTTGGAACCCATCCAGGGATGGGCCGGCTCGATCTTCCCGCCCGACGACTTCTTCCCGAAACTGCGCCAGTGGTGCGACGCCCGCAAAATCCTTTTATTCGCGGATGAGGTTCTGACCTCCATGGGCCGTACCGGCAAGTATCTGGCCATGGAACATTGGAACACCCTGCCGGACGTCGTGACGCTGGGCAAGGGATTTGGCAACGGGTTCCCCGTCACCGCCATGGTGGTGCGCAAACCCTACGCCGAAGCGGTGGAGTCCATCAGCGCCTCGACCAGTTACGGCGGCAATCCCATGGCCTGCGCCGCGGCGCTGGCTTCCATTGTGGCGATCGAGGAGGAAGGCCTGCTGGAGAACGCCAAACGGCTTGAAGATTATTTTGTACCGCGCCTGGAAAAGATGAAACGCGAACACAAAATCATCGGTGATGTCCGGTGCAAGGGCTGTCTGATGGGGATTGAACTGGTCAAGGACCGCGGCACCAAGGAGCCGTTCGATGCCGCCGGCAAGCAGGTTTATCAACGCGCCTTCCGCAAGGGCCTGGCCTGGATTCCCGCCGGGCACATCCTGCGCATGAGCCCGCCGATCGTGATGGACGTGGAGACCGCCGCCAAGTGCATGGACATGATTGATGAAGCCATCGGCGAGACGGAGCGGGAGTTGGGATACGGCGGATAGGGGCAGAGGGGCAAAGGCACAAAGGCACAGAGTGGCAAAGAATGAAGACGTATCGGGATTTAATGGTTTGGCGGAAAGGGATAGATTTTGTCACGGAAATTTATCGGTCCACCAAAAACTTTCCTCAATCGGAGATATATGGATTAACATCTCAGTTGCGCCGAGCGGCTGTTTCCATCCCATGCAACATTGCGGAGGGTTATGGCCGGCATTCGACACTTGATTATGTGCGATTTTTGCGTATAGCTGTTGGATCTTTGTTTGAATCGCAGACACATCTTGAAATATCGAAAAATCTTGGCTACCTGGAGCATGGTGCGGCTGATCATCTCCATGAGATGAGTAGGGAAATAGAGCGAATGATCAGCAGTTTGAGCATGAAACTGGAAGGTGCAAAACAAGGTTGAACTTTTTGCCTATGTGCCTTTGCCCCTTTGCCCCTTTAAATGTGTTTGAACGTCAAATATTTATGGAAAGCGGCTGAAAATGCAAACAATCAAATTCGGCATTATCGGCGCGGGGTTGATGGGGCGGGAATTCGCCAGCGCGGGGGCGCGCTGGGCGCACCTGACCGGCACGCTGCCGCGCCCCGAAATCGCCGCGGTCTGCGACATGAATCCCGCGATTTTCGAGTGGTACCGCGCCAATTTTTCCGGCATCGGCCTGTACACCGCCAATTACCGGGAATTGCTCGCGCAGGCGGACTTGGATGCGGTTTACGTGGCCGTGCCGCATAACCTGCATGCTGAAATTTATTCCGCGGTGATTCAGGCCGGCAAACACCTGCTGGGTGAAAAACCTTTCGGCATTGACCTGTCCGCCAATGCCAAAATCATGGCAACCTTGCGCGCCAATCCCGGGGTGTTGGCAAGATGCGCGTCGGAATTCCCGTTCTTTCCGGCGGTGCAGCGCCTGTGCGCGATGCTCGAGTCCGGCGCGTTTGGCCGCATCATCGAGGTCAACGCCGCATTCCTGCATGCCAGCGACTTGGACCCGGAAAAACCGATCAATTGGAAGCGCATGGTGGAAATCAACGGCGAATATGGCGTGATGGGCGACCTGGGTATGCATGTCTGCCACGTGCCGTTCCGCGCCGGCTGGCTGCCAAAAAATGTGCGCGCGATCCTGTCGGATATCGTCACCGAACGTCCGGACGGCAAAGGCGGACGTGTGCCTTGCCGCACCTGGGATAACGCCACCCTGCTGTGCGAAACCGCGGATGCGCATGGCAAAATATTTCCCATGACGCTCAAAATGCAAAGAATCGCGCCGGGCGAAAAGAACACCTGGCGGATTGAGGTGCTGGGGACCCGGGGTTGCGCCCGGTTCTCCACCAAGAATCCCAAGTTGCTTGAATTGCTGGAATACCGCGGCGGCGAACAAGTCTGGCAACAGGTTGACATGGGCTATGAAACGGCGTTTCCCACCATCACTGGCGGAATTTTCGAGTTCGGCTTCACCGATGCCATCCAGCAGATGTGGGCGGCGTTCATGTTCGAACTGGAAAACAAGCGCCCAATCAAAAAATTCGCCGGCTGCGTCACGCCGGAGGAAACCGCGTTAAGCCATAAATTATTCACCGCCGCCCTGCAATCGCAAGCGGAAGCAAAGGTGGTGCAGGTGGCATAGGGGCAAAGGGGCAGAGGAACAAAGGGGCAGCGTCAGATCAAATATTCAGACTTTGTGCCTATGTGCCTTTGATCCTTTGCCCCTCCTTATCGTGCCTATGTTAGATCAACAACAGGAGTAAAAAATGCAGAACATTAAATTCGAACGTTTGTTCAACCGGGGTGAGCGGGCGGTGATTGTGGCCATGGATCATTGCGAATTCGACGGGCCGATTCCCGGGATGATCAACCTGGCGGAGACCGCGGCCAAGGTTGACCCGGTGGTGGATGGCATCCTGATGTCGCCGGCCATGCTGCCGCATTGCCGGAAGGCCTTTAATTACAAGGGCGCGCCCATGGCCGTGGTGCGGCTGAATTGGAGCACGGTTTACTGCTACCAGTGGGAATACAAGGAGGCCGTCACCGTGCCGGCGTTCAGTCCGGCGGAAGCCTTGCGGTTGGGCGCGGATGTGGCGCTGATTTCGCTGACACTCGAAACCGGCAGCGAGGCAAACGATGCGCGCAATGTGGAAGTGTTCCGCAAATTATGCGTGGAGGCCAAGAAGTTGGGAATGCCGGTGGTGGGCGAATATTATCCGGCCGATCCGGACAATCTTTCGGCCGATGAATTGCACGCCAAGGTATATGCCTGCGCCCGGATCATCGCCGAACTGGGCGCCGACCTGATCAAAACGTTTTTTACCAAGGACTTCAAAGCCGTGACCAAAAGCTGTCCCGTGCCGGTGCTGGGGTTGGGCGCCGCGCGCTGCCCAACGCAACTGGAAGCTTTGCAACTGGCGGCGGATGAAGTGGCCGCCGGCGCCGGCGGCGTGGTTTTCGGGCGGAATGCCGTGCAGGTGCGCGATCCGGCGGCTTTCCAACGGGCATTATGCGACGTGGTCAAGCGCGATGTCAAGCCGGCCATTGCCGCGCGGAAATATAAGTTGAAAGATTAATATGAAGCAGAGCGGGACGGGGGCGTCCATGCTCCATTAAAACAGCATGAATACACAATTTGGCGCTAATGCGCAATTAGCCTTGGATACAATCCGGCAAAAGCCGGTCAGAGGCATTCCATCATGGTGCCTGTTCCTAATGGAACACATCCTGATTGAGCGGTTGGCCAATTCGCCGGCTGGTTCATATGCCGCCGCGCCTGAAAAAACCTACCTGGAAATGCAGCGCCGCGCCGGGATTTGCATGATTGACCAGTATATTCCCACAAATCCGTTGACGATTGGCAGTTCCGGCTATGATTCCGATAAGCCGCGCACCGCCACCACCGGACTGGGCCAAATCAAGCTGGACGACATCCTCATCGATTCCCCGGAAGCGGTGGTCGAACACATGGAGCAAAAGGTTTTTCCGAAGAAGCGGGCGGATTTAGCGAAAATCGAAGCCGATCCCGAGAACTACCTGCGTGAAACCGCCGCAAAATTGCTGCGGGATGAAGCCAAGCTCCAGACGGAATTCGGCGGGAATATCCTGAAGGTGCCTTATAACAGGGTTTCTTTTCCAAGGCTCGCATACAATCAATACGGTTATGAAAACTACTTTATGGCGTATGCGCTTTATCCGGAAGTGATGGAGCAAGGATTTGCGCTGGATGCCGATATCGCGGCGCTGGCGAACCGCGCCGTGGCGCGCGCGTTCAAGGAAGGCAACCTGCCGCCGCTCAACCGCATGGATTTTGACATGGCCGATTCGCGCGGCACGCTGGTTGACATCAAATCGCTGGATAAACTCTGGTTTCCGCATTTCGCCCGCGCGATTGCGCCGATGCTGCAAACGGACGTCAAGTTGATCTGGCATTGCGACGGCAACCTGATGCAGATGGTGCCGCGCTTGCTGGCGTGCGGTCTGCGCGGATTCCAGGGGTTCCAATATGAAGACGGCATGGATTATGAAAAAATCTGCCGGATGAAAACGCGCGACGGCGACGATCTGTTCATCATTGCCGGGGTGTCCGTGACCCGCACTCTGCCGCGGGGGAAATCGGCCGACGTCAAAAAAGAAATGCAATGGCTGGTGGAAAATGGGCCGAAAACCGGGCTGTCCCTGGGCGTCAGCAGCTCGGTCGCGCCCGGCGTGCCCTGGGAAAATTTGCAGACACTGATCGAAGGTTTTGATTATTACCGGAGCCATGGACGATGAAAAGTAAAAAAACCAAACAAAAGAAATCAGGCAGGATTGATTCCGGGAAAAAGATAAAACTCGGCATCTGGGGTTTGGGCCGCGGCCGCGCCTTTTATCAATCCTGTTCCGTGGTCGGCTTCGAGATCGTCGCCGGTTGCGATTACAATCCGGATATGCGCGCCAATTTCAGCGCCGCCAATCCGGGCGCGATGGTGACGGATGACGATAATAAATTCCTGGCGTGCGACATGGATGCCGTGCTGCTGGCGACCTACTGCCCGGCGCACGCGGACGACGCCATCCGCTGCCTGCGAGCCGGCAAGCATGTGCTGTCGGAAGTGACGTCGTTCCACACCATGGGCGAAGGCGTGCGCTTGGTTGAGGCCGTTGAAAAAAGCGGTTTGGTTTACAATCTGGCGGAAAATTATCCCTTCACCAAGACCAACATGTGGCTGGCGCAAAAGTACAAGGAAGGCTTGTTCGGCGAATTGCAGTATGCCGAATTTGAATATGTTCACAATTGCATTTCGCTCGGTTATACCTATCTGTTCGGCAATCCGATCGTGCCGGGGAACACCGTCCATAACTGGCGGAGCTGGTTGAATTTGCATTATTATAATACCCACTCGTTGGGTCCCGTGATGAACATCAGCGGACAGCGGCCAACCCGGATTGTCGCCTTGCCTTGCCGGCATTCCGCGCCCGGCATGTTGACGCCCGGTCCGGCCGGCAAAGGCGGAATTGGCGCATCCCTGATCACCATGTCGGGCGGCGCCCTGGTGCGCAACCTGATGGGCGAAACCTCCAGCGATACCCATCAGCAGCGCTTGTGGGGGACGCTGGGGGCCGCCGAGGTGGAAGGCTATGGCGGCAACGGGGAAATCCGTCTGCGCCTGGGCTGTCGGCCCACCGGCCCGAAAATGAAAGTGGTGGTGGATTGGCCGGAATTGGGCGAGACGGCCAAGTTGACCGGCCATGGCGGCGGCGATTTCTGGGTGCTCTATTATTTCGCCCGTGAAATCCGGGAAAAAATCCCCGGCCCATTCGATATTTATACCGCCGCCGATTGTACCGCCGCCGGCATCCTCGGCTACCGGTCGTCGGTGGAAAACGGCCAGGCCTACGATATCCCGGATTTTCGGAAAAAGCAGGACCGGGATTTATGGCGGGACGATCATTTTGCCATGCAGCGATACGATGTGCAAAAAGGCTGTTTCGCGAAAAACGCCGATTTTGCGCTGACCAGTCATTTTGCCGGCACCATCGCGGATATGTTTAAACATGTCCGGCTCTGGCGCAGTGTGCGCGATTTGGGGAAGGTGCAGCGTGATCTTTGTCCGGATGATCTTGTGAAATATCGTGAGTTGCAAACACAGTTAAAGAGCCAGATGCCGGCCTTGCGTAAAACCGTGCGCATGGCGCGGAAAATCATGCAGGCC
The DNA here is from genome assembly GCA_964650945.1 of uncultured Verrucomicrobiota bacterium. Classification (GTDB taxonomy): domain Bacteria; phylum Verrucomicrobiota; class Kiritimatiellia; order JAAZAB01; family JAAZAB01; genus JAXGPF01. Next base: position 26,162 of record CAZYXU010000027.1, on the reverse strand, counting down.
TATCCAAAAAGCGATGGCGCGCGGGTGCTGCGCGACCTGCTGGAAAACCTGGGGCCGGGCTAAGGCGGTTGATTCCGATCCGGTGCCGGGATAACCGCGCTTCGGGCTGATCTGCAAATGGAGCCGGGGGGCCAAGAAAAAATGGAGCCGGGGCGCCCCGGATCCAAGTTAAGGTGGAAAATGTTTGATATAAAAATTGTCAATGGATTGCTGGTCAAGGGTGATGGGACGGCAGGGGGACCGGGTGAGATTGGCATCCGGAACGGGCGGATAGCGGCGTTGTCCGGGCATGTTAATTGCGCGGCTAAAACCGTTTTAGACGCCAAAGGACGGATGGTTACGCCCGGATTCATTGACCTGCACACGCATTGTCTGGCTGGCGTCAATGAAAATTACCTGCAATCCGGGGTCACGACGGTGGTGGGCGGCAATTGCGGATTTTCGCCGTTGGACATGAAAAAAATCGCCGGAGATTGCGCCGGTAACTGCGGCTTGAACCTGGCGATGCTGATCGGACACAACAGCGTCCGCGTCGCCGCCATGGGCAATGTCAACCGCAAGCCTACCAGCGCCGAACTGGCCAAAATGCGCGGATTAATTGACCAGGCCATGCGCGCCGGCGCGGCGGGATTTTCCAGCGGTCTGACTTATGTCCCCGGCATTTATTCCGAGACGGCTGAAGTGGTGGAACTGGCCAAAGCCGCCGCGATCCATGGGGGGTATTATACCAGCCACATGCGGGATGAAGGCGATGGCCTGATGGATTCCATCCGGGAGACCGTCGCAATCGGCCGCGCCAGCGGGTTGCCGGCGCATATCTCGCATTTGAAAGTCCGCGGATGCAAAATCTGGGGTCAGGGCCAGGATGTGGTCAAACTGCTGGATGAATACTTGGCGCAGGGACTGGATGTCACTCAGGATCAATATCCTTACACGGCTTCCTGCGGCCGGATTTACCTGCTCTTTCCGCCTTGGGCGCAGGAGGGCGAATCCGCCGACCGCCTGGCGCGGTTGGCCGACCAGGCCCAGCGCGCGCGGCTGAAGGAGGATTTGATCCGACATCTGACCGATATTTATGACAGCGACGGCGAACGTGTTGTGATCTCCGATGCGCCGGATGCCGCGCTGGCCGGCCGTTCGCTGGCGGATATCGCCAAATCCGCCGGCCGCAAGAATCAGCCCGCCGACCTGGCCGAGACGGCGATGGAAATCGCCGCGCGCTTCCCGGGATTGACCCAGGTTTACTGCGTATTTCATGGGATGTGCGAAGATGATGTCAAAACCATCATGCGCCACCGCAACACCGCCGTCGGGTCGGATGCCTGGGAGCCCCGGGCCAGCGAGGCCCGGCCGCATCCCCGCATGTTCGGCACGTTCCCGCGCGTGCTCGGGCATTACGCGCGCGCACAGCAACTGTTTCCCATGGAGGAGGCGGTACGGCGCATGACCGGCCTGCCGGCGCGCCGGCTGGGTTTAAAAGACCGCGGACTTTTACAGGAAGGCGCCTGGGCGGATATTGCCGTTTTCGATCCGGCCACGGTGATTGATCGCGCCACTTTTGATGATCCAAAACAATATCCGGTCGGATTTGATTACGTCCTGGTCAACGGGCAGTTGACGGTGGATCATGGCCGATATACCGGAGCTTTGCCGGGGGTGTTTGTATCGCGGCAATGAACAATCCCCGGGATGACAGCATTATGAGAAAAAAACCATTGTTTGCCGTCAAGGACGTGGACCGCCGGTTTTACGATCAACATATCGCCGGCTGGCTACCGGATGAGTTTTACGACATCCACACGCATGTCTGGCTGAAGCGCTTCAACAAGCGCAGTATCCCGGGCGAAAAAACGCGCACTGTCGCCTGGCCATCCATGGTGGCCGCGGAAAACCCCGCGGAACATCTGCTTGAAAGTTACCGGTTGATGTTTCCCGGCCAGTCCGTGACGCCGATGATATTTGCCTCCCTGACCCGCGAATTCCTCGATGCGGCCAATGCATATGTCGCGCGCGCGGCGCGAACGCACAAATTGCCGGCCTTGATCTTTTCGGATCCGCGCTGGCCGGCCGCCGACCTCGAACGCCGGGTCCGCTCCGGAGGATTCCTGGGAGTCAAGAGTTATCTGACCATGGCCCCGGCTTATCTGCCGGCGGGGGAAATCCGGATTTTCGATTATTTCCCGCATCACCAGTTGGAAGTCATGAACCGGCATGGCTGGATCGTCATGCTGCACATCCCGCGCAATCAGCGCCTGCGCGATCCGGTGAACCTGGCGCAGATGCTGGAAATCGAGGAGCGTTACCCCAGACTCCAGTTGATCGTCGCGCATGTCGGCCGCGCCTACTGTCCGGAAGATGTGGGCGATGCCTTCCAGATTCTTGCAAAAACACGCCGGATGAATTTTGACTTCTCCGCCAGTTCCAATGCCGCGGTGTTCCGGCAACTGCTGGAGACAGTCGGACCGAAGCGCGTGCTGTTCGGCAGCGACATGCCGATCCTGCGGATGCGCGCGCGGCGCGTCTGCGAAAAAGGCTTTTACATCAACATCGTGCCCAAAGGCCTCTACGGCGATGTTTCGGCCGATCCGCACATGCGCGAGGTTACGGGCGCCGAAGCCGAAAAGTTGACGTTTTTCATGTATGAGGAACTGGCGGCCTTCGGCCGCGCGGCGCGCGCCGCCGGTCTGTCATGTTCCGATATCAAGGATGTGTTTTACAGCAACGCCGTGCGGATGATTGCCCGGGCGCGGCGGGGGTAGGAAATTTTGGATGGATGAGCGTGCAATCGTTACGGAAAATTAACGGGAGTCAATATGGGCATCAGCATCGGTTTAGTGGGGTTGGGCGCATTCGGCAAGGCCTTCGCGCCCTTGTTTAAAAGCCATCCGCTGGTGGACCGGGTGGCGCTGTGCGACCGCGAGCCGGAACGGGTGAAAAAATTCGCCGATGATCCGTTTTATCGGGATAAATTCAATGCGCGTGATGCGTATGCCAGCTTGGATGAAATCTGCAAAAGCGACCTGGACGCCCTGGTGATCATCACCCAACCATGGCTGCATGCGCCGCAATGCGTCCAGGCCCTGGAATCCGGCAAGCACGTTTACAGCGCCGTGCCGATCATCACCATTCCAGACGATGACGAGATCCTGGGCTGGTGCGACAAGCTCGTTGAAACCTGCCGGCGCACCGGCCGGCGTTACATGCTGGGCGAGACGACCTACTATCATCCGCAGGCCATGTTTTGCCGCCGGAAGGCCGCGGCCGGCGCCTTCGGCGATTTCGTTTACGCGGAAGGCGAATACTGCCATGATGTTGATTCCGGGTGCAATTTGCGGAAGGTTGTGGCCAGCCGCGGCGCCAGCGCCGCCGGCCGCGAATGGCGGGAGCTAAGCCGGCAATATCTGGAGCGCGGTGTTAAAGGTGGCCCGATGCATTATCCGACGCATTCCACTTCCGGCCCGGTCTGCGTGATGAAAGCGCATGCGGTCAAGGTTGTCGCTTATGGTTATCGGAACCGCAACCAGGATCCGTTTTTCGCCAAGGATGCGTTTAGCAATGAGGTGGCATTGTTCAAAATGAGCAATGGCGCCGCGGTGCGCATTGCCGAAATGCGGGAATCGCCCGGTTTGCTGGGGCAGGAATCGGAAACCTTTCGGATTAAGGGAACGCTGGGAACATTCTCCGAAAATCGCTGGTATGAGATTCAAAGGCCGGTGATGGATCGGATTGATTTGGAGCATCTGCCAAAAGCCGTTAGCGCGGTTTTAAAGGCGGAAGAAATGCGCGACCCGCTGCCGCTGGAAGTGCAGGCGGCATTCAAGCGGGCCATGAACCAGCAGCTCAATGAAAACGACCTGCAAAACATGGATTTCGTGCCCCAGGGCCATGGCGGCTCGCATCCCTACCTGGTGCATGAGTTTGTGGATGCCGTGGCGCATGGCCGCCAGCCGGCGATCAATATCTGGGAGGCGGCGCGTTACATGGCCATGGGCGTGATGGCGCACAAGTCGGCCTTGCAGGATGGCGCCACGCTGGACGTGCCGGACTGGGGCGATGCGCCGGCCTGACCGGATATCATCCGCAGATTACGCAGATTAACGCAGATGGGGGGATGCGTCGGCCTGACCGGATATCATCCGCAGATTACGCAGATTAACGCAGATGGGGGGATGCGCCGGCCTGACCGGATATCATCCGCAGATTGCGCAGATTAACGCAGATGGGGAGATGCAACGCATGAAAATCGGATTGCTGCCGCTTTATCTGGAACTGTATGACCGGATGGTTCCGGCCGGCCGGACCGCGCTGGAAAAATATTACCGGCAGGTGGCGGAAGCGCTGCGGCATAAGGGATTGGATGTTGTCACCGCGCCGGTCTGTCGGCTGGCGCCGGAATTCCGCCGCGCGGTGAAAAATTTTGAAGCTGCGGGGGTGGATGCGCTGGTGACTTTACACCTGGCTTATTCGCCGTCTTTGGAGTCGGCGGCGACATTGGCGGCGACCAGTCTGCCGATCATCGTTTTGGACACCACGCCCGACTGGGATTTCGGCCCGCGCCAGGCGCCGGCGGCCATCATGCACAACCATGGCATCCATGGCGTGCAGGATATGTGCAATTTGCTGTTACGCCTTGGCAAGAAATTTGCGATTGAAGCCGGACATTGGCAACGGTCCGATGTTTTGGATCGGGTAACGGCGCGGGTGCGCTCCGCTGCCATCGCCGGCCGGATGCGTCATGCGCGCGTCGGCCGGATCGGCCCCTCGTTCGAGGGGATGGGCGATTTCTGTGTGCCGGAAAAAGCGTTGCGGGAGCAGATAGGCGTGGAGGTGGTGTCCGCCCATCCGGCGGTTTTAAAGCGGTTGGCGCGCAGTGTCACCGCGGCGGAGGTGGCGCGCGAAATGGCGGCACATCGTAAAATCTTTAAAATCGCGCCGGGCGCGGCGGCGGCGCACCGGCGCTCCGCGCATGCCGGCCTGGTGGTGCGGCGCTGGCTGGCCCGGGAGCGACTCACGGCTTTCAGCGTGAATTTTCTGGCAGTCGGCCCGTCCGCGGGATTGCCCGTCATGCCGTTTCTGGAGGCCAGTTTGGCCATGGGGCGGAGGATTGGTTACGCCGGTGAAGGCGATGTCCTGACGGCCGCCTTGGTCGGCGCCATCGCGGCGGTTTTCCCGGAAACGACGTTTACGGAGATGTTTTGCCCGGATTGGCGGGGCGGACGCGTTTTTCTAAGCCATATGGGCGAATGGAATGTCCGGCTGGCGTCGGCCCGGCCCCGGCTGATGGAATATGATTTTATTTTCGGCCGGGCGGAAAATCCGGTGCGGCCGGTAGGCTGTTTGAAGAGCGGGGCCGCGGTATTTGTCAACCTGGCGCCGCTGGGCGGCGCCCGCTTCCGGCTGATCCTCGCGCCGGTGCGCATGGATGCGCCGCGCGGCGCGGATCGCATGGCGGATACCGTGCACGGCTGGTTCAAGCCGCAAATGTCCCTGGCGGATTTCCTGGCCGGTTACAGCCGTCAGGGCGGAACCCATCACGCGGCGCTGGTGTATGGCGGGCAGATGGATGTGCTGGCTGGTTTCGGCGAAGCCATGGGCTGGGACGTGGTCAGAATGTGAGGTTTGTAATTTGAAATCCGAATTATACTTGGGACTGGATTTGGGCGGCACGGGCGCCAAGGCCGGCGTCTTCGATCGCGCCGGCCGGCAATTGGGCTTTGGCCGCGCCGCCTGCACCCCGACCTCGCCGGCCGCCGGTTTTGCGGAAATCCCCATGCCGGAAATCTACGCGGCGGCGCGCCAGGCGGTGCGGATGGCCCTGCAGGATTGCCCGGGCGCGGTGCGGGCCATGGCCATATCATCCCAAGGTCAGACGTTTGTGGCGCTGGACGAACAGGATCGGCCGCTGTATCCGGCCATCATGTGGTATGACAGCCGCGGCGTGGCGCAGGCCGCGGAATTGGAAAGACGCTTTGCCGCGCATGCCGCGGGCCTTCCCCCGGTCGCGGCGATCGCCACGGCGGCTAAAATCCAGTGGCTGAAGGAAAATTTTCCCGAACGCCTGCATCGCGCGCGCCGTTACCTGCTGCTGCCGGATTATTTCTCCTACCGCCTGGCCGGCCGGGCGGTGACGGACGACAACACCGCGGCATCCACCGGGCTCTACCTGGAGCAAACCGGCGATTTCAGCGCGCCGGCCTTGAGCGTCTGCGGCATTACCCGCGGGCAAATGGCGGATGTGGCGTTGCCCGGCCGGCTCATCGGCGCGATTTTGCCGGAGCGCGCCGCGGAGTGGGGGCTGACACCCGCTACCTTGCTGGTGGTCGGCACGAACGACCAATATGCCGGCGCCCTGGGCGCCGGCAATTGCCGGCCCGGAATTGTCACGGTCACTTTCGGCACATGCCTGGCCCTGCTGACCTTGGTGCGCGGCCGGACCGGGCCGTTGCCGCCCGGACTCTTTGACGGCAATTTCCCCTTGCCGGGCCTGCGTTTCCGGCTGGCTTTTGCCAAGACTGCCGGCGTTTTGCTGGATTGGTTCCGGCGCGAGTTGGGCGGCAATTTAACCTTTGACGCTTTGAATGCCGCCGCCCAAGCCGTACCGCCGGGCAGCCGCGGCTTGACGGTGTGCCCGCATTTTGACGGGCGGATTTCTCCATCGCCGGACAATTCCATGCGCGGCGCGGTGCTGCATTTAACGCTGCAGCATACCCGTGCCGATGTTTACCGGGCGGTGCTGGAAGCCCTGGCCTTTTGTTTGCGTGAAAACCTGGAAATGCTGCGCCGGAACGGGATCTCACCGGAAACGGTGCGGGCGATCGGCGGGGGCGCCGGCAACGATTTTTGGCTGCAGATGCAGGCGGATATCACGGGGTTGCCGATTGAAAGGCCGGCGGCGACGGAAGCCGCCACGCTGGGCGCCGCCATGCTGGCCATGGCGGGCGCCGATGCCGGACCGCCGCTGGCGCAGCTCAGCGCGGACCTTTACCGGCCGGGGCGGATTTTTCATCCCGCGTCCGCGCCGGCCGCCGCCTACCAGTCCGCCTACGAGCGTTACCTGGCGGCGTTGACGGCTGGGTAATGCGGCCGCCAATTGCGGCGGACGTAACGCCCCGTTCAGCCAAATAAATTTTCCAGCGAGTCGTTGGCGGAAATCAGCTTGCCGCCCGCACTATCCTCGTAATGGCCATGCACCCATTTGCGCAGGCGGTAAAGCGTGGCGAAAGTGAACGGCGGCGCCTCTCCGCCCTGGCCGCCCACCAGTTCGCCGCCGCGCCGGACGTTATCGATCAACCAGGCCGGCAGCCGCAGATGGTAGGGGTTGCGCTGGACTTCGCCGGCGTGCAGGGCCAGCGCTGCCACCAGGTCGGCGACATCGGCCACGCTGGATTCCACCATTAAATTCGGCTGCGCCAGCGGCATCCAGTACTCGGTTTCGCAAACCCAGCAGCAGAAATCCTTGCCGGCTTCCGGCAAGGCGTCGTTGAGCAGGGCATTGACGCCGATATGGGTGCTGTTGGCGTCGCCGGCATGCGGAAAGAATATCACCCGCGGCTGCTGCTGCCGCAGGATGGCGCCAATGTGTTTGACCGCCGCCTGCCAGTTGTCCGGGTATTGACGGCGGCCTTCCGGGTTGATCTTTTCCAGGCCGCCCTCCGCCGGCAGGAGCGTCGCAAAACCCAGAAAATCGCAGGCATGGCGCAGCTCCTGCCAGCGCTCCTGCCGGCGGTCCTTGCGGCTGCCGAGGGTGACGGCGACGTCGGTGATCCGCATTTTCAACTCCCGCAGCAGGCGCAGGGGCAGGGCGCCGATGATACATTCATCGTCCGGATGCGGGGCGAAAATCAGACCGGCCGGGGCCGACTTCGGCGGCGGATTGCGCCCGGCCGCCGGCGCGGGCCGCGGACCGCGGGCTGACACGCCTTCGCCCAGCAGGCGCGCGTGTTCGGAAACGAATTTATGATAAACATGCCGCATGCATCCTCCCCGCCAAATAAGAAATTTCCTCTGAAATCAAAGCTTTTCTAGCAGGTTAAAGCAACTGTTGCAAATAAAAATTCAGTTTGTATCATAGCGGAGTGTGACGGCTTGGCGCAAATTTTACGGCGGCCGTCGGCAAGACAGGCGAGGGCGCCGTAATTTATAAGGGAGTTGGCAATGCATGACGGTTTGAAGCAGTTTCTGGCAGCCCGCGATTTCCTGCTGCGGGCGGAATCCTACGATGAAATGCGCCGGGAATTCCGCTGGCCCGATCCCGTTCAGTTCAACTGGGCCCTGGATTATTTCGATGCGTTTGCGTGTGACAACCTGACCCCGGCGTTGGCGATCACGGACGAGTCGGATGGCGATCATTGCTACAGTTTCGACGAACTGCGCCGCCGTTCCAACGCGCTGGCCAATTATTTCAAGGAGCGGGGGGTGGTTAAAAACGATTGCCTGCTGCTCTTGATGAACAATTCCCTGGCGCTGTTTGTGGTTTTGCTGGCGGCCATGAAAGTCGGCGCGGTGGTCTCGCCGGCTTCCGTGCAGCTTACCGCGGCCGATCTCCGCGACCGCATGGCGCGCGCCAGGGTCAAGGTGGCGGTGGCGGATGGGGCGCTGTTGGAAGCGGGGGAAATGGATGAAGCCTTGCGCCGGGCGCCGCTGCGCTTTGTCAATGGCCGCGCCCGTCCCGGCTGGCTTTCCCTGGAACAGGGCGAGGCTTGTTCCGACCATTTTGAAAACCCGTTTCCCACCTTCTCCACCGACCCCTGCCTGCTGTACTTCACCTCCGGCGCCACGGCGCATCCCAAGATGGTGCTGCATTCGCATGTCAGTTATCCGATTGGACATCTCGTCACCATGGCCTGGATCGGCCTGCGGCCCGGGGACATGCATGCCAACATCAGCGCGCCGGGTTGGGGCAAGCATGCCTGGAGCTCGTTTTTTGCGCCCTGGAACGCCGGCGCCACGATTTGCGTGCTGCAGTACGACCGGTTCGACCCGCGGCGGATGCTCCAATTCATTGCGCGCCGGAAAATCACCACCCTGTGCGCGCCGCCTTCCGTCTGGCGGCGCTTCCTGCTGGAGGATATCGGCGCCCATGCCTTCAGCCTGCGCGAAATCGTCAGCGCCGGCGAGCCGCTCAACCCGGAAATCATCAGCCGGGTGCGCCAGGCCACCGGCATCACCATGCGCGAGGGATATGGCCAGACGGAAACGGTCCTGCAAATCGGCGCATTCCCCGGCATGCCGGTCCGCGACGGCGCCATGGGCCGGGCGGCGCCCGGATTCGACGTGGCGGTTGTCGGCCCCGACCTCCTGCCCGCGCCGCCCGGCGTCGAGGGTCAAATTGCCCTGCGCGTATCCGCCGTCCGCCCGCTGGGGCTGATGAAAGGCTACCGCTGCGCGCGCGAGCGCGAGGACGACGTGTTTGTCGGCGGCTGGTATTTGACCGGGGACATGGCCATGCGCGACGCGGACGGCTATTTCTGGTTCGTCGGCCGCAATGACGATGTCTTCAAATGCTCCGATTACCGCATCAGTCCGTTTGAAATCGAAAGCATCATGCTGGAACATCCGGCCGTCGCCGAGGCGGCGGTGGTCGCCAGCCGCGATGACGCGCGCAACGGATTTGTCCCCAAGGCGTTTCTGGCGCTGCGCCCCGGGTGTGAAACGACGGCGGCGATGGCGCTGGATATCTTCCGGTTCTGCCGGCATCGCATGGCGCTTTACAAGCGCCCGCGCCGCCTGCAATTTATGCCCGAACTGGTGAAAACCACCAGCGGCAAGCTGCGGCGGGTGGAATTGCGCGAGTATGACGAACAGTTGCGCCGGCAAAACCAGCGGGGCGAGTTGGAATTCATGGAAAACGATTTTACCGAACAATTGCATGTCAAACCGCCGTCCGGCGCCGCCCCCGCATGAAAGTCCAGCCTATGCCTATGTATCCACTGGTGCTGCAGCCGGCCTACCAGCATTACCTCTGGGGTGGCGACCGCATTCCGCGTGTTTTCCAACGCGCTTTGCCGCCCGGGGTATATGCCGAGTCGTGGGAGGTTTCCGACCGACCGGAAGGACCGAGCACCGTCGCGGAAGGCGCGCTGCAGGGCTGGACGCTTGACCGGGTGATCCGGGTGCATGGTCCGGCGTTACTCGGCGCGGCCGGGCCGTCCGGCCGGTGTCCCTGGCTGATCAAGCTGATTGACGCCCGGGAGCGTTTGAGCGTCCAGGTGCATCCCAATGCGCGCACGGCGGAGGGCGGCGAACCCAAAACCGAGGCCTGGTATGTGCTGGCCGACACACCCGGCGCCGCGGTTTACGCCGGCTTCCAGCCCGGCGTGGATGAGCCCGCCTTGCGCCGGGCGCTGGCGGATGCAACCTTGGAAGACATCATGACAAAAATACCGGTGGCGCGGGGCGATTTGATTTACGTCCCCGGCGGTTTGGCGCACGCCATCGGCGCCGGCTGCCTGCTGCTGGAAGTCCAGCAGAATTCCAACACGACTTACCGGTTGTATGACTGGGGGCGGGTGGGGACGGACGGCCGGCCGCGCGAACTGCACGTCGAGCAGGCCATGCGCGTCATGGACTGGCGGGCGCGGCCGCAAATTGTGCGCGCCACACCGCCGCCGGCGCCCGGCCGCCGGCAGGATTTGATGCAAACGCCTTTTTTCAGCATAGCCAGACTGGCGCTGGCGGCGGGGGCCCCGTCCGTGGAACTCGCCGATACCGGCGGCTGCCAGGCGTTGTTTACGGCATCCGGCGCGGCGGTGCTGGCCGCGTCGGGCGGGTTGACGCGCACGCTCGCCGCGGGCAGCTCGGTCCTGATCCCCGCCGCCGTCCGCGGCTGCCGGCTGGCATCCGCCGGAAGCCCGGCGGAAGTGATCCTGGTCGGGAGTGTCTGCGCCCGGCCGGCCGGTGCGGGAGTGCGCCAATGAGCGGACGGGATCAGCCCGCGCTGCCGCCATCCGCCCTGGTGCGCAAGAGTGTGCGGCGCACCTTGTTTGGCATGGCCTTCCCCATGCTGGCCGGCACTTTCGCCATGAATGCCTATAACCTGACCGACACCTGGTTCGTGTCGCGCCTGGGAACCATTCCGCTGGCTGCCATGGGGTTTACTTTTCCCGTGGTTATGTTGCTGACTTGCGTGGCCGGCGGGATCGGCACGGGGATAACCGCGCTGGCTTCGCATGCGCTTGGCCGGCAGGTTGAAGCCGATGCCGCCCGGATTGTGACGCATGGGCTGGTGTTGATGCTGGCCGTGGCGGGAACCCTTTCGGTGGCGGGTTATTGCAGCATTGCCGCGGTATTTCAGTTTCTGGGAGCGGATGCCTTGACCTTGCCGCTGTTGAAAGATTACATGCGCATCTGGTATCTGGGCGCTGTCTTCATGGCCTTGCCGATGCTGGGGAATGGGCTGTTGATCGCCGCCGGCGATTCCCGGCACGCGGCCCGCATGATGCTGGTTGGTCCGGTTTTAAACGCGCTTCTGGATCCGATCATGATCTTCGGCTGGGCCGGCTTCCCGGCCATGGGGATGCGCGGAGCGGCATTGGCGACTGTGCTCGCCCAGGCCGTCGCGGCCGGCTGGCTCGGCTGGCTGTTGTTCCGGAAACACCGGTTGATAACTTGGGCGCGCTGGCGGCCGGTCGACTGGCAGACATCGTTTCGCAAGATTATGAGCTTTGGCGTGCCGAGCATTCTGAGTATGATCCTGATGCCGGTTTCCGCCACGGTCATCACCCGGTTGCTGGGCGGATTTGGCCGCGCGGCGGTGGCGGCCGGCGGCGCGGCGGGGCGGCTGGAGATGTTTGCGTTTATCATTCCCATGGCGTTGGGCATTTCGCTGACGCCGTTCGTCAGCCAGAATTTTGGCGCCGGCCGCCTGGACCGCATCCGCGAAGCCATGCGCATCAGCATGCTTTTTGCCCTGGGCTACGGCGGGGCGGTGGCGGCGCTGTTCTTTCTCTGTGCGCCCTGGTTGGCGGCGGTTTTCAGCCGGGATCCCGAGGTGGTTGCAATCATTGTGTCGTATATCCGCATCGTGGCGTTAGGGTACGGCTTGATGGAAGTCCACCGGTATTGCGGGTTCTTTCTCACCGGTATTCACAGGCCTGCCGCCACGACGTGGCTGAATGCCGTGCGTGTCCTGGTCTTGCTGATCCCGCTGGTCTGCTTGGGCGCCGCCTGGTTTGGGCTGCGCGGCATCTTCTGGGGACGGTTGGCGGCGGACACGGCAGCCGGCGCCCTTGGTCTGGTTTGGGTGCGGCGGGCCTTGAAGGCCGGGGCGCCGCCTTCGCCGCCGGCATGAGTTGGAGTGTGCGGGTATGCGGCGGGATCTTTGGCATGGCGCTGGACCGTGGAATGGAACGTTTAGGGTTGCTTGCGATTATCTGAATATCTGGCATTCTTGCGGGTGTTTGATATAATACATCGCATGTTGTCATTGCGCATATTGATCGCCATCAGGATTTGCCTGGCCGCATTCTGCCTGCTGGCTTATGTCCGCCTGGCCGGCGGGGCGGAACTGGATTGGGGGCCGTTGCTGTCGCGGGATGAGGCGCCGTCGGGCGAGGCGCGCTGGCGCGCCCTGGGCCCGTTGCTGGAGTTCCGCGCTGGAACCAACGGCTATCGCCTTGCCGCCGTTCGGCCGCTGTTCAGCCGCGAGTATGATGTCAGCCAGCGCAAAACCGCGCAGGATGTCCTCTGGCCGGTCTGGACCGGCAAGCAATGGCACAATGCCGCCACCCAAACACAATGGCGCTGCCTTTTGCTCATGTCCTGGCGCAATGATGACGTCCAGGATCCCGGCGCGCGCTATTCCTTCCGCGTGCTCCCGTTTTATTTCCAGGGCCGGGATGATGCCGGTCGGCCCTACTGGGCGCTTTTCCCGCTGGGCGGCACGATCCGCGATTTTCTTTTCTACGATGAGGTGCGCTTCTGGCTGTTTCCGCTTTACGGCCGCACGCGGGTGGACGATTTGCAGGGCTGGTTTGCCCTCTGGCCGGTGATGGCGCGCGCCTGGAACGATGAAGTGGAGCGGCACCGCGTCTTCCCGTTTTATGGTTATTCCAAACGCCGGGACGACTTTGAAAAATATTTCGTGTTATGGCCGATCTGGAATCATGCGCGTTACGGCTATGCCGGCGCGTCGGGCACGGGCTATGTGCTGTTCCCGCTGTTTGGCCACGTCAAGTTGGAGGATCAGGAGACCTGGATGTTTCTGCCGCCGTTTTTCCGGTTCTCGCGCGGCGCGCGTTTGAATCAGACCTATTCTCCCTGGCCCTTTGTCCAAACCACCCGGGGTGAGGTTGACCAGACGTATTTCTGGCCGCTCTGGGGACGTAAAACCGCCAAGGGCTATGAACATGGTTTCATGGTTTGGCCGGTTTGCATGCGCACCAGGCAGTTTTCGCCCCGCAACGACCGGCAGCGGAGCTGGGTGCTGCCGTTTGTATACTTTACCGATGAACGGCAAGGCCTGCCGGCGCCGGAAACGACGCGCTGCGTCCGCAAAATCTGGCCGCTGTTCACCTGGCGCCGGCAAAACGACCACAGTCTGTTGCGTGTGCCGACTTTATTGCCATTCAAGGATTTGGAGGCGATTGACCGGAATTACGCGCCGATCTGGACCCTTTATTCGCGGGAAGCCACGGCGGACACCATGGAGCAGGAGGCTTTCTGGGGGATTTTTCGCCACCGGCGCGGGGCGGATGGCAGCCGGCAGTATTCGCTCTTTCCGCTGGCGCGGTTCGCCAGCCGGCCGCCGGGGGGGAAGTTGGAATGGTCCTTATTGCAGGGCGCCGTGGGGTATTCCAGGGTGGCCGGCCGGCGGCATTTGCGATTGCTGTATTTTATAAAACTTCCGCTGGGCGGGGCGGACGCGGACGATTGAATTTGTTTGCGAAAAGGCCACGCAATCGGGTAGAGTTCTTTTTTGAGTAAAAAACCATGCTGACACGCGAACCGGAATTTTATCCGCCCCCCATCAATTGGTTAGGCTGGCTTGGACGGCAGGTTTGGCTTTCCTGCCGCAATGCCGGCCGGGCCCTGCTGATGCTGTGGGAGGCCTGCCTGGATTTGCGCTTCATCTTCAGCGAGCGCTCCCGGCCGGAGGTGGCTTACCAGCTTTATGTCGTCGGCATCAAGAGCATTGGCGTCATCTCCGTGGTGGCGATGTTCACCGGCATGATCCTGGCGCTGCAGACCGGGCTGGAATTGCGCAAATTCGGCCAGGAAGTCAACATCGGCGCGGCGGTGATGGTTTCTTTGCTGCGCGAAATGGGTCCGTTTATGACCGCCCTGATCCTGGCGGCCAGCGTGGGTTCGGCCATGGCCGCCGAACTGGGGACCATGGTGGTTTCCGAGGAAATCGCCGCGCTGGAGGTCATGTCCATCCGCCCGGTGCGTTTCCTGGTCATGCCGCGCCTGGCCGGCATGATGGTCATGACGCCGCTGATGACCTTTTACGCCTGCATGCTGGGCGTGGTTGGCGGCGCGATCGTGGGCATGACGCAGTTGGGAGTGGCTTTGCCGGCCTACATGGACAATGCCACGCGTTTCGCGGAAAACAAGGATTTATATGTCGGTTTGTTCAAGTCGTTCGTCTTTGGCATCGTCATCACGACGGTCTCCTGCCACCAGGGCTTCGCCACCACGGATGGCGCCGTGGGCGTGGGGCGGGCCACCCGGCGCAGCGTGATCATCTCGTTCCTTTCGATCCTGATTGTCGGCTACATCATCACCCGGTTGTTTTACGTATGATTCGCTTTGACCATGTGACCAAATATTTCGGTGAACGCAAGGTACTCGACGACCTGAATTTTGAGGTGCAGCGGGGTGAAACCTTCGTCATTGTGGGATTTTCCGGCGCCGGCAAGAGCGTCTCGCTCAAGCACATGATCCGGCTGCTGACCCCCGACCAGGGCGCGGTGCTGATTGACGGCGCGGACATCAGCCATGCCCGCACGCGCGAACTGGTGGGGTTGCGCGAGCGGTTTGGCCTGTTGTTTCAAAGCGCAGCCCTGCTGGAATGGCTGTCGGTCGGGGAAAACGTGGCGTTGCCGTTGCGCGAAAAAACCAAAACGGCTGACGACGAAATCCGGCGGCGCGTGGTGGAAACGCTGAACATGGTGAATTTAAAAGACATATATGACGCCCATCCGGCCGATTTGTCGGGCGGCATGCGCAAGCGCGTCGGCCTGGCGCGCGCCATCATCTCCAAACCCGAGATCATTCTTTACGACGAGCCGACTTCCGGGCTGGACCCGGTGACTTCCCGCGCCATTGACCAGTTGATTGACCGGTTGCGCCGGGAACTCAAGGTTACGGGCGTGGTCGTGACGCACGACTTGTTCAGCGCCCTGGCCATTGGCACGCGCATCGCCATGATTCATCAGGGACGGTTTATCGAAGTGGCGACGCCGGCGGAATTCGTCCAATCGCGCCGGCCGGAGGTGCGGGATTTTCTGGATGCGCAGTATATCACTAAAAAAGGTCCATGGGAGGAACGCGCATGAAACGCATCAGCAACCGCGCCCGGGAATTGTTTCTGGAGATGCTCGTCGGCGCTCTTATGTTCGTCTTGCTGTTAAGCCTGGCGTTTTTTACCATCATCCTCAGCCGGGAGAATTATCTGGCCAAAACCTATCCGCTGGAAGTCGTGTTTGATGATGTGATGGGCTTGCGCGACGGCGACAACGTGGTCATCCGCGGCATGACCGTCGGCAAGGTGAAAAAACTGGAACTGCAAAGCGATGGCGTGCATATCACCGCCACCCTGCAGCGGCCTTTGCGCCTCAAGGAGGATTACACCATCCGGGTGGTTTCCACATCCGTGCTGGGCGGGCGTTATTTGCAGGTGGACGAAGGGAAGGCCGCGGCACAACTGCCGGCGGACGCGGCGTTGCGCGGGGAAACGCCGCGCGATCTGATGGTGTTGGCCGCCGACGTGGTGGCCGACTTCAAGGACATCACCGCCAAAATCCGCGCGGGCGAAGGGACGCTGGGCAAACTGGTCATGGATGACACGCTGTATAACGACGCCCGGGATTTCATGGCGCAGCTCAAGCAATCCACCGGCGAGGACGGCATGCTCGTCAAACTGGAGCAGACCGCCGCCAACCTCGAGGAGATCACCGCCCGGATCAACAAGGGCGAAGGGACGCTGGGCAAGCTGGTCAAAGAAGACGGCTTGTACACGGAAACGATGGCTACCCTCAGCGACGCCCGCAAAACCCTGGACGACATCCGCGAGACTTCGCCGCTGGTGACCTTCACCAGCATCCTCTTTGGCGCCTTGTAAAGCGGCGCAAAGGCAACCGCCGGGCGCTTTCAGGGCAGCGGATGGTTCAGACTGTAATTGGGGGCTTCCTTGATGATCTTGACGTCATGGGGATGCGCTTCGCGCACGCCGGAGGCGGTCACCCGCACCAACCGGCCCCGCTGTTGCAGTTCGGGAATGGTGCGGCAGCCGCAGTAGCCGCAGGCGGCGCGCAGCCCGCCGCAGAATTGCGTCAGCACTTTCTCCAGCTTGCCCGAAAACGGCACGATGCCTTCGATTCCCTGGGGGATCAGGTCGGATTCCGGGGCGTCGGCCTGGCCGTAACGCTCGCGGCTGCCGCGGGAGGTTTGCATGGCCGTCAGGCTGCCCATGCCGCGGTAGACCACGTATTGGCGGCCCTGGTGAATGGTTTTCTCCCCGGGACTTTCCTCCGTGCCGGCCAGAATGGAGCCCATCATCACCGTGTCGGCGCCCGCGGCCAGCGCCTTGGGAACGTCGCCGGAATAACGGATGCCGCCGTCGGCGACCAGCGGGATGCTGCCTTGCAGGGCCTTGGCGCACTGGTAAATCGCGGAAATCTGGGGAATGCCGACGCCGGCCACCACGCGCGTGGTGCAGATGGAGCCCGGGCCGATGCCGACTTTGATGCCGTCGGCCCCGGCATCGCGCAGCGCCAGCGCGGCCTCGCCGGTGGCGACATTGCCGGCGATCACGTCCAGGCCGGGGAAATGGGTTTTCAGCCAGCGGCACATTTCAATCACATTTTTGGAGTGGCCGTGAGCCGTGTCAACCACCAGCACATCCACGTTCTTTTCCGCCAGGGCCTCGGCGCGGTCATGCTCGCCGGCGCCGATGGCGGCGCCCACGCGCAGGCGGTGGCGCTCGTCGCGGTTGAAAAGCGGCCGGGCGTTTTCAATCAGAGTACTGACATCGTAAAAGCTGTAAAGTCCCACCAGGCGGCCATCTTCCACCAGCGGCAGTTTGCCGACCTTTTCGTGCTGCATGATGGAGTAAGCTTCCTCCAGGGTGGTGGCCGGGCCGGCGGTGATGACTTTTTTGGTCATGATCTCGGCCACGCGGACGTCCGGGTTGCGCACGAATTTTATGTCGGCGGCGGTTAAAATACCCGCCAGCCGCCGGTCCGCGTCCACAATCGGGAAGCCGGAAAATGTAAAGCCGTGGCTGGCCTTGTATTCCCGGACATGGCGCAGGGTATCGCCGGGCTGGAAGGTGATGGGGGTGCGGATCAGGCCGTTCAGATGGTGTTTGACAATTTCCACTTCCCGGCATTGCCGGGCGATATCCATGTTCTTGTGAATGATGCCGATGCCCCCCTGCATGGCCATGCCGATCGCCATGCGGCTTTCCGTTACCGTGTCCATGGCGGCGCTGAGAAACGGGATGTTGAGGTTGACGCGCTTGGTCAGGCGGGTGGCGATGTCGGCGTCATGCGGCAGAAAATCGGCGTAATCCGGAACCAACGATACGTCGTCAAACGTTATGCCATCATGGGGAAATGTGTCCATGAATGTTTCCACTGCCCGGCGTTTGTTCATAGGTACGGCGTCCTTTCCGTTGAGTCTCTTTCAAAAGTGTTCAGTGTTCGGTGTTCAGTGTTCGGCATTCAGAATTTCGCGTCAACTTAACGCGTTAATCTTGTGCTGTTTACAATCGTTATGAATTCTGACTCCTGAACGCTGAATTCTTTCAAAAGGTTGGTTTTGAAATTGGCTCCGTTGAGCATTTAAGGTTCATTTGGCATCCAGCGCGACGCGGACGCGTTTGGCCAGGGTGTCAAAACTGAACGGTTTTTGCATAAAAGCGATTTTCGGCGGCAGATCGCCGATCTGCATGGCGGCGTTGCTGGCATAGCCGGACATGAAGATTGCCTTGGTTTGCGGGCGCTGGCTTTGCAACCGCTCGATCAATTCCACCCCGCTCATCTCCGGCATGATGACGTCCGTCAGCACCAGATCAATTTGATCTTGACGGCCGGCGCTGATGGCGAGGGCTTCGCGGCAGGAAGTGGTGGTCAGGACGGTATAGCCCAGCTTGCTGAGAATCTGGCGGATCAGGTTGACAATATAAGCCTCATCATCCACCACCAAAATCGTCTCCGTGCCGCCCGCGAAATCCGCCGGCGCGTTTTCAGCGCGCGCCGGGGTTTTCCGGCCAATGGCCCGCGGCAGGTAGATTTTGAAAGTGGTGCCCTTGTTGACTTCCGAATAGCATCGGATCTGCCCCCCAAACTGTTTGACGATTCCGTAAATCGTGGTCAATCCCAGACCGGTGCCCTTGCCGTGCGGCTTGGTTGTGAAGAACGGCTCGAAAATGTGCTCCAGCACCTGCGGCGGCATGCCTTGCCCGGTGTCGCTGACATTCACCAGCGCGTATTCGCCGGGAGGGATGTTGGAATGCGCCTGGCAAAATTGACTGGTGGCGGTGAAATTGGCGGTTTCAATGATCAATTGCCCGCCGTCGGGCATGGCGTCGCGGGCGTTGATGGCCAGGTTGACCAGGATTTGTTCCAGCCGGCATACATCGGCTTTGACGGGATACAAATCGGGCGCCAGGTGCATTTCCAGTTTGATCGTTTCGCCGATGGTGTGCCTGATAAAAGTTGAGAGGTTTTCGATGGCGGAGTTCAAATCCATCACCTGGGTTTCAATGGCGCGATCATGGCTGAAATTGAGGAGTTGGCGGGTCAGCGCGGTGGCGCGCTCGGCGGCATGCTGGATTTCCTCCACCTCAACGCGGATGGGGCTGTCCGGCGGCACGTTCTTGATGATCATCGAACTGTAGCCCAGTACGGAAGTCAGCATGTTGTTGAAATCGTGCGCAATGCTGCCTGCCAGGCGCCCGATTGCCTCCATCTTGGAAGACTGGCGCAGGACGGCCTGGCTTTTCCGCAGGGCTTCTTCGGTTTGTAATTGCGCGGTGATATCGTGCAGGATCAGGATGCCGCCTGAAACGTTTTTTTGGTGATTCTGCACGGCGTAGGCCGTGGCGTTGAACCAGCCCGCGACGCCTTGGAAGGCGGTTTTTTCCAGAACATATGGCGCGTCGTGGACGGGATGGGGCAGTTCCCGGCCATCCCGGTCGCTCGCCGGACGCAGCACTTCGCTGAAATGACGGTTGCATAATTCCCCGCCGGCTGCCGGATTGAAACGGTTGTTCATGGCGCGGTTGATCCGCATAATCCGTCCGTCCGGATCCAGGATGCACATGCAGGCGGTGATGGCGTCAAACGACATTTCCCATTGCGCCTGGGAGGCCATCAAGGCCTTTTCGACGGTGTGATAGATGGACGAATCGTGAAAATGCAGGATGATCGGCGGCTGTTTCCCGGGAAGGCTGCGCGCAATCATGGTCACCACCACCGGCGTGCTGTGATGATTGTGCGCATGCTGGATCCGGCTTTCCAGCATGTTCCATTGGCCTTTGAGCAGCATGTCAAAGTCATGTTCCCAGCCCGCCTGACATTCCGGCGGCAACAGTTCCGCCATCCGCCGGCCGATCAATTCGTCCGCCGGGCGGCCGGTCAGGCGCTGCATGGCGCAGTTGGCGTCTAAAATTCGACCGTCCGGAGCGTGGATCAGGATGGCATCCGGCGAATTGCGGAACAAGTCGGTCAGCCAGGCGTCATCGTTGCCGTGAGATGGTTCGCGCATGTGGAAAAATCATTCGGCGGTCTGGCCGGCGCCCGGACTTTCAGGGTGCGCTGGCCAGGTCGCAGGATATCCCTTTGCATTGTGAACAAAAACGTGATATAAATCCTAACACTTAAAGCATGCGGTGTAAAGTCTTGAATGAGGTGGCATTGATCAAGCATGTAATGATCTGGATGCTGGCGGCCATTTGGCTCATCCCGGCGGCGCCGGCGCCCGGCCAGGTGGAGGTGCGTTGCCGTCTTTCCGTGCCGCAGGCGCTCATGCATTCCGCCGTCCGCTTGCGGGTGACCGTGCTCAACAACAGCGGCCAACCCCTGCTGTTCGACGGGGGGCGGCTCGGCGCGGACCTGCGTCTGGAGGTGGAACGTGCCGATGGGCGGATCATGAGTCCGTTGTCCGATCTGCCGATGGCGGCGGGGATTGAAGTCCTGGCCGGTGAAACGCGGGAGTTCGATCTGGAGTTGACGCGCCTTTTCGATCTGCACGCCTGCGGATCCTATAAAATCCGCGCGGTCGCGGACATGGGGCGGACGATGTCCGCCTCGCCCGATGCCACCCTCATGATCGTCAGCGGTTTCGAATTGGCGCGCTTGCGGGCCGGCGTGGCCGGCGATCCGGACGCCGTGCGCCTGTATGTGCTGGAATACCTGCAAACGCCGGCCGGCGAGAATTTGTATCTGCGGATCGAGGACGAGCGGACCAGGGCGGTTTACGGCGTTTTCGATTTGGGCGCGCTGGTGCGCACCCGCCCGCCCGCGATGCTGCTGGACGAGTCAACCAACATCCACGTCCTTTTCCAATCCAAAAACATGGCTTACATTCACGCCAGTTTTACGCCCTACGGCGTGGCGCTGCTTTCCGAGTCAACTCCGGCGTCGCCGCATGGCGACGTCCATTTGAAGCGCGATGACGGCGGGCGGGTGCTTTTACAAATCCCCCCGGCCCCCGCGCCGGCGCCCGCGCCGCCGGCTTCGGGCAAGCCGCGCCGGGAACGCTGAAAATCCGAGGTGCATCCATGTCCATGGCGAATTTCACGTATTACAACCCGGTAAAAATAATTTTCGGCCGCGGCGCCATCGCGCAATTGGCGCAGCATATTCCGGCGGCGGCGCGCATCATGCTGGTTTATGGCGGCGGTTCGATCAAGAAGAACGGGGTTTACCGGCAAGTGCTGGCGGCGCTGGCCGGCCGCAAGCTGACGGAATTCGGCGGTATCGAGCCCAATCCGCGCTATGAAACCTGCATGCGGGCGGTGGCGCAAGCCCAGGCCGCCAAAATTGATTTCCTGCTGGCCGCGGGCGGGGGCTCGGTTTTGGATGGCGTAAAATTCATGGCGGCGGCCTTGCGGCATCCGGCGGGCGATCCCTGGGATTTCCTGCTGGGGCGGGCGGCGCCGCGCGCCGCCGTGCCGCTGGGGTGCGTGCTGACCCTGCCGGCTACCGGCTCGGAGATGAATAGCGGCGCGGTGATTTCCCGCCAGTGGGGCGGCCGGATGGAGAAGTTGTTTTTTTTAAGCGACCACGTTTTCCCGCGCTTTTCCATCCTGGACCCGGAAACCACCTTTTCGCTGCCGCCGCGGCAGACGGCCAACGGGATCGTGGATGCCTTTGTTCACGTGATGGAGCAATACCTGACCTGTCCGGCCGGGGCTCCGCTGCAGGATCGCCAGTCCGAGGCGATTTTAACCACGCTGATGGAGGAAGCCCCCAAGGTTATGCGTAATCCCGCGGATTATGACGCCCGGGCCAACATCATGTGGTGCGCCGCGCAGGCCCTGAACGGGCTGGTGGGCTGCGGCGTGCCCCAAGATTGGACCACCCATGGCATCGGGCATGAATTGACGGCTTTGTACGGACTGGATCACGCCCGGACCCTGGCGTTAATCTGGCCTTGCGTGATGCGGCATCAATTGCGCCGTAAACGCGCCAAGCTGCTGCAATATGCCGAGCGGGTCTTGGGCTTGCGGGATGGCGGCGCGGATGAACGCGTCTGCCGGGCCATCGGCCAGACGGTGGCGTTTTTCAGGTCGCTGGGCATGGGCACCACCATGGCGGAATGCCGGGTCCCCGAAACAGCGCCGGCCGCCGTGGCGGAGCGCCTGGCGGCGCGCAATGTGCGGCTGGGAGAACAGGGCGATCTGGACTCCGCGGCCGTGGCGGAGATCATTGCGCTGGCCCGGTGATGCCGATCCGCCGGCGCCGCGTCCCCCCATATGGCGGCATGCGTTCGCGTCAGCGGATGATGATGAAGTATAGGATCAGGATCAGACAGATCGGGTAGAGCACCCAGGATATTTCCCGCCGCCGGCCGCTCAGAACCTTGACGATGGGATAGGCGATGAAACCCAGCGCCAGGCCGTCGGCAATCGAATAACACAGCGGGATGCCGATCATGACCAGGCAGGCCGGAGCGGCCTCGCTGTAATCTTCCCAGGCGATCCTCCGGATATTCTGCATCATCATGAAGCCCACGATCACCAGCGCCGGCGCGGTGATGGGCGCAAAACTGCCGATCATGGCGATGACCGGCGTGAAAAACGGCGCCAGCAGGAACAACCCCGCTACCGTCAGACTGGTCAGGCCGGTGCGGCCGCCATGTTCCACCCCGGCGGCGCTTTCGATGAAACTGGTGACGGTGCTCATGCCGCAGCAGGCGCCGGCCACGGTGCCGACGGCATCCGCCATGAAGGCCCGTTCGGCGCGCGGCAGCCGGTTATCCTTGATCAACCCCGCCCGCTCGCCGACGCCGATCAGCGTGCCCATGGTGTCGAAGACATCCATGAACAGAAATATCACGATAAACGGCAGCATCACGGCCGAGATGGCGCCGCGCAGGTCCAGGCGCATGAAGACCGGCCCTAACGACGGCGGCATGGAAAAAATCCGGGGCGTCGGCTTGAAATGCTTCAACATCAGGGAATCCCGGACCGCCGGCGCCTGGGCCAGGCTGTCGGGCAGGTGCGGCAGCAGGAAGTAGAGCCCCAGCGCCAGCAAGGCGGCGGCGGCAATGCCCCAGAGGATCGCGCCCTTGATCCGGCGGGTTTGCAGGACGCTGGTGATGATAAACCCGCAGAAAAAGACCAGCAAATCCGGCGAGGCGAAATGCGGGTTGAGTTTGACCGCCGTGCCCGGGTCGGGCAGGATCAGCCCGGCGTTGCGCAGTCCGATAAAGGCGATGAAAAATCCGATCCCCACGGCAATGCCGTTCTTCAGGCTGGGGCTGACCGCGTTCAGCAGCAATTCCCGCGCTCCCAGCAATGAAATGATCATGAACAGCAGGCCGGAGATGAACACCACGCCCAGCGCCGTCTGCCAGGGCGTCGCGAAACCGGCGGCGGCTGCCGCGGGGATGGCGGCGAAAACAAAAAAGAAATTCTCGCCCATGCCCGGCGCCAGGGCGATGGGGTAGCGGGCGTAAAGTCCCATGATGGCGGTGGCCAGGGCGGCGGTGACGCAGGTGGCGGTGGTCAACGCCCCGAATTCCATTCCCGTACTGAAGCCGAACATCGCGCCGGACAATACCGCCGGCTGGACGAAGATGATGTAGGCCATCGTCAGGAAGGTCGTCAGCCCGGCCGTCAGTTCCGTGCGGACGGTGGTGCCGTTTTCCCCAAGCCGGAAGAAATTATCCAATAAGCTCGGCATGGAACAATTCTTCACCGGCCGCCGGCGAGTGTCAAGAATTTTCGTCTGGAATTACGGCTGGCCAATTACTTCCCGTCCGGCCATGCCTGATGCAAATTCTGCAAAAGCGCTTCCACCAGCGTCCGGCCGCCGGCGGCGCCGACGCTGTTGCAATAGAAATTGGCGCTGTAACTTTCCCCCTGCTCCGCGCGGGCGGTGGGTAGATAATTGCCGTCCCATCCCGCGCAGGCATTGGCCAGTTGGATCAGGAAGGTTTGCAAGGCGGGGCTGCGCGCCTTGATGCGGATGCCGTAATCCAGGAACAGTTCAAAAGGAAAGGTGGCAAAGGCCACGTCACCCAGGCGAATGGCATGCGCTTCCACGCTTAATTCCGGCTCTTTTTTCTGGCGCTGAAAACGCTCCAGGGTGATCTGGCAGCGCCGCAAGGCCGTGGTCCGCGCCGAATCCGCCGCCTGGCGCCGCCCGGCATCCGGGTCGGCGGACGGCGGCCGGGCTTCCAGCTCGGCGATGCCGGCGCGCACCATTTCGGCTTCGGCGGCAGTGATCATGCGCCGGGGGATTTTGACTTCCCGCGCAACATGCCGCAACGGCGGATTATCGCGGCGGTCCTTGCCGGCCAGCGGCAGGACTTCCACGACGGTTTGGGCGATGCGCCGGGCGATTTCCGCGCGGCTGTCCAGCCCGCGCAGTTCATGCATGCGCTTTTCCGCCCCTTTGTACCACAGCGGATGCGGCGATTGGTCGCCGGCGGCGGAACATTGGGGCAGGATGCAAACCTTGCCGCCCAGTTGCCGGCGGATGGCGCCGCGGGCATCATGCCAGAAATCGGCGGAAATCAAGGACAGCCCTTCGGTCTCCTGCGCCGGGCAGGCCAGGTTGACGACGACGCCGGTGAGTTCGCCGCGCGTGTTCCAGGTGTAAAGCAAATCCACGGAATGATCTTCGTAGCCCTCGATATGGCTGAACAGCGGGTCGTTGGTGTTGCCGTACATGGCGGCGTTGCGCGTGGTGCAATGGCCGGGATGGTTTTTGTAACCGGGCCGTTGCGCAAGGTCGTCAAAATAAACCGCGCGGCGGTTGCGGCCCACTACGGCCTGACCGAGGCCCCAGGCCACCTGGCCCGGCGCGCGCGCGCGCCAGGCGTTGACAATGGCTTGCGCCGCGCGTTCGATGAGAAAGTTGGAGTAAGCCCGGCCGGTCATCACCCCGGGGGGCGTCGGCGGGTACATTCCGTCCTCCAGCATGGGCGCGGTATGCGTATGGGTGGCGTTGATGATGATTTTGGATGGGTCCAGGTCCGGCGTCTGGTTGCTGACGGCGGCGCGAATGCCCTGGATGACGGGAGCGGGCAGGAAACAATTGTCCACTGAGAGCAAAACGGCCGCATCGCCGCCGCCGGCCAGGGCCAGGGCGGTAGCCGTCAGCGGGTCACGGACCCCCTGGGAAATCCGCATGTGGAACTGGCCCTGCAGGTTGACCGGCTGGCTGGGTGTGACATCGGCCATGGCCCAGCCGATTTGCATCTGCGCGGAATCCTGAGTTTGCATGGAACCCTCCCTGAATAAGGCGCGGAGTCTTTTATTCTAATTTATCGGTTAAGATTTTTCCGGATGGCCTACATCAATCCCCGCAGATATTTTGCGGCGCGGCGGGTGGCCTCATCCGCCGGGTATTTGTTGTTTTCATATTCGATGTTGATATAGCCGGTATAGCCGGCGGCCTGCATCGCCGCCAGGCAGCTTTGATGGTCAATGATGCCTTCGCCGATCAGGGCGGGCGCATAATGGCGGCCGTCCAATGCTTCGCGGCCTTCCCCCGGCGGCATGCGATCCCAATCCTTGAAATGCGCATGCGCGACGTGGGCGGCGCAGCGGGTAAACGATACGGCCGGATCTTCCCCGCCGAGCGCGATATTGCCGTTGTCATAAGTGAGTTTTAATCCGGGAACCTCGCGGAAAGCCTCTTGCACATCGCTGGAGATGACGAAGGGACTGTCCGCGCCGGGAAAATTTTCAATTGTGATGGTGACTCCGGCTTGGCGGGCGAAACCGGCGCATTCCTGGAGGCCGCGGATGTAATTCCGGCGGCTGATGTCGCGCGGCACGCCGGGCTTGCCCGGCGTGACCAGCATGACCTTGTCCGTGCCCAGCGTTAAGGCGGTTTCAATTGTCACGCGCGCGGCGTCAACTCCGGCGCAGCGCTGGGCGAAACTGTCATGGTTCAAGCCCCCAGCGCTGAAGGTATAGCATGCGGTTTGCAAGCCATTATCGTCCATGGCCTTGCGGACTTCCCGCGGATCGATTCCGTAAGTGGTGACCCAGTCAATGCCGTCAATCTCCAATTCCCTGGCCAAGCGGCAGATTTTTTCCATTCCCTCAATTTTGTTATCCTTGAACCAGCCGGTGCGGGCGATAGTGTATGACATTACTGATAGTTTCATGGGGTGATTACCTTGATTATGGGATTATTTGATACGAGAAACGGGATGCGGGATACGGGGTACGGGGTACGGGATGCGGGATACGGGATAGGGTGTCCCGTCCTGATATATGTTGACACTTCTCAAGAGGAGGAGTGCAATGAAAT
>CAZYXU010000026.1:0-33928 GCA_964650945.1 uncultured Verrucomicrobiota bacterium | reverse complement strand
CGGCACCGACTGCCTGACGCGGAGGATCAGGGATTCCAATATGCAAAAAATTAAATTTGATAAGAAATCGCTTTTCAGCCGATGCAGACACGCATCCACCGGAATCAGTACGAACAAGTGTTTGCATGGTTGGCAGTGTGCGAAATACGGGTGGAAATGTCAAGCGCGGAATAAAAAATAGTTTCAGGTATCCGTTCCAAGCGTTGAACGTCTAAAATAAGCGAGAACCGTCGTTTCTGCGCCATATTTAGACACACCGATCCTGTCGCGATCGTTCATCCGTTCGCGTACGCCATCACGGGTTCGGTGTCATAGTCCGGAAATGGGTCATCCAGCCAGGGCTCGATGACCCTGTCCACAATCTCAGGCGGGGCCCTCGCTGGCGCAATGACGCGCACACCCTGTTCCCACAGGCCAAGGTGGCGGAGGATGTGCTTGATCACGGCGCTGTCGTCAATCAATGAAACGATGCGCATTTCCTTTTGGCATTTAGGGCACAGTAGCGGATCGGCTTCCCAGACTTTCTTGATGAGTTCGCGCCACTTTGCCGACGGGATGCGGCGCGGCTGGTGTTTTGAGACGTCGATGATTTCAATTGCGTTGCCGGCGGCCTTGGCATCTTCGACCGCCTGTTTGTCCCGCTGGCCGCGCATCTTGTTAGAGTACCAACCGTAGTAACGGACAAGTTGAAAACTCTTATCGGGGATGTGCTGGGTGATGGCGGCGATGAAGTCGCACGGGCTGAACACCTCGAAGTTGCGGTGAATCTTCTCGTTCATGCCGGAACGATAGAGCACGGAGCCATCCGGGTTGGCCATGTTGGGTGCGCCGACCTGCATCTTCTCCACGGCAAAGGGGTTCCTGATGATGTACTGGGCCAGGCGCTCAAGGTCCTCGCGCTCGTCTGGCAACACGCGGCGACTGCGATGGACGTTGAACCCGGAATGCACCCAACTGCGCAGCATCTTGGCGCGGGCGGCTGGCAACAGACCCTTCTCGACCAGAAATGTGATGACTCTCGCACGGAACAACTCCTCCAGTGGCTTGAGGCTCGCATGCGGCAGTACATGAAACAGGCCTGAGCGTACAAACAAACCGTCGGCAACCAGCGCGTGCAGGTGGGGATGGAAATCCAGGTACTCGCCGAAGGTGTGGATGGTCATGACGGCGCCGGGCAGAGCATCTGGTAAATCCAGGTTTGTGCGCATGTATTCCAACAAGCACTCGTGCGCGATGCGGCACAGGTCTTTGAGTAGGTCACGGTTGAAGCGAAAGTACGGGCGCAGCATCTTGGGGATGCCGAAGGTAAAATGCCGGTGCGGCACGGGGAACAGAATCGTCTCGGTGAGCAACGCGCCGAAGAGTTGGACTTTCTTCTGGTGGCAGGACGGACAGAACCAGCGGCCTTTGCAGGAGAACGCCAGCAGGTACTCATGCTTGCAGTGGTCGCATCGGACACGGGCGAATCCACGTTCGAGATCGCCACAGTCCAGGAATTTATGGACGACCTCAGAGATGATTGAACGTAGGAAGCCATAGCGCGGCTGGTAACGATCCTCGTATGTGTTCAGAAACGTGTCAAAATGCCGCGCCAGGCATTGCCAAAGTGGCGATGTTTTTGGTTTTCGGGCACGATAGACTTGATCCTTCATGCCCACAAGTGTATAAAACAGGGTGTGTCATCTAACGGCATACCCCCAAAGAAAGTTTGAGAAAAATGAAGGCAGGTTCAAGGCCGCAATATTACCGGATCCGGCGCATGGTCCAGATGGTGCGGGAGGGTTCCGCCGGTGGGAATCCGCCCAACAGCACCGACTTCATGGCTGAGTTCGGCGTGTCCCGGCGCACCGTGGCGCGTGATCTGGACTTTTTGCGGGATGAGGAACGCGCTCCGCTGGCATATGACGACGTCAGGCACGGGTTCCGGCTGACCGATGAAACCTACACGCTCCCGCCGGTAACTATCAGCCGCAAGGAGGCATTCAGCTTCGGCCTCGCCCGCAAGCTGCTGGCCCACTATGAGGGGACACCCCTGCACTTGGACATGCGCTCGGTCCTGGATAAAATTGCCGAGTCACTGACCGGCGACATCACCATCGAGCCGGACTGGCTAAGTGAGCATGTCGGGGTCTTGCCGGAGGACCGGGTACGGATCGTTCCTGAGGTGTGGGCGCAACTGGCAGGTTGCGTGGAACGCCGCGAGGCGATCCTTGCGACGTACCAGACCTTTGACGGGCGCATTTCCGAGTACGAACTGCATCCGTACCATTTACTCGCCTACCACGGGAACTGGTACGTGTTGGCCCGGCATGTCGCTAAAGATCGGGTTGCCACCTTTGCCATCTCGCGGTTCCGGAAAATCAAGGCCGCCGGCCAGATTTTCACGCGTCCCGCCGATTTCAATCCGGAAGCCTACGCCCGGCAGGCGTTTGGCATAATGGGTGGCGAGGAACCGATCAAGGTACGATTGCTGTTTGAGGCCAAACTGGCCGTCTACATCACCGAACGCCAATGGCATGCCAGCCAAGAGTTCCGGACACGACCGGACGGCCGGGTTGAGATGCGCCTGGAAACCACGGGACGCAAGGAACTCGTGCGATGGGTGTTATCCTGGATGCCGGACGTGAAGGTGCTGGCACCGAATAGCCTGAGGGATCGCATCGTGGAGAAATTGCGTGATGGACTACGGGCACAGAAATAGAAAGTCAGGCGCTCAATTTTTATGCCGAATATTCAACCTCCGCCGGCATCTCCCGGAACCGTTCAATCTTGCCTGGGCGCGAACGGCATAATCACTGAGAGACCGGCCCTTCGCTCAGGCGTGGGATCAGGTGGAACCTCAATCTGGGGAAATTCGACCGGAGCCGGTTTTCTATTCTGGACCGGACGGCATCAAGCTCGGAGAGTCTGGCTGCACCGCCGAAAAACAGTTCGATCTGTATGATTCGCATCCCGCCGTTCAGCTGGGTGTAGATATTTTGCCGCCCAGCCGGAACTATACGCCATGCTGGGCCGGGGATTATTGCATTACCGCGACGCGCAGGCGGTGGAGCAATACGTGTTGGGTAACCTGCGGCGGGGCGCCTGTACGGAGAAAATGGCGGGGAATATTGATTTTGATATCCCGTGGGATGTGGCAAAATCTCACGTCCGATAGCGGTTGGCGTAAGCCAGCGACCAGAAATCGCGGGCCAGGATCACCTGCCGGCGCAGGCGGTCGGCTTCTAGCATGTCCCGGGCTTCAATCACCAGGGAATTGTCTTGCCATTTGACGAATGGGAATCGCCGGGCTTTCTCGCTCATGCCGTGGTAACGGTGGGTGATCCGCATCTCGATCCGCCCCAGGTCGAACGGCGGGGTGCGGCCGATGCGGTCCAGCGCGCGCCGGGTTTTCTCCTTCAGGTCGCGTTCAATGGCGCGGAAGGGACGGCAGATGGCGGAGTGGTTCGACAGGCCGTATTCGTCGCGCACGAATTCGATCGGCGCCGGCAGGTTGCGGCGCGCCTCCAGCAGCACCTGGTGGTCGCCGGAGGCGAAGACGGTGGGTGTTCCCAGCGCGCCGGCCACTGCGGCCATGTAGGTCAATTCGCCGGTCCAAAGCCCGTTCAGCGTCATCTTGAAATTGCAGGCGCTGTTCATGGTGTGGGCGATGACCGACTTGGGGTCGCCCGCCGGCCCGTGCTGGCCGATGAAGAAAAGCGCGTCGAATTTGCCGTCCTGCAGCCCGCCGCCGCCGCGGGTGATGGTGACGTTTGGCGGGAGCACACCCGGCTGGAAGGCGTGGGCTTCCCCCAGGTGAATGTCGGTGATGCCCTCATCCATCAAGGTGCGGACAACCGTGTTGATCTCGGCGGTCATCACCTCGGTGTTGTAGGGTAATTCACCCGATGACGGCAGGCCGAACCCTCCCCAGACCGCGCCGCTGACGCCTTCAATATCGGTGACGATGTAGATGCGCATAAAATCAGGTTCAAAGGTTTTAAAACTAATGGCGGGTTACAAGATTGGCGTTCATGATCTGCAAGCCGGCGTAACGGTAAAACTCCAGCAACTGGTCCGCGTTGCTCACCCGCGCGGTGAAGGCGTGGGACGCGGCGCGAAGGATGCCGGGGTAAAATGCCGCGCTTTTCAATTTCAGGCGGACGTCGAAATTAACGATGAAATCGGCAGGGAAGCGCCTGCCGCCGGTTTGGATTTCAGGATTGAGGATTCTGATCCCATGGCTTCTTAAATACAAGGCCAGCAACGCGGTCTCCGTCAGCGGTTTTCCTCCCAGGCGCATGGATTTCAGCATTGCCAGGCGCGGTTGGCGCGACAGGCCCGGGAACCGGCGCCGCAGGAACAGCACGGCGCGGTACTTGCGCTCCAGTAGAAAATAATCCACATTGCGGATGATTTCCACGGACTCGTCCATGTGCATGAAGTCCACCGGAAACGCCTCGTGGACGTCAAAGGCGGTGAATCCCTGCGTCCGCGCGCGCGCGATGGCCCGGTTGACCCTCTCCGTCATGGCCCGGCGTAAGCCGGGGTCGGTCTGGACCGCCGGCAGATCGGACCAAGCCGGCAGCCCGAATCCATGAAACAGCAAGGCGGAGACATGCTGGTTGTCGGTGACGATCAGCAGCCGCCTGACGCCGGCTCGTTTGGTGTTCTTGGTCATTTTTGTGTTTCCGATCTCCGACACCCGACACGCGACACCCGCCACCCGACACTCACCTCCCGCCACGCGGCACCCGACACTCACCTCCCGCCACTCACCTCCCGCCACCCGCATCCCACCACCCGCATCCCACCCTATTGTCCATCCCGCGGCATGTCAAGCAGGAATTTGCTTGCGTAATCATTATACAGGCTTAATATAATTCCCGATGTTAACCCAGAAACAGATTGCCGGCAGGTTGGGTCTGGCGCAGATCACGGTTTCGCGCGTACTCAACAACCACCCCTCGGTCAAGCCGGCGACGCGGGCGCGCGTGCTGGCAGCGCTGGGGCGGGGTTATGCTCTGAATGTAAACGCGCGCAACCTGGTGCTGGGCCGCAGCGGGCGGCTGGCGCTGGTGATTCCCGGCGCGGAAGCTTTTCAATCGCCTTTTCTGCCGCTGGTGATGGGCGGCATCGCCGAGGAATCGCGCCGGCGGCATTATGCCGCTTTTTTCATTAATATGCAGGGGGTCGGCCAGCCGGCGGATTTGGCGGGCGAGTTGCAGGGCGCGGATGCCGCCGTGGTTTTCAATTTCAGTCAAATGCGGCCGTTTCTGAAATTCCTGCTGCGTGCGATGGCGCGCCAACGCCGGCCGTATGTCCTGGCGCAATCCCATGGCGGCGGCGCCGGGCCGGTGTTGTCGGTGGACAATGTCCAGGGAGGCGAACTGGCCGCCCGGCATTTACTGGAGCTCGGCCACCGCCGCGTGGCGTTCATCGGGGGCGCGCGCTCGCAGGAATCGGCGGAGCGGCGCCGCGGTTTTGACCGGGAGTTGCGCCGCGCCGGCCTGGCCATGCGGCCGGAATGGCTGCTCAAGGTGAATGGTTTTGCCGGCATCCCGGAGTGTGCGCGCGCTTTGCGCAGCGCGCGCGCCAAAGGGCCGACGGCCGTTTTTGTGTACAGCGACCGGGTGGCGCTCGGCCTGATTTACGAGCTGCTGAAATGCGGGCGGCGGGTGCCGGACGACATTTCCGTGGTCGGGTTCAACGATTTTCATCCGTTTGTCACCATGTTCCAGCCGCACATTACCACGGTGCGGCAGCCCCTGCACGAATTGGGTGTCGCGGCGGTACAGATGGCGCTGGACGGCGTCCCGCCGCCGCAACGCCGGCTGCTGCCGACCACCCTGGTGGTGCGCGCATCCACGCGCGCGGTATGAATATGCGCAGCAGATTTGGAAAGCTGTGATGCGCGGCGCTTGATGGTCGGGCAAGGTATGGCAAAATTCCTCCCCAGCGGCGGATATTTCAGACGGCGGCGATTATCGGCGTCACCGGCATCTCGCGCAATGGGCGCCGGACTCACCCGGGGCTGTTCGGCTTACCCGGACTGCAAAGGCGCGGTGGAAAATTGAACCAGGCCGGCTGGCGCCGCCGCCGCCATGAATTTATGCTTGCATGGGCGGCCGGTTATGTTAACTTATGATTGCGTAATCATTTTATATGGTTTGCCGGAATATTAATTGGAGGGAAGCATGCCGCTGCCGGTCAAGGTTAACAAGGAATTGCTTTTCGCCGCCGCCCCCAACCAGATGATCTGGGCTCTCAACGCCGCCTACGCCGAGGCGCGCAAGGATACGCTGGTCCTGGAACGGCGCGACAACGATTCGCACGACCGGCCGGTCCGCCATTGGCAGGACTGGACGGCGGTCAGCCGGCGGATGCGCTCGCCGGACAACGGCCGCACCTGGCGGCAGGTCGGCGAAACCCTGGCCGTGCCGGCCTTGTCCTCGATGGAAACCATCCGGGGCAGCCGCCAGAATATTTTCGATCCGCATCGGAACGCCCTGCTTTCAATTCACGTCCGGTCGGAAGCCTGGTGCGCGCCCAGCGGCGGGCAGGCATGGGACCACCGGCGCAACCGCCTGTTTTATGAAATATCCCGCGATGGCGGGATGACCTGGACCCCGCCGCGCCAGATCGTGTCCGAAGGCGCCGGCTGCGACGACGTTCGGTGGATGCCCGGCATTTACGCGGGCCGGCAAAATGTCTGCGTTGACCAGGGTCCGTTTGTTTTGAACGACAACCGTGAAATTGTTTTCGGCATGCATATCAATGAGGCCGGGAGCAAGCCGGAGAACAAGACGGCGTTTCTGATCGGCCGCTGGGATGCGGCTGGCGCAGCGTTGCAATGGGAAATGAGCCAAAAGATCGAAGCGCCGCCCGGCATCACGTCGTCCGGGGTCTGCGAGCCGGATTTGACCGGGTTGCCGGGCGGCCGGCTGCTGACCACCATGCGCTGCCAGGGCATCCGCGACCGGCAAGTTCCAAGTTCGCGCCAGTTTTCGGTGTCGGACGACGGGGGCCGGACCTGGACCGCGCCGCAAACCCTGTGTTATGAAGACGGAAAGCCCGTGTGGGTGCCGGCCAGCATCGCCCGGTTTATGACCGATCCGCGCACGGGGCGGATCTTCTGGTTCGCCAACATCCTGGATCACCCGGTGTACGGGCAGATTCCGCGCTATCCGCTGGCGCTGGCGGAACTGGATCCGGAGCGGCTGTGTTTGATCCGCGATACCGTCAGCGCGATCCAGGATTTGCCGCCCGGCGCGCCGGCGGCCGGCGACGGCTCGTATGAATTGGGCCGGCGTTACAGCAATTTCGGTTATTACGTGGACCGAGCCAGCGGGGAATTCGCGATCATGGCGGCCGAAGAGCCGAAGACAACCTGGGAACACCCCGAGGCGGATTGTTATCGCTGGCGCGTGCAACTGGATTGAAGCAAACCTGGGGCGGGATAATCATGGCCAACCTGGAGAAACAAAACCCCGCGTACCTGCCGGTCCGCCTGCACCGACAGGCTTTCGTGTTGTCGGTGGAGTTTGACCAGGGCGAAGCCCTGGAAGGAAAGGAATATTTTCCCTCGCCGACGCTGACCGGAATCGAATACACGACTATCGAACAAACCCGGGCGGCGATCCCCTGCAACGGGGTGCGCATCTGGACCAATCCCGACGAACCGCGGCTGGCGCGGGCCGATCCGGCCCGACACCTGGCGATCGTGGATTTATGGCTGCAGTCCGACCAGCAGCGGGCCGTCGCAAAATTATATCCCGGCGAGGATTTCCAGGGATTTCTCGACCGGCGTGTCGCCCTGCTGCGGCGTTACATGGCGCGGGACGGCGAACGGGTGTGGTGGTGCATCTGCGGCGAGCAGGACGGCGGCGTGATCTGGCCCGCGCGGTTTTTCAAGGACAAGCGGGCAGCGTATGAATATTACCGGGAGTGTTATTTCGAAAACGATCCCGGGCGTTACCCGAACCGCAACCGGAAGATGGCGGATTTCATCATGATGCGCGACCGCTACCGGGTGGATTTTGCCCGGGACAATATCGCCCTGCATGTTTCGAAATGCTTTTCCACCCATTACCCATATGAGTGGGGCGCCCGGCTGGTCTGGTGCGAACGCACCGGCTCGCTCGGCAGCGCCCAGGTGGCCGCGGCCTTCATGCGCGGCGCCGCCCGGCAATACGGCGGGTATTGGGGGATGGATATTTCCGGCTGGGGCGGCTGCGTGCCGGGAGCGTGTTTTTACGGCGCCAATGGCCGGCAGATTTGCGGGCTCAGCGACAGCTTGGTGTTGCGCGAGCTGGTCGCTTATTTTTATTCCGGCGCGAACCTGGTGCACCTGGAATCCAGCGCTTCAAGTTGCTGGATCAAAAAGCCGGCCGGCGGTTTTGTTCTTTCCGATTACGGCCGCCACGCGCAGCGGTTCGGCCGGCATGCGCTGATCGAACATCCCGGCCGGGGCGAGCCGGTCGTGCCTTGCGCCGTCATGCTGGAGCACGACCACGGCTGGGACCCGCGGGACCACCGGCTCTGGGGCGGCTGCGTGGAATACGGTCCGGGCGACTTGATGATTGACGATTTGTTCAATTTCATCTTTCCGGGCCAGGAAGACAATGCTTGCCTGGCCGGCGATATCAACGATCCGGATCATCAATTGCGCCAGGCCCTGGCAAAAGACCCCGGCATGGCGGCGGATTGGCGAACCCTGGAAAAAGGCGTGCTGGCCGCCAGCCGGTTCGGCGATTGCTTCGACGTGGTGCTGGAAAACTGCCCGTTGGAAGTCCTCAGGCATTACCCGGTGCTGGTGATTGCAGGCGCGTTGCGGCTGACGCCGGAATTGCAGGATAAACTGGCGCAATACGCCGCGGCGGGCGGCGCAGTTGTGCTGAATATCAAGCATTACCAGCGGATTGCGCCGGAATTTGCCGGGTTCGAAACTACCGGTGGGGTTGCTTCCTATTCGAAATTCCACACCGCCTGGGGAAATGTTTGGGATGAAGGCCCGCTGGCGCTGGACATCGCGGCCCTGCAGCCGGGCGCCGCGGCGGTCATCGAAGCGCGGCGCGGGCATCAGCCGACCGTCCCGGCGGCGGTCAAGCATCCCGTGGGCCGGGGCGCGGTATACACCACCATGGTGCACTATGCGCGCAAGGGGCCCGGCAAACCCCTGGCCGTGCATTGCCAGGACCTGCTCGCGCAGCTTATCCGGCCGCATTTGCCGGTGGTGGCGGAGGGGCCTCCAATCCAGCACATGGTTACCGCGCAGGGGCAGCGCCTGATTGTCGCGCTGATCAACAACGGACCCGCGCCCTGGATGGGGAAAATCCTGGCCAACCGCGCCGGCCTGCAATTCACTCAGGCCGCGGATATCTGGGAGCCGGCGCCCCTGCCGCTGGCCGGCGCCGCCGCGGTGGAGGTGGCTTGCCCGGCATTCGGATTCAGGATCGTGGCGCTGGAGACGCGGGGGGGCATAAGCAATATGCCGCAAGCCCGCGCTGGCGCTGAGGCTGGCGGCTGAATATACCGCGCTCTGGCGGCTCGCGCGGAGGAAGACGTAAATGAATGATAATAACTGTCCGGTTGAATCTAAATTCGCGCAAAAGTTCCACCTGTTCAGCACGCTCCATCCGCAGACGGCCGGGGAAACATATATGGGCGGCGCGTTGCAGGGGCGGGGCGGCGCCCGGCATGACATGGAATGGTATCTGGAACGTTTTTTAGCGGATGGGCAGGGCGATGGGGTGGTGATCTGGGGATCGCTCGCAGCCCTGGAAGAAAAATCCGCCACGGTCAAGTGGTGGCGCGCCGGCCGGCGGTTGCTGGAACTTGAAAATTGGTTTCGGGAGCATAATGTTTGTCTGATGACGATTTATTCCCAGGGGCATCATGGCGAGTTATTTCTCGACCCCGCCGTTGTCCGCGAGTTAAGCAAGTGGGGGAATTACCTGGGCGAAAATGTGGGCGAATTGATGAATCGCTGGTTCGGCGGCAAACACCCGGCATCGAGGGACGGCACACTCAAGGATCTGCGGGAAGTCAAAAACTGTCTGGTCAATGATTTCCTCAAACCCGTTGTCGCAAAACTTAAAAACATGGGCTATCCCCGCGTGTTTTCCACCAGTTGCTATGCCTGCGCCAACCTGGAATTCGAGGCCGGGTTCGATGCCCCGTTCGTGGAAAGCCTGTGCTGCGACTATAACGTCAGCGAGATGCGCGGCGCCTGCCGGAAATGGCAGCGGCCATATTGGGGCAGTTATTTCAACCACGATTGGTACACCAAGCATATTCCCTACGCGGTGGATCAGAGGTTTGCCCTGCTGCGGGCGGCGTTGCACCTGGCCTGGATGAACGGCGCGGCAGCGGTTTGCCTGGAAAGCGGAAACTTCTGGACGGAAGGCGGATATCACACCAGGGACAGCAGCGGCAACGTGGATTATGAGCACCCGATTTGCCGCCGGTATCGCGATAGCATGGCGGATTTTTACGCCTTTACCCGCAAGACGCCGTGCGCGCCGGGCGGGCCGATTGTGCCGATCTGCTTTGCGCTCGGGCACTTGGACGGGCACCGCGGCCAGCGCAGCCTGATGGGATGGCAGGACCGGTTTTGCCGCCACCGGCCGGCGATCTGGGGGCAGCAGACCCTGGCTAAAAACAATTTTAACTATTTATATAACGATCCGGAAGCGGGCTGGGACATATTTTTCAAAACGGTTTTCCCGATGCGGGCCGACAGCCTGGCGCCGTATCATAATCACCGCCTGTGCGGCGCGCCGTTTGGCGCGGCGGACGTTGTTTGCATTGACGAGTATGCGCCGGCGGACGCGCTGGCGTATTACAAACTGATCGTCTATACCGGCTGGAACACCATGGAGCCGGCGATTTACCAAAAGCTTGTGCAATATGTCAAAGGCGGCGGCACCTTGCTGATGGCGCTGCCCCATCTCTCCACGCGCGCCGACCGCGAGTTCTGGAATTATACTCCGGCGGACTTGATCAACGGCGGCGACCTGCGCGAATTGTTCGGCATAACCATCACCGGCAAGGGCCGGTTCATCTTGCAGTTGGAGGATTTAGGGCGATGGGAACATGCAGCCTTTCCGTTTTACGATTACGACGTTGAGAATGAAAGCCAGTTGCCGCGCCGGCTGGTGTCCGACTTGCGGGCGGAAGTGCTGGCGGCGGAAATGCAGGCGGGACCGGAAACCGAGCCGTTGTTTCTGGCGGATGTGCGCGGCCAGTACCAGCGGCCAACCGGCAAGGGAGAGCCGGTGTTCCTGCGGCACAAGCTCGGCGCGGGTTGCGCGTACCTGGTCGCGGCCTGGGATTATCCCGGCGCAGTCGGCCTGCAGCCGCTGTATACGCACATTGTCAAAAACCTGCTGTTTGAACACCGGAACCCGCGGGCTTATATCTCCGATCCCGGCGCGGCGCAACCCGGCGAAAACTGTCAATACGTGTTTTTCACGGTATATCCCGAAACGGTTTATGTGTTGAACACCGATTGCGTGAAAGCGCGCGCCGTGGACCTCTGGCTGGATGGACGGGCAATGCGTGTGGACCTGGCGCCCGGTGAATTCCGCGCCATCTCCCTGGATCAAGGCAAAGGCAATCCATGATGACATCAATTCCGATAATTCGCCCGGCACATTGCATGTCAACCTGGGCTATGGTCGCGTGGGTAATCTTAGCGCCTTGCCGGGACGTCCGGGCAGAACCGGCGGAGGGCGCCCCGCCCGCGGATGTCCTGGACCTGGCGCGCCGTTATCTGGGGGCGGCGCCGGCGGATTTCCCGGCGCTGGAGCGGCAACTGGCGGAATACCGCGGCGATTGGGCGCCGGTAATCGAATGTCTGGCGGCGGCCGAGCCGCGGGCCTGGGAGCAACCGGCGCCCTCCCGCGCGGCGCAGGAATTTACACACCCGGCGTTGCGGGGCAAGCATCCCGAAAGCCGGATGTTCTTTCACGTGCCGACAAATTATGACGCGGCCCAGCCGAACGGTCTGCTCATTTTCATGCACGGCGGCGGGCAGGGCAGCGCGGCGGATGCCGGGTTGCCCTATCTGGGCGATCACCGGACGGTGGGGCTGGCGCAGCATCTCGAGAAATTTCCTTATGTCATGGTTACCCCTTCCGCGCCGGTTAACACCAATTCCTCCAGCCGCTGGAATCTGCCGGAAACCGAGGCCTATCTTGAGGACGTGATCCGCGAATGCCGGTATCGGTTTAATATTGATCCGGATCGGGTGGCGCTGGGCGGTTTTTCCATGGGCGGGTTTGGCGCGTGGATGCAATGCGAGCGGTTTTCGGACAGGATTTCCGCCGGATTTGCGGGCGGGATGGGGACCGCTTATCTGGATATCAATTACCGGGCATTCCGGGGCGGCGCGCCGTTGTTCATTGTGGCCGGGCAATATGACGGGTTTGTCGAGCAAATGGAACATTACCATGGCCAAGGCGTAAAACTTTCGGATGAACAGCGCCCGCCCCGCGATCTTTGCGATTCCGGCTGGGTGCAAATGGCGGTCCGGCGCTTCCGCGAGTATGACATTCCTTTCGTCATGAAATGGCACCAGGGCGGGCATACCATGCGGGGAGAAGCGGCGCCGGCGATGGAAATATTCTTCGATTGGGTGCAGACCAAGAAACGCGATCCGTTCCATCCGCGGACGGTGGTCGCGGCGCCGGGCGGGGTGATTTTTTCGCGCCGCATCGACGCATACCCGCCGATCCGCCATAAACGCTGGTGCAGTATCCTGGAAATCGGCGCCGGCCAAGTGGTATACGATGCCTGTCTTGTCAACCACTCCAAACCCTGGCGGCCGCAGGCCTTTGAATCCTTGGAGGCATACAATCAACGCACGAAATATTCCACCGTAACCCGGCAAATTGCCGGCGGCTGGGTTGACGCCGCATACCAGGGCGATAATTTGTTTGAAGTCAGCGCGGAAAACGTAAAAATATTATCGCTCTGGCTGCACCCGGCAATGGTGGATTTCAACCGGCCGGTGCGCGTGACGGTCAATGGCCATGCGCGCGCGTATGCCGATGTCAAGCCCACGCTGCTGGATGCCTTGCGGTCTTATCGCCGCCGGCGCGACTGGCGGCTGATCTACCCCTGCGAAATCATCGTGGATTGCCCGGCGGCGGCCGCCGGCGCGGAATGAAGATACGGGAGACTTCTTATGCCGTCATCGCGGGGAAATTGCATGAACGGGGTGGCGGTGATCGGCATGACGATCATGGGCTGGTGCGTCTGGGGCCTGGCGGCGCACCCCGCCGATCTCGTCCAATGGACCGACCGGGTCATACCCCTGCCGCAGGAGATATCCATCCGGCAGAGCGTGCGGGTCAAGGCGGGCGAAATTCATCTGGCGGACTTGCCGGACAACTCGCCCCCGCTGCAGACGCTGCGCGAGAATCTGAAAAGTTTCGCGTTGGCGCCGGACACCGCGCACGCCCGGGTGGTCATCCGGTGTCATCTGGCCGGCATCGGAACGAATGCCCTCGCGCCGTCGCTGCTCGACCGCCTGAAAAATTTGCCCAATCCGGAACAGGCCTATGTCATTTTCTCCGGGGAAGACTCCGGCCGCCAGGTCGTCCACCTGGCCGCCAACACCCCGGTCGGCCTGCTGTATGCCTCCGGGACCCTCCGGCATTTGATTGCGCCGCAGCCGGGCCTGGCCGCGGCGGGTGAAGTCGAAATGCCCCTGCCGGAGATTGCCGATTGGCCGGTCATGGAAGAGCGGGGGCAATGGGCCAATGATCCGACGCCTTCCATTCCCTGGTACGGCGCCTGGAAAATCAACCTGATCGAGTTCAGCGCCCAGCCCGTGCTGGACCCCGCAACGGCGGCGCCGCGTTGCCGGATTGACCGCGCCAAGATAGACCGCGCCTACCGGCACGGCATCAAGGCGATTCCCTATATTCCCCATATTGCCAGCCTGCGCGGCAACGCCAACGTCCAAAATGCCCGGTATGACCCCAAACTGGCAAAATGGCTGCCCGCTTTGGGCCAGCCGGCGGAAGGCGATAACGGGCTATGCGCGAGCAGTCCGGAATCCGCGGAGCTGCTCCAGGCCTGGTTGCGCGATTGCGCCGAGTCCATCCAGGGGCGGCACCGCGACCTGGAAGTCTGGATGACGGAGATGAACCGGCATTGTGCTTGCCAGTTGTGCGGGAAGCAGGATCCCAAAATCCTGGAACTGGAAATGATCCTGCGGGCCTACGACCGCGTCCGGCAAAAATTCCCCGGCCTGCGTTTGCGGATCTGGCTCTCCCAGGGCACTGACCGCGCCGGCGCGCATGACGCCATCATTGAACGGCTGCCGCCGGATGTCGGGCTGGTCTATTATAACGGCACCCGGACGTATATCTCCGACCGCAATCCGATGATCCCGGATAACCTGGCGGCCTTTTCCAAACGCGGCGGGTTCCTGGGCGTGGTGCCCCAGCTTTGCCACAGTTGGATCAATGTCGTGCCCTGGACCGCGCCGCAGTTCGTGCATTTCAGGATGATGGAGTACACGGACAAGGGGCTCAACTCTATTTCGGCCTATACCATGCCCTCGCGGGAATTCAACGAGTTCAACCTGATGGCCATGGCGGAGTGGGGCTGGAATCCCCGCGGGCGCACGCCGGCGGAATTTGCGCGCGCCTACGCCACGGTCAAGGGCATTGCCGCGCCCGACCGTTTTGCGGAGTGGGCCATGCAAGCCGGCGAAGTCGGCTGGGTTCTGGCGGAGGCGCGGTTTTACGCCACGCTGGTTTACGATCCGGCGCTGGGACTGCATGGCGAGCAGGCGTTTGACCATCGGTTCGCTTATGATGGTGACAACCTGGACGTCAAGCGGAATGAGCTGCGCCAGATCATCGCGGCGGCGGAAGCGGCGCAGGCCCTGGCCCGGGAGATCGGCGACCCGGACGTGCTGCTGGAGTCCAACTTTGCGCTGGACAGCATCCGGGCCTTTGAATCGCTGAATGCCGTTGCCGCCTGGTTCCGGCAAAAGGATCTGACGCTGGCTGAGCGGCGGGAACTGGTGCGCGCGATGGACCGTCTGGATGAGTGCGCCCAGCGGATCAGCGTCAACCTGTTCGCCTGGAAAGCGCGGCACATGCGCGGCATTGATTACCGGCTGGTCGGGGAGGACCGGCTGGAACTCACCGTGCAAGCCCTCCTCAAAGCCTGTGAAATCGTCCGGCTGCTCGCCGCCGTCCGCGGCATCAACGACGCGCGCGGCGGATTGCGCGCGGTGGAGCTGGGCGCCTGGCAGACATCCGATTTCCGGCAGGGCCAGGCGACCCTGGAATTCAAGATCACGGATTTGTTTGCGGATGATCCGGATCAATGGGCGTATTGCACGATTGACCGGGACTGCCTGTCGGGATACAGCGCCGCGCTCCACGAGGCGGAGCTTTTCCGCGTCAAAGCCGGCGCAGAAGAGCGGACGCGTATCTACAGCCTGCGCCAGGATGGCGGCCAGCATCCCAATATTCACAAGAAAATGTTTGTGCTGCCGGCGCCGCGGCCGGCGCCGGGCGAAGAAATTACGCTCGCGGTAAAACTTTCAGTCAACGCGCCCGCGGCGGATGCATACCCCATGCGGCGGGATATCCATCCGGAAGACAGCATCGGTGCGATTGCGTTGCGCCGGATTATGAACCCCACGGCCCTGACTAACCTGCCCGACTCGACGGCGGAGGCGCAGGTTGATGCGGCCGGCGCCGGCGCAGTCAACCGGCGGACGGCGGGGGATAAAATCCGGGTGGGGATTTACAGCGGTTATGGCAGCGGGGCCATTCAAGCGGCCCTGGCCAGGCAGGCGGACCTGGAAGTAGTTGCCTTGACCAGCCTGCTGCCGGAAGAGATCGCCGGGTGCCATGTGCTGATTGTGCCGCAAACCGAGCAGTCGGAACGCCTGATCCGGTATGCCCCCCACATCGCGCGCTGGGTGCAAAACGGCGGGGGCGCCCTCTTTTTCCACGATGCGGTCGGGTTCCGCCGCCAGATGCCGGTATTCCGCACCATTGGCATCGGCGTCGCCAATCCAAAATTGTCCCGGGTAACCGCCGCGCGGGAACATCCATTGACGGCCGGAATCAAACCGGGCGAATATTTTCAGCCCGGTTTTGAGTTCGACCATGTGGTCATCGAGCCCGGTACCGCCGGCGCGGCGGTTACCGTTAACGAAGAGGGCCAGGCTGTCGTCGTGGCCGGCCGGGTCGGACGGGGCCGCGTGGTGCTTAACGGCATGATGACCGGCGCGGCCGGGGCTCCGAATGATCCGCAGGGCCGTCCGGCCGCACCGCGCGGGGCGGAATTGCGCCTGCTGGAAAACGCTGTGCGTTGGCTGGCCGGCGCGCCGAATCTCGTGACGGATGGCGGGGCGGAAGGCGCCGTGCCGGCTGCGACCGGGCTGCCGGCGGGTTGGGGGGCTTTGATCCGGCATGCGGAGGCTGACGCCGGCGTCACCGATACGGAGTGGCATGGCGGGGCCAAGTCGGTAGTTATGCGGGTTAAACAATTCTCCCGGGCGGAGGGCAACCCTTATTTCGGCCTTATTTTCGGCAACGATCTGGAAGGCCGGGGAGTGCCGGTGGCGCCGGGCGGCCGATACGCCTTTTCCTTCTGGATGAAAGGCCGGGCGCCGCGGGTGGATGTTCGGATTTGCTTTTGGAGCAAAACCGGCGCACAATGGGCCATGCAGATGAACCAGGCGGTGCGCGAGCCGCTCAACCTTTGCGTCAACAATGTGCCCATGCAAAACGCCGAACTGCGGCGCGGCATGAAAATCACGCCCGATCCGGACCGCTGGACGCAGTACACCGGCAGTTTTCAAGCGCGAACCAACGCCCTGGGGGCATCGGCGGCGGTCTTGTTTTATCCGTCGGATGATTTGAATACGAACGCGGTAATCTATCTGGACGATATCGCATTGTTTTCGGAAGAAGAATAATAAGCGTATGCAATCATTACCAAAAGGAGGATAGTTATGTATCATCTGAAATTGTTGATTTTGGCCGGCATGATCGGCGCGGGCGCGGCGGGCGCCGCGACTTATTACGTGGCGCCGGGCGGCAGCGATGCGCCGGGGACGGCGGGCACGGATTGGACCACGGCGCTGGCCAGCATCAGCAACGCCGTGGTGTCCTACGCCACGCAGGCCGGCGACGTGGTGCTGGTGACGAACGACTCCTACAATCTTACCCAGGAAGTGTTGGTATCGGTCGGGATCACGGTGAAATCGTTCAACGGCGTTCCGGCCGCTACCATCCTCGATTGCGGCGGGAATGCCCGCGCTTTCCAGATCAACCATGCCGACGCCCTGATTGCCGGTTTTACCATCACCAACGCCACGGCGGAATTGGGCGGCGGGGTGCGGCTGGTCAACGGCACGATCAGCAATTGCGTCATCACCGGCTGCCGGGCGAGTAATGGCGGCGGGATTTATGTCACGCAAGGGTCCGTGCTGGATTCCCGGATGATCGGCAATTATGCCACCAATTACGGCGGGGGATTGCGTGTGCATTCGACTGGCATTGTCAATATCAGGCGATCCGAATTCAGCGGCAATACCGCTTACACTAACACTGGCGGTGGAATATCTATGGGCGCCAATACCGTCGTTGACGCTTGCATGGTGAACAGCAACACGGGGCAGCAGGGCGGCGGAGTGTATGCCGCATCCGGCGGCCAGATATTGAACACCACAAGTTGTTACAATAAC
This sequence comes from uncultured Verrucomicrobiota bacterium, assembly GCA_964650945.1. Classification (GTDB taxonomy): domain Bacteria; phylum Verrucomicrobiota; class Kiritimatiellia; order JAAZAB01; family JAAZAB01; genus JAXGPF01. Next base: position 16,215 of record CAZYXU010000026.1, on the reverse strand, counting down.
GCCGTCAGTGCCACCAGCGGCAATGCCGGCGGCGGGTTGTATCTTGACAGCGGCGCCGTTGCCTCTAATTGTCTGGTGGTTGCTAATTATACCGGCGGGAATGGCGGTGCCGCGGGAGTACGGCTGGGCGCCGGGGAATTGTTGAATTCCATCGTCAGCAATAATACCGATATCGGCCGCGGCGCGGGGGTTTATGTATATGGCGGCGCCAACGGCCCATTTGCCGTGAAAGGGTGCACCATCGTCAACAACATTGGCGCCAGTTACGGCGGCGGATTGTATATCAGCGGCGAATCGGTTTTTGATGGAGGGTTGGTTGAAGATTGCGTTATCGCCTACAATGTCGGCAACCGGGGCGGCGGTGTGTACGCCATCAAATCTGTTTCGACCTGGCCGGCATTGAAGATGCGCAACTGCCTGATTTACGGCAACTACCCCGGCGGGATGCGCTTGGAGGATATCGGGGTTTGGACCGGGTATGTTGAAAATTGCACGGTCTTCGGTAATTACAGCACTTCGGTAGGCGCCGGCATATACATGCTGGGCACCAACCCGGTGCGCAACACCATTGTCTGGTCGAATCATCCGACCGCCACCGCGGAGATATTTTGCGACACTGTGGCGGGATCCAATTTTCTGGAATATTGCTGCGCCCCGGTGGCCTTGCCGGGCGCCGGCAATACCACCGCGTACCCGCTCTTGATTGATCCGGGCAGCGGGTATGGCACGAACCACGTAGCCGGGAATTACCGGTTGGCCGGCGGTTCGCCGGTCATCAATGCCGGCACCAACCAGCCCTGGATGCTGGATGCCGCGGTGGATTTGGACGGGCGCACCCGGGCCGACCGTTTCAGCGGCCGGGTAGATATCGGATGCTATGAATACCTGCCCAGCGGCGCGATGTTCAGAATGCGTTGAATGCAGATTGAGCCAATTTCAAAACGTGAGTTTTGAAATTAGCTCAGTGAATTTCATGATTTGGTTGATTGCCGGATATGGTAATCAACCGTTAATGGCAGAATCATTGCCGGAAAAAAGATTTCTAGATTATGTAAACAAAAACAAATGATTCTGCTGTTAATGATTCTGCCAATTCCGAGTATCTTTTGTTATGGCTGTAGACCGCGTTATTTTTAGATTCCGCAAAACACCAATATAATGAAGTTTTATCTTAAATATGCCTGGGCGATTGTCCTGTCAGGTTTACTTTTGCTTGCGCCGGCGGAAGCCGCCGGGGAATGGGATTGGCGGGTCATCCCGCTGCCGCAGGAATTGGACGTTTCCGGGTCAATCACCGCCGCGGTGGATAACATCGTTTTGTTGCCGTGCGAAGATCCTGCCCCGCCGGTGGCAACGGCGCGGAGCATCTTGCGGGAGTTTGCGCATGGCACGAATCCGGCGGCGGCGGTCCGCATTGCCTTGCATCAGGTTAATGTGCATGACCCCGCACCGGCCCGGCCGCCGATATCATGCCTGGCGGATTTGCCGAACCGCGACCAGGCCTATGCCATCACCTGTATGCCAGGCAATGGCGCGGTGGAAATATCCTTGACCGCATTAACGTCCGCCGGCCTGCTTTACGCGGCGCGGACGCTGCGCCAGTTGGTCATGCCGCCGGGCGCAACCAATGTCGGGCTGACCGTAGAAATCCCGCTGGCGACCATTTTGGACTGGCCGGATATTGAGGAAAGGGGTTTCTGGGGCAACCTTGCCGCCGACCCGGCGTTTCTGCAATGGATGGGTGAATACAAACTCAACCTGGCCGAGATCGGCGCCAACGGCGCGGGTTGCAAGTACCTGGTGGACGCCGGCGGCGCCGCCCGGGTGGATTACGACCTCAGGTTGTTTGACCTGGCGGTCAGCAATGCCATTGCGCCGGTCCCGCATATAGCGCATTTTGATTCCTATAGTTTCGGCGGCGACAGCGGCTTATATGAAAAATATCCCGCGGCCCGGGGACAGGCCGCCGATCCCAAGGCCAAGCCGCCGCCGGATCTGGATGACCCGGATTTGCGCCGAATCTATGCGGACTGGATGAAGGCCATGGCGGCGATTCCCGGCGCGCGGAAAATTGACGCCTGGCTGTCCGAAGGCGCGCACTTTGACACCAATACCCTGGCGCGGCACCCCGGCACGCCGGGACATGTGCTGGAAACCCGGTTGATGCTGGAAGCATGGGCCGCCGCCCGCAGCGTCAACTCCAACCTGATGCTCCGGGTGATGCTCTCGCAGGGCTCGTTCGATCATTACCCGGCCATCCTGGCCGCCATCCCGCCGGAAGTTGGCGTGCTTTATTATCACGGGAGTTGGCGCCCGGTCTGCCCCGGCACCTACAGTCAGACCCGGGAAAAAATCATCATCCCGGTGCTGGAACAATATGCCGCGGCTGGCGGCTGGCTGGGGGTGGTGCCGACGTTGGCCAACCTGTCAATCAACAGTTTCTGGAGCTGCCCGCAATTTGTCAGGTACCGCACGGATGAGTTTTCCGCCAAACACCTGCGCAATATCACGGCTTTCGCCACGCCGAACCTGGCCGTGCGCGATATGAATTTTACGGCGCTGGCGGAGTGGGCGTGGAATGCGGATGGGCGCTCGCCGCGCGAGTTCGCCCGGGCCTGGGCGTTCCGCAAAGGTTTTAAACAACCGGACCTGGTGGCGGATTGGGTGGCAGCGCTGGGACCGGTCAATTGGGATTTGGCGGCCTCCGGCGTCCCCGGCGCGCGCCTGGAACGCGCTTCAGACCGGATTCAACAGCGACCTGCTGAATTGTTCGGGGCGGCATTGTTCCGCGAAATCCGGGATATGGCGCATGTAGCGGAAAACCTGGACCGCTGTGCGCGCGCCCGGCTGCTGGCGGAAAAGATCGGCGATGCTGCCATCATGGCGGAAACCCTGTACGCGCAGGGATACATGCAAATCATCCACGAACTGGGCTTGCTGAACAGCCTGCCCGCCGATCCGGCCGTATTTTCAGAGGCGCAAAAAGAGACCGCCAATGCCAGTTTGCGGCGGTTGGCCCTGGCGGCGATGCAGATCACCGACGCGGCGCAAAAGGAACGCCGCCTGCTATTTGACGCTGAAGCGCCGATGAGCGGCCGCTGGCTGGATCCGTTGATTGAAGCCGAACGCCTGGCCGCCGTAACCATCCGGGAATTTGCAGACGTTGCCGCCGGTTCCGACCGGCTGTTGGCGGACTTGTGGCAGCCCGCCGTCCAATGGACCAGCGCGCTTTTCAGCGAAAAACCTGAAGTTACCGCGGAATGGGATGTGACGGAATCCATCCGCGGCGCCGGCAAATACATTTTTCTGTTCCGGGCCCAGGCGGGGCCACCGGTGTATATCAAGGGCGCCCGGTTAATCGCGGAGGATGCCGGCGGCCAGCGTGAAATCGTAAGCGCCGACATCCACGCCGGACATACCTTCGCCTGGCATACCAAAAATCCTTTTTATGCGCTGGATTTGCCGGAAGTGGCGCCGGACCGCAAATATTTACTGACGGCGGATTTGACAGGCGCCGTCCCGCGCTCGGAATCGGTGCTGGAAAATTCCAAAGGCACTATTTTTATGAAAAAAAGCTCCGGGGGAATGTGATGCGGGATCCGGGATGCGGGGATACGGGATACAGGGATACGGGACAGATGCGGGATCCGGGATGTGGGGGCCAATCCTGAATAATGCAACATAATGAGCAGCATGGTAATCACGATATGAGCGGCATGAACACAACCACATCTCATCCAAACTCCGGTCTGTTTGACCTGACCGGCAAGATCGCGCTGGTCACCGGGTCCACCCGCGGCCTGGGGCTGGCCATTGCCCGCGGGTTGGGCGCCGCCGGCGCGCGGGTAATCCTGAATGGAACAAAGCCGGCAGGACTGGAAGCCGCCGTGCGTGCCTTGCGCGCGGAGGGGCTCGACGCCGGCGGCCGCGTTTTTGACGTCACGGACGCGGAACAGGTGAACGCCGCGGTGCAGGATATTCTGGGCGATGACGGCCGGATAGACGTCTTGATCAACAATGCCGGCATCCAAATTCGCGGGCCGCTGGAGGATTTCGCTCCCGGCGACTGGCGGCGGATCATAGAGGTCAACCTGACCAGCGCTTTTCTGGTCGCGCGGGCGGCGGTGAAGGACATGCTGGCCCGGCAAGCGGGAAAAATCATCAATATCTGTTCCATGCAGAGCGAATTGGGCCGCCCCGGCATTGCGCCTTATGCCGCGTCCAAGGGCGGGCTCAAAATGCTCACCCGCGCCATGGCGGCGGAGTGGGGGAAGCACAATATCCAGGTAAACGGCATCGGTCCCGGTTATTTTATGACCGACATGACCAAGTCGCTGGCGGCGGATAAAAAATTTGACGAATGGTTGCGCGGCCGGACGCCGGCCGGGCGGTGGGGGCGTCCGGAGGAATTGGTCGGTCCGGCGATCTTCCTGGCATCCGCGGCCTCGTCGTATGTCAATGGCCAGATTCTTTATGTGGATGGCGGGATGCTGGCCAGCGTGTGAACTGAATTTTGCACCGCGCAAGTTTGGCGCGGGGCAAGGCGGCCTGCGGCCGAATGGGAGCGCCGCGGTCAGGTAAATTTGTGAGAGCGGCGTTATACGCCGCGATTATGTCGAGGGGAACAAGAGCCCATTCGACATGGCTCAGGACAGGCGAGTTCGCTCTCCATCGGAAGGTAAGGTTATTAATATTCTCGGGGAAATGCAATGCGCAAGATGATGCTATGGGCGGTATGGCTGGCGGGCGCCTGCGCCGCCGCGGCGGGCAATGTCGCGGATGCGCCCTGGACTGACCGGCTGCTCCCGCTGCCGCGGGAGATTTCAATTGCCGGCGCCGTTACGGCGCGTGTATCGGAGATAGAAATTATTCCACCGTCGGGATTCTCCCCGGTATCGGCGCAGGCAGTGGCGCAATTAACGCCTTTGATGCCGGCTGCCACGGATGCAAAACCGGCGATAACCATAAAGTTTACCTTGGTCAGCCAGGCCCCGGCCGGCCGGGATCAGGACTTGTGCGCGCGCCTGTCAAAATTGCCCAATGCCGACCAGGCCTATGCCATTGTCGCGGAACAGCGGACATCCGGCGCGGAGATTAGCATCATTGCCAATACGGATGTCGGGTTGTTGTATGGCGCGCTGACCTTGCGGCAACTGCTGGGATTGCCGGGAGAATTTGAAATTTCAAACTTGTCCCGCCCACGGCGGGATTTGAAATCTCAAATTGCTGATACCATGGTCATTCCCCTCGCCCGGATTGTGGACTGGCCGGACATCGCCGAGCGCGCCGTCTGGGGGGGCCAGATTTACACCCCCGCGGATTTGTGCTGGTTTGCCCGCTGGAAGATCAACCTGATCGAGCCCAAAGGGGCGAATGCGCAGTTCTTTCTGGATCAGGCGACCGCGCAGCCGATACTGCGCCTGCGCAATCCCAACCTGGTGGCCGAGGCCGCGCGCCATGGCATCAAAATCCTGCTTTCGGTTTCGCACCTGGACTCGCTTTCCGTCAATTCGGCGCTGAACGCGGCGTTGACAAATGAAAAATTAGAGTACTGGAAGCCGGCATTGAAAACCCCGCCGCCGGGCGTGAACAAGCCGCCTTACGGCATTTGCCCGTCCAGCCCGGTGTTCCAGGAGTTTTTGGAAAAATGCCTGCGCCTGGCGGTGGCTGAGACTTATCCGTATCACCATGAATGCGGCGTCTGGCTTTCGGAATCCTTACATCCCTGCCATTGCCCGGCCTGCCATGGCAAGGATATCTACGCCCTGGAAGTCCGGGCGATCAGCGAAGTATTTCAGCGGCTGCGGGCGGATTATCCGGCGCTGCGTCTGCGGATTTTATGCTCGCAGGGGGTGTATCCCGCCGATGAACAGGCCCTGGCCCTGTTGCCGCCGGATGCCGGGCTGGTCTATTACAGCGGTTCTGGCACCTATGTGATTGACCGCAACCCCATGATCACCCCCTTGCTCGCGGAGTTTGCGCAGGGCGGCCGCTGGCTGGGGGTGATGCCGGCCTTCGCGCCGCTGGGCACGATTGTGCCGTTTAATTGCCCGCAACTGGTGAAATTCCGGATGTGTGAATTTGCCGGCAAGGGCCTGTCGTCGGTCAACGCGTTTGTGACGCCGGTCCGGCAATTTCAGGAGATGAACCTGGCGGCGGCGGGCGAGTGGGGGTGGAATGCCCACGGCCGCGACGTCCGGGAATTCGCCCGGGCCTATGCGCTGGCGAACCAGCATGCCCGGCCGGAAGCGTTTGCCGATTGGGCGGCAGCCGTCGGCGATGTGAATTACGACCTGGCGGAATCGCGCCTGCTGGTCCGGCTGGGCGAGATGCCGCTGCTGGGGTTGGATAAAATTTATTCCTGGGAATTCTTTTTCAAGCATGCGGCGCTGGTCAGCCAGGCCGGCCGGATGGGTTTTGCCTTGCAAACCGCACAGGGCGCCATGGACTTGGCGGGGTTGACCGGCGACCAGGAGGTTATGGAAGCGTCGCAATTCAGCCTGGCGGCGGCGGATGCCTTCGCGGCCTTGTGGCGGGTCAGCAATATTATCAAACAGCCCGACCCGGACGGGTTGGACCGCTACCGCATGGGACAGGCGCTGGATCGCTTAAACGCGGCGGCGGCTGCGGTGTGCGCCAGTGTCTATGATTGGCAGGCAAGGGTTTTGGAGGCCGCGCCGGAAATCGGGCTGCCGCGGCCGCCCAGTTTTGGCGATCGCACGCGCCAGGCGGTGATCGGGCTGCTGGCGCTGGCGGATTACCTGCAGGCCTTCGCCCCCCCGGGCGGCGCGGCGGCACGCTGGCGGAGATTGCGCCCTGTGGAAATCGGCGAGTGGCAGACCGCCGATTTTGTCAAGGGCCGGGCGGGATTGAAATTTGACGTCAGCCGCTCGGCGCCGCCGACCGGCGGCCGCTATTTCGTATGGCTCGAAACGTATGCTGGCGCCGATGTCACCCTGGCGGAGATGGAGCTGGCCGTGATCGGCGCCGGCGCCACGAACGTCATCCAGCCGTTTCTGCCGCCATTCGAGCGGGATGAAAATGACCGGAATTGCCTGATTATTCCGGCGCGCGCCGCCGGCGAAGAATTGCATTTGACGCTCGTTTTGACAATAAAGCCGGCCGAGGCGGCCATGACGTCCGGCATGATCAGGTGGCGGCGGCTGCCCGGGCTGGATGAATTGCCGTTTAAACCGGCCGGTGAAGATGCCATTGCGCCCGCCCTGCCGCTCAGCCGGCCGGCGCCAACCACCCCCCCGCCGCTGGAGCGCCGGCCGGGTAAAATCATGGCGGGGGTGATCAGCGGCGAGGGTGCCCCGGAGATGATTGCCGCCCTGAACCTGCAAAAAGACATTTTTGCGTTTCCGCTCACGATCTTGACTCCGGCGCATCTGGACGCCTGCGATGCCGTCATTGCCACCTGGCAGGGCGACAATTTGCGCGCCAATCCCGCGCGCCTCAACCGCGCCGTGCCGGTGCTGCGGCAGTGGGTGTTGAACGGCGGCGGCCTGCTGTGTCATCACAGCGCCCTGGGGCATCGCCAGCAACAGTCGGTTTTCGGCGAGCTGGCGTCGATCAATGGCTCGGCATTCGGTTGCGCGGTGCGGGTGGCGGATGACGCTCATCCGGTGCTGGCCGGCCTGGCGCCGGGCGCGGTTGTCCAGATCAGCAATGCGTTCCGCACCTTCATGCTGGAAACGGTTTCGGGCGCCGCCCGCCCGCTGGTTCGGGATGACCAGCTTGCCGCGCCGGTGTTTGCGACGATGGCCGCCGGCCGGGGCCGCGTGGCATTCAGCGGCATGTTTCTGGCTTTCGATTCCGCGGCCGAAGCGCAAATGGATGATTCCGCACGGCAAACGCGCGCGCAGTTGCGGACCTTATTAGTGAACACGGTGCGCTGGCTGGGACAAAATTCTCCGGCCGCGGTCGGGCAATAAAACCAGCCGGGAGCGACAACATCATGCTTAAGCAAGACGAACGGGAACTGCTGCGGGAGCTGGCGCGGCAATACGTGGCAGCCTGCGCCGATCCTGCGCAAAAAAACCGCCGCGATCTCTGGCGGCGCCATAACAGCCTGAAACCCACCCGCCCGCTGATCTATGTCCGCGCGTTCGCCTGGAAGGAAATGCCGCACTCGCAGTGCCGGATCGCCGACCCGTTTCTGCGCACCATCGAGGACGGGTTGCGCCGGCAACTGTTCTGGTATGCGCTGCGGGACGACGCGGTGTTTGAGCCGTGGGTGACCGTGGACGCCGTCCATGACTGTTCCGGGTGGGGGGTGGAGGGCCAGCGCCGGCGGAGCGGCGACCCCGGCGGTTCCTACAAGGTGGACTACCCCGTCAAAACCATGGCGGATATTGAAAAACTGCGCGTCCCCCGGCATGCCATCGATGAAAAACTGACGGCGGAACGCGCCGCGATGTTGCGGGACATCCTCGGCGATATCATCACCGTCAATGTTGACCGCGGCCCCGCCTACCGCATGTGGCGCGCCGACATCTCGTCGGACCTGGGTTTCCTGCGCGGGATTGAACATTGCATGCTGGACATGGCGGACAATCCGGAATGGCTGCATCGCCTGGTGAAATTCATGGCCGATGGCGTGCTGAAGGCGCAGGACGAGGCGGAGGCCGCCGGCGACTGGGGCCGCTGCGATCATCAGAACCAGGCCATGCCCTATGCGGAGGAATTGGACGATCCGGCGCCGAATGTCAATGGCGTCCAACGCAACCGTCTCTGGGCCTTCATGGCGGCCCAGGAGTTTACCGCCGTCTCGCCGGCCATGCACGAGGAATTCCTGCTGCGGTACCAGTTGCCCATCCTTAAAAAGTTCGGCCTGACGGCCTACGGCTGCTGCGAGGACCTTACCCGGAAGATTGACATGCTCCGGCAAATTCCCAACTTGCGCCGGATTGCCGTTTCGCCGTTTGCCCATGTCGGCCGGTGCGCGGAGCAAATCGGGCGGGATTACGTTTTAAGTTACCGGCCGAGTCCGTCCGACATGGTCGGCTACGATTTCGATCCCGCGCGCATCCGCGCCATTCTGACGCGGGATTTAAACCTCTGCCGGGATTGCCATGTGGACATCACGCTCAAGGATGTCGAAACCGTCCAAAACGACCCGGAACGCGTACGGCGCTGGGTGGCATTGACCCGGACGGTGATCGACGAGTTGTTTTAATGCAGCGCCGGCAACGGCCTGGCGCGTTTCGCGGTTGCGTCAAGCGTCACCGCGGGGTGGCGCGCGGGGTGTAGCTCTTGGGAACTTCGAACTTGTCGTCGGGGATGGACTGCTGGACGGCGGAATTCAACCTGGTGGCGGTGATCATTTTCATCCCGCCCATGTCAATCTCGATGTTCTGCTCCACGGGGAACCCCTTCAAATCCCGCAGCTTATCGGCCAGCGGTTTCAGCATGGGGTTTTTGGCGGTGGCTTCCAGCATGCTCTCGCGCAGCTTGGCGTCATATTTGATGTCTTCGGTCGCCCATAAGGTCATCTTGGTGGCGGCCGGCCCGCCGGTGGTGGTGATGATATATTCCGTGCAGTTCCAGTCTTTGATCTTTTTCTGCCGGCCGGTGGCCTGCAGATCGCATTTGATTTGCATGTCGCCGGACATGCCGCCGGCAAAGTCGGCGGGCATTTCCATGTAAGTTTGCGCTTGATCGTCCAGTATAAATACTTTCTTCAGGTCGGTGCGGATGATCGTGGTCATGTTGGCCATGCCGGGCATGCCGCCGCCTTGCATTTCCATGCGCATTTTGCCGGGCGCGAGCCAGAGTTTCTGCGTGCTGGACATGGGCGGCTGGCCGGGCATGCCGCTGATTTCCATGGTTTGTTCGATGGCGAGGCCATCCGCCCCAACCGCGGCGCCGGGCAGAAGCAAACTCAGCGCCAGGCCGCCGAGCATGCCGGATGCGAAGTTAAATTTATGGAATTTGAACACGATGGCCTCCTCTGAGTTTTCCGGAATTTATGCGAGCAACTTGGTTTAAGGATTAGCTTTGAACATTCCTGTTTGGCATCCTGCCTGAATCCTTCCGGCAAATCAAGCCTATTCTCGATCGGTCAGGCGTGATGCAGCAGTTGCAGGCCGGCGGCGCGCAGTTGCAGGGCGGTTTCCGGCGTCAGCAGGGCGCTGGTCGTTTCATAGCCGCCCTCGGCGAAGTCGGCCGGCGGCAGCAGGTAGCCGGCGACGCCGTCGGTGTAGGACGTGATGATCAGCGGCGCGCCGTCGGCCGCGGCGATGTTCAGCGTGGCGGCGGCGGCCAGTTCGCCGGGAAACTGCAGGATGCGCGCCGGGCCGATTTGCAGCAGGCTGACCGGCAGCTTAGCCTGGCGCGTCCGGCGTTCTTCCGGCGTGAGGTAGTTCAGGAAGAACGGCAGTTGGGAGAGCTTTTGGAAAAACTTCTCCTCTTCCTTCAGGCGTTTGCGTTCCAGGAGCGCCAGCAGGGAATTATGCCCGACCTTTTCCAGCTTGTGGGCGCACTGCCGCAGCAGCGGCTCCGCATCGGCCGCGGTTTGCGGCACTTCCGCGCGGACGGCGGCGGTGATTTCCCGCTGCACGCAATGCAGCCGGTCAAACGGCATCAGGCGCAACTCCGGCAGATTGCGCAGCAAGGCGTCGGCCAACCCGCGCCCGATGCGCGCGCATTCTTCCGGGCCGACGTCCCGGTGCCGCGGGCGCTGGTCCGCCGTTGGGCCCTGCGCGAAGAGGATGGGGCAATCCAGCGCGGCGGCCAGCGTGTCGCAGAGCACTCCGGGATAATCGCGGCTGATATTCGGCTTCCAGTAGCCATTGCTGCAAATCACGGCGTGCGCCGCAAAACGCGCCAGGCCGGCGATGTTTTTGCCGGCGGCATCCCGCAATAACAGCAAATCCAGGCGGGTATCGGCGGGCCGGTCGGCGAAGAATGGCCCTTCGATCAAATCCAGTTCCGTATCGCTGGCGCCGGCTGCGCGCATTTGGTCGCGCACCCATTGGGTGCCGTCCACCGCGTGGCCGTCATCCTTGCACCCGGCGGACTGCATCAGGCACCAGACGCCCAGGTTGCCGGTGCGCGTGCGGCGGTTGATGTTGAATTGGCCGCGGGTATCCACGCCCAGGTAACCGACTTGCGCCGCCGGGCGGGCATTTTGGCGGGCCTGTCGCGCGGCGGCGATGGCGGCGGCCGCCAGGAGGTCGATTTGGCAGGCTTGAGTGGCGCCGGCGCCCGGCGCATGGGTGTGGGTGACGCAGATATGCGCGGCGGCCAGGGGCATGTCCAGGCAATCGGCCACGGCCTGGCGGATGGCGAGCGCGTCGGCGCGATTGATCACACACAGGTCGGCGGAAAGCAAGCAGACCGTCGTTTGCCCGTGTTGTAAAAAAAACGCCTTGATCTCGGGGGTATCAAGGCGGGTGTATTTGTCAGGATCGTTGATTTGGATGGCCGTCAGAATTTCGGCGGCGCCGGCGCCCGCCATGGCGTGTTGAGGGTCTTCTGACATGGGTTCCTCCTGTGATTGGTTTTATCTATGCGTTATCAAGCCCGGGGCAATTGCCGCCTGTCATGGGAAGCATGATATCACCACCTGAATATTTTTGCAATCGCGGTTTTCGCCCGGGCGCCAACGCCGCCGCGGTTGCTCTCACAGGCTTAAGATCTTGTCCCAGATTTCCCGGTTTACCGGAATGCCGTTTTTCAGGTTGGCTTGCCGCGTTCGCACTATATTTTCGCCCGGATACCGGATTTTTGCCGTGGCATTTTCCGGGACGGATTGATGCAGATCTTCAATGATTTGATGGAGGGTATTGCCGATGGCGGAAAAGCGCGGCAAACCGCCGATGTTGATGGCGATAAAGACCTGCGATAAGCCATATTCTGCCTGGCGGCGGCTGATGGCATGGGTCGCCAAACCGCCCGAAAGCATCGCCGCCATGATATCGAGCAGGAGCGACAACCCCGCGCCTTTCCAGTAACCGATCGGCAGGGCCCGCCGCGAGGCAATGATCTCCCCCGGATTGGCGGTCAATGCGCCGTGCCGGTCGAACCCGCCCGGAAAAGGCAGCGGCTGCCCGGCGCGCTGGAATGCATCCATTTTACCGTAGGAAAATTGGGACATGGCGCAATCGAGGACAATGGCCTCGTTTTTATACGGGACGGCCAGCACTAACGGATTATTCCCCAGCCGCGGATCGGTTGCGCCCCAGGCCGGCATGTTGCCGCAGGTGTTGGTCCAGCAGATCAAAGCAAAACCTTGTCGGGCGGCCTGCCAGCCGTAAGTCCCGGCCCGCATCCAGTGGTTGGTGTTGGCGAGGGCGACCAGTCCGATCCCGTTTTCCCGCGCCAACGCCATGGCGCGGTCCGTGGCAAATACCGCGTTCAACGGGCCCGGGCCCAGATTGCCATTCCATTGCTCCAGCGCGCCGGCCCGATGGACGAAGGTGGGGACCGCATCGGGTTGAATATGTCCCGCCTGGATGTAACCGACAAACGCCGCAAATCTGTTGACCCCGTGGGAATAAACTCCTTCCAGGCTGTTGACCGTGAAAATTCCGGCGCATTTTTCCGCCTTAGGTTCCGGGAAACCGAGCTTGCGCAGAATCCTGCAAAATTCAACCTGCATTTGCTCCGCGGATATTCTGAGATGGCATTCAGGTTTAGTCATAAACATGACCGGGCCTGGCATGGCTATGCTGCGAAAGACCGCAACCGGTCCGGTGGTCCGCGGGGAGGCCGGCCCGCCCCGGAAAAAGGGCGGCCGCCGGGCAAATCAGAGGTCCTTGTTCGCAATGCCGCATTTCCAACTGCCGAACGGTTGGGCGATGGCTTCGCTGACGTAGCAGATTCCGGGGCCGAGGCGCATGATGGAGGCGGGGCACTCCATGGAGATGGGGCCGTAAAGTTCGATCCGCGAGATCATCCGCTGCCAGGTGGCGGTGCTGCCGGGGAAGGTGATGTTGTGCATCTCGAAGCGGTAGCGGGCGTTGACGATATCGCGGGGACCGATGGTGGCGGCCTTGTAGGGCACGGCCCAGACGTCGCCGGAAGCGCCCATCGGCGAGAACAAAGAGTTTTCGCAGATGGTCAGCGGGGTCTCGGTGACGATGCGGGACCCGAGTTTGAGGAACTCCTCCAGGGAATTCGCGGCGAATTCGCGGGTGCCGGGATCAATAAAGGCCGTGTGGCCGGGCCAGCCGGTGGCGGTATACACCACATCGGCGCCGCCGCCGCCCACGTCCTCGATGATCTTGGAGTAGTCGTTGACATTTTCGTTGGTGAACACGTGCCAGTGTTCCACGCCCGGGCGTAAATCCGGGCGGATTTGGGCGTAGAAGTGGTTGCGGAAGGAATAGCCCAGGCCGGCGCCGTAGGTGAGCGGCGCCACGTTGCCGTGCTCGTCCGCCCACTCATCCATGGCGAAGGCGTGGACGTTGCGGCAGTTGACGTTGTAGCGGTTGAGCATTTCGGCGATGCTGGTATAGGCGTTGGGCCACTGGTTGGGGAAGATCATGGTGAGCGGCTTGTTCTGGATGTCGCTCTCGTAAATCCGATGGAAGACGTCAATGACGTAAAGGAGCGTGGGGTCCAGCACGATCTTGACCGAATAGCCGTGCTCGTTGGTGTATTCCATCTCCGCGCGGGGGATGTTGCGCACCCGGTCGAGCATCTTGACATCCTTGGACGGCAGCCAGGGGGCGGGGGCGAATTCAAACTCTTTCATTTTTATGTTCTCCAATTATTAAACCGGAAATTCCGGCCTAGGCGTCCGGGATGCCGGTATCGGCGGCCTGCGCCGGGATTTGATCCAGATGCCGCGGCAGCGCCATGATACTCAACAGGTAAAAGGCGGTGCCGAGTTGGACGCCGTTCACCAGGAAGATGACGCCCAGGAAAAGCAGGCGCTGCTGATTAAGTTCGCCGAAGCCGCTGGCTACCCAGGCGCCGATCACCAGGAGCACGATCAGCAGGCCCGCCAGGATGATTCCGGCGGCGATCAGGCAGGCGCGCTCGAAGGTGAACCAGCGGTACAGCCAGGCGATCAGCGGGTCGGAGTGCAGGCCGGAGAGGTGTCCGTAAGCCTTGGCCAGGATGCCGATGGTGATGATCTGCATGCTGATGATGTTCAGGACGCCGCCCAAAAGCATGCAGTGGATGTCCACGGCGCGCTGGTTGATGATGATGGGGCCGAATGCCAGCGGCAAGGAGATGGCCATGCCGGCCAGCCAGCAGACGATCCCGGGCAGCAGCAGGAGCATGGTCGGGCTGTGCAGGATCATGAACCGCAGGTGGCGCCAGCCGTCCTGGAAGGAACGCAGCTTGGATTCGCCGACGCGCGGGCTGTACTCGATGTCGCGCTCGGCGATACGCAGCCGGCAGCGGATGGCGCGGATGACCATTTCGCTGGCGAATTCCATGCCGGTGGTGACGCAGTGCAGGCGTTCGTAGGCGGACTTGGTGATGGCGCGCATGCCGCAGTGGGCGTCGTGCACGGCATTGCTATGGAACATGATGCGCAGGAAAAGCGAGAGCATGGGATTGCCGATGTAGCGATGCAGCCCGGGCATGGCGCCGGGCTGGATGCTGTGCATGCGGTTGCCCATCACCAGGTCGGCCTGGCCGTCGAGGATGGGTTGCACGAGGAGGTCGAGGCGTTCGAAGTCATAGGTCAGGTCGGCATCGCCCATGACGATGATGCCATAAGCGGCATTGCGGAACCCGGCGCGCAGGGCCGAGCCGTAGCCGCGGTGTGCTTCATGGATAACCCGCGCGCCTTGCTCCAGGGCGATTTCCACGGATGCGTCCGTGGAGCCGTTGTCCACCACTAGAATTTCACCGTGCAGGCCGAGGCGTTGGATGCCGGCGCGCGCCTTGGCGATGACTTGCGCAAGGGAGCGTTCCTCGTTCAGGCATGGCAGAATAACCGTGATGCCGTCGGGCGGGGGCGGGGGTTGGAGATTTTCGGGCATGGGCAGTTTCGCTGTAAATCATTCCTGGATGAATTGAAAAGGCACGGCATCCGCCGGCTGGGCGGGGTTCTCCGCCGGTAATTGAATGAAATTTTCAATGGCTTCGCCGCTGCTGTCGGCTGGCAAACCCGGCTGATTGGGATTGAACGGCAAAAACCCCTGGTCCCCGGCGGCGGGCGGTGGGTTGGGAGGCGTAGCGAACGGGGCAAAACCGGCATTGGTGCCGGAGACGGGGGTGAACGGGCCGAACGGCGCGGGGGGGTTGGTGGATGCGCCGCTACCCGGTTGAGCGGTCTGCTTGAAAAATTCGGCGAACCCCCGCGGGGCGGCGGGTTGATTTGTGCCGGCGGCCGCGCGGCGGCGTTTCAACTCGGCAAAGAACGGCCGGCGCGGGGCCTGGCTTCCGGGGGTATCCGTGGCGGCGGTTTGAAATGGCGAAGACGGCATAGCGGGCGGGTTGCCGGGCGCGGGCGCGGCGGCGGCCGCTTCCCCGGCCGGCTGGTCGGGCCGCAGTTTGAAAACGATCGTTTCCTCCAGCTTGCGCAACACGGCCTCCTCGGCGTCATAATCAACGCTGACAAGTTCGATCTGATCCACGGTTTCGCCCTGGGCGATGTAGAAACTGCGGCTGTCGCGCTTGTCGAACATGCCGACGCGCATAGTTTCGCCGTCCTCAACGATCGCGCGCAATTCCAGGTCCTTGGAGAATGTGCCGCTGGCCGCATCGCCCGGCGCGGGGCCTTCGGGCGGGACGACTTCTCCAAAGGGCTTGCGTTCCAGGATGACCTGGTAATGTTCGAAGTCCGGCAATGGGGTCGCCGCCGGGCAAGGGGCGGCAATCCCCGCCGCCAGCGCCAGGACGAACATCAGATAAAACCTTGTTTTCATAACGGATGCCTGCCGATTGCCCCTGCAATCCAGCCATATGCGTTTGATTCTTTCAAAACGTGAGTTTTGAAATTTGCTCGTTTATTATACCACATTTCTGCGTTTGGCAATGAAATTATCCGCTGCGCCTTTTGTGGATCCGAACTGCTGAGCATTGCCACAAGACCGGCCTGCCTTAATGCGGCGCGGGAAAGCCAGCCATCACCATGTTTTTAACGAGCAGTTAACAACCGAAAAGTAATGTCAATTCCGGATTTAATCCTGGTAATAATTGATGTATATTGACAAAATAAAATGAAGTGTTATCTTAAAAATAAGAAACACTAGCATCCCATAGAAAATAAAAAAGTTGGAATAATCCCCGGCGTCATAACAT
>CAZYXU010000025.1:0-34701 GCA_964650945.1 uncultured Verrucomicrobiota bacterium | reverse complement strand
TTCTGACTTCTGAATCCTGAATTCATTCAAAACGTGAGTTTTGAAATTTGCTCATCTGTCTCCTATTTTCCGGCCAGCGTTGTTCGATGTGTCTCGCTGATCTTCCTAAGCAGGGAGTTATTCACGCCACAATCTTTTGCGAATATTGGCCAACGGGCCACCGCATCCGCCACTTTACGTAACGCTTCGGACGCCCCTTTAATTCCGAACTGCTCTGCCGCGGCCATCAGGTCCGCCCGTTCAAATCCATTGCGCTTGCCGTTGACACTCATCTGATGGCGATTGGTCCAGGCGCCTTGAGAATTGTATGCCCAGACCATATCGAAAGCGGGCGCCAGCGTCCATTTACCCTGTCGATCCATCAAAAAAGCAATGTTGCGGGTATGGTCATCCTGGTTGCGCGCCAGTACGTTGAACAGCATCCGGCGGAACATCTCCCGCAACGCCTCATGCCCCAAGTTCAGCTTTTGGATGACGGCGAAAGCCTGCTCATAGCCATATTCGCCGGCGGCGTTGAAATCGTAGTGGCCGAGCGCGCACAGCGATTGCATGTGAATCTTTCCGCCTTGAGCATCCCGGTCGAACCGCCGGGTCATAAAATGAGCCCGGCCGTTTTCCTCCAGCAGATGGCAGGGGCTCATGGTAACGCCCGCCGCAACCGCCATCTTGTGGTAGGCGTATTCCACCCGTCCAAATCCCTGCGGACCACCCATCGCGTCATCCGCCACGCCGTCTAATTTCAGAATCCACGGCTCGAAGCCCGGCGGCGCGGAAACCTGGCCAGACCGGACATCGTGCGTTTTCGGGTTCCACGCGATGATTGCTTTCGCCCGGTTCCCGCCTGCCGAAGTGCCTATACGAATAATCGTGTTGAGCGCTTCCACCCGACGGCCCTTCAGGTTTACGACCCAATTCGTCCGATGATGCAAAATTTCGGCAACGAATTGCGTAAGTTCGGCCACCTCGACGGGGATGGCCTTCTCGGCCCGGGAGCCGATGGCAGGTCTGAACTCCAGCGCGCCCATGCCGCGTACGCCCATGTAGCAAAGTCGTTCCACCGGCGTGAAATCGCTTGCCGTGCGGCCTTGGCGCGCCAGCCATGCCTCAATAATCCGGTTGCCGAAACGGTCGGGCAAAGTGTCCGCCAGCAGACCCGGCAACCCGTGAAAAGTGTCGCGGTTCAGCGCGGGAAACGAAAATACACCGGCGCGGAGCGGCATCGTCAACGGCGCGATATTAAAGTTCTGTCGCAGAAAAGAAGGTTCATACTCGAATTCGGCCACGCCGCGAGCATCGTTCCATGCCACAGCGCCCACATCCTGGTCCCATAACCTAACCGTAGCAACCTCGACTTTACGGGCATGTGCCATGTATCAATCCATATGAATTCCGGTTTTGCGTCGGTGTCCACCGGCCCGTTGGCGTTCGCGCCCTTTAAGTTTGGCCAACTGCAGAGGACTCAATCCGGGCTCCGGCAGCAAGGCGTTCAACGCATCCAGTTTTTCCAGTGCCCGAAGGACCCGGATTAACAACGCCAGAGTACAGCCCCGCCCGCCCTCAAGATTCTGCAAGGCGCGCCGCGAGATGCCCGCTTTGAGCGCCACATCGGCCTGCGCCATATTCACATTGAGACGCAGTGCCTGCGCCCGCCGGCCGAATTCCCCCAGCACCGCCTTGTCGCTCATGGCTTCGAAGTTCATGACCGCAGTCTGCCCCATACCAGTTTATTTGTCAACTACAATGAGCAATTATATGCGCATAAATGTATTATTTATTCATATAGCGCAATATTTTACTCATAATGCAGCGCGCCGCAATGTTCCACCGAGCGCGACTCCTGCCGACTTCCTAAACGATTTTGATATTCTCAAGCGTCGTCAAGTTTTCTATCCAATTCCGCCATGTCCGTTTATGGCTGCACGATTCCACGAAGCTTTACGAAGAAATCCAAAACATCTTTATGAATTTCCTCCTTTGCCATGGCCCCGGCAATATTCTCTCTAATAACCTTGACTGGCGGATCCAATTGTTCCAGTTTCACAAATAACGCAGCTGCAGCCTCAAAGAGCAACTTTTTTCCATCAACCACCTGAAAAACGTTGGCCGAAACGTTCTGCCAAGTCAGTCCACGCGGCAACGTGAGGTTTTCGTTGGCAAAGAAAGTATCTATTACTTGTCGTGCGCCTTCGACAAATATATCGTCATCCGGCAATCGTAAATTGCGGGCGGCGGCGCGTTTCCAAGCATCTGGAACAAGGAGATAGTTCTCGATGTTCTTCCGATGCCACTCGAACAGTGCGGCATTGTCATCGCCGGGATGAAACGCATTTTCCTCCATATCATAATCAAACAGCATCAGGCGGCGCGCCTGTGGAAAAACCTGTATGACGCCCTCATAGTGCCTGTCGGCATTACCTTTCATGAGTTTCTTTGTGCCGCCGCCCATGTGATGAAAACAGACCTTCGCGAGAATATCACCGGCATCGCAGATTGGCGCCCATGCGCGCAGAATGCGTTCATCCGTTTCGCCCTCCACATACAGGACAAATGGCGATGCGGCAAGCTGACTGAGTTCCGCATTGGATACGTCTGCCATGGCGGTCAAAATGCCGGTGGCGGACGTTAATCTTCGAGGCACTCGACTTAGAATGGATATGACCTGGCTCGGATCCACGCCCTTAACCAGTTCCTCGGCATGTGTCGCCACAAGGAATTGAACCCCCAACTCCGCCGATTTCCTTTTGAAATAATCCAATATATCCCGCTGTAGATTGACGTGCATGTGCGCATCCGGCTCATCCAACAGAATCGTCGTTGGCTTGTAGCCATAGAGAAAGGCCAACAGCGTCAAGGCTTGGTGAAACCCGCTTCCGCCGGCAATGATGTCATAATTTTTTCCAGCCTGCTTGTATTCACATACGATTTGCGTATCCACGCCTATTTCGTATTGAGGGTCCATGAGTTCCACTGAAAACCAGCGTTGTATCATCTTTTTCAATTCACCCCAGTCTGGGGGCAAAACTCGATTCTTAGGGATGCTGCCGCTCTCATCCCGAGCGATCTGCGGACACACCTTCAACAACAGATTTCGCAGGATGCTCCCAGGCTGGGCTTTGCCGATCTGTTTGCGCAGAGGTCCGTCATCGCGCCATTCCTCCACGGGCTCAAGACCGGAAAAAGGCGGCACATACGCAATACGCGGAAAGGCCGGATCCTTTTCGGCCTCTCGAAACGTGCTCCAGCCTTGAGATGGTATGGCATATACGGACTGCGGCGAGTTGTAGCGTAACGACACGCCAAAGGTACGGGGTTCCCGATTGGCCGACAACCATGTGACTTCAATCTCGATAAGAATATATTCCGGCGTGGTGGTGCGCTTGCCGTTTTGAAGAGGATACCGACGATCAATCTTTTCATGCCAAAGCAAACTGAACTCCGGCACCGGCAGGGCGGTGAAATTTGGCAGGACAACCTGTTTCCCTGTCTTGCCGGTCCTTTTAGCCCGGTCAAACTCAGCCACGCAAAACTGCCAAATCGCCAATGCCTGCAAAATTGTGCTTTTGCCGCAGTTATTCCTCCCCACCAGTAAATCAAAATCTGTCAGATCATAGGTCTGCACTGCAATGCTCTTGAAGTTTTTCAACACAAGTTTTGTGATCATAATTACTCCTCGTTTTCCGTGAAAATGCTTTTGTCAGCATCATCCTCAATTATCCGGACAACGTCCAGCGATTTTAAATCGAAGAGCGAGGCGTTCACTTCACGATCTCCGGTTTCCTAATCTCCTCCACCGTGAGTCCATAGAGCCAGCATACGATCTTGTCAATCCGCCTGCGCGCAAGAATCCGGCGGACAAGTCTCACGCTCCAGCGCCAAGGTGACCTCCGCCGAGTCGTGTCTGCAAGAGACGCGAGTCAACCATGAAGCACTCCACTCTTTTTTCTTTGCAAGATCGGGCGGCCCGCAGAGCGATCCAGCGCCGACTTCCGCTCAAAAAACTGGCCTTCTTCGGCGGCAGTCTAGCAGGCGATGTCATTTTTTGCACATGGGTCCATCGTTTCTTTTATCTCCGTTCGCTTTGCACCCGATCAAGCTTTTCCGTAAAACCGCCATCTTTGTTAACATCAAAATTACCGATTCAAAATAGTGGACGCATTTCATGGCACACAATCTTGTTAAAACCGAAGTGCCTGACAATGCTTTTGAGGAGATGCGTCTGTTTGTTATTCACGTATAGAATCCGCGAATAGTCAGTAAAAAGGCCGGGGGATGTCCATTCAAGAGCTTGCTTGATCTCACACGGTGTCAACTCTGCGGATATTGCCTTTTCTTGTGGCGATAATTGGCGCACCACATCTTCCGGAGAAAGATCGGCTATGCGCTCAACACGTTTTTCCATTCTTTTCATTACGATAACACCAGAAACCCTTTTGGAAAAATCGGCAACTTTAAACAATCCATCACTTTTTCTGGCCCATGATTCCTTGTCTCCGGCAGCCCATTCATATTCAGACCCGAAAAGCGCATCGCAAATATCTATATCGTCTTTAGCGTCGGCTTCCACTGCAATGAGGTTGATGTTTTGATCATTAGTGTTCTTCTTAAATGGTTTTGCAGCTTTTGTAAAACTTTCCCGCATTTGATTCACATCCAAACCCGTAATATCCACGCTATCCAAATCGCCGGCACAACAGAACGTCAATTCAGAAAGCGTTTTCTCACTAGGCAGCCAAAATTTTATTTCAGCCATTTCACCGCACGCACCCTTAAAAACAAAAGCTTTTCCTTCTGGAGCATGCTTTGCATTTTCTCTGATGAAATCCATAAGCGCGTCCAGGCAAGCCTCATTGAAACCGTCCGCCAACATGCAAGTAAAATATTTGCCGACTTCAACCTGCTTTGCGTTTTTTGCAATTCGTTTTATCAAATTGCGTTGTATGTTTTCTCTTTTCAGCATGGATAGTCGCTTTACCTGGATGCAACAGGTGACGCCTTCGATTTCAAATTTAAAATCTGGCGGCGAATTAAATCCATCAGGCTCATATTCTATCGTGGTTGTGGGGTCGAGAATGGAAATCAGCATAACGGCAAAATTATGTTCTGTAATTGTCGCGCCTAAAACATTTACGTTGCTTTTGACGTCCAGTAATCTATCATTAAACTTACACAGCCCCCTTTTCGCAAGACTTTCCATATTTTCGGCGAGTTTTTTAGCATCAACATCTGCAACATCATACTCATACTTGACGGCGTGGAGTATTTGCTTGGCCTTTGTTATGTAATTATCCATCGAACAATCTCACGTTCCTACGCCGATGTGTCCGCCGAAGAACCGCACCACGTAGCGGTAAAAATCCGAGCATCCCAAAAATTCTCTAAAAAATCATTTGACATTCGCTCTGATTCCATCCATACTTTCATCGAAATAAAAAAGGTCCCACCCCGGTGATAAGAGCCCATGGGGCTCTCTCGCAAGAGTAGCCGGGGTGGTCTTTTTTTCTGGTGTAAGCGCTTGTTCATTAATAGTATAAGACCATGCCCTTCCGGCAGAAATCGAACTCGCTGGCAATCACTGGACGAATCAACTGATATGACCGTTCGTCCTGCCCATCCCACTTCCGATACACGGCCCAGTTACAGTAGTCCACGATTTGCAAGTCCATATTAGACTTCGAGTCATGATGAAGAATCCGATATCGGGCTGTTTTAGGCAACATCCTTGCCAACGTTATCTTGGCTGTCTTTTCGATGGCGTTCCGCTTCTTTTTCACTGGAATCTGATCCGTGAATACAATCACTTCACGATACTGGGCCAACGCATACCCATTAAGCACATAGCGGAGCAAGTAGCTAAGCATCCGCGGGTAGAATTGCTCTTCAGGTCGCAGTGCCGGTCCCACCTTCCGCTTTTCAACCACCAAGGAATCCAAGCGAACGCCACCCAAGTTGCGCTGTATGATTGCAAAAACTTCGTTGCGGACAGCCTGTGCATCCTCTGAAGCATGGAAATACTCAATATCCATGCCAGTCTCGACCAAATTGTACTTAAGTTCCGTCATCTCCTGGTAGGCACGGAACGGACGTTCTTTTGAGACCGCACTGATAATAAAATACTTCGTGCCGCCCGGCGAGAAATCGAAGTTACCGGCTTCGTCCAGAAAGACATAGAGGTATCGTCCACTCATTCCTTCGCCTCCGGTTCCTGCTGCATTGCCGGAGTGTCCCCACCCTCAATCACGCGCACAACGTCCAGCGATTTTAAATCAAAAAGCATTGCCCGCAACGTGCCTTCTTTGTCGTAGGCTGTGGCGTGAAGCTCCTGCAAGGCCGTGAGCTTCCGGGCGTCGGAGAGCTTCGAAAGGTCCGGCAGGGCCAACCGTGCAGTCTCGTCAAACAGTTTCAGCTTCCGCGCGTGCAACTCCCCAGGGAAGAACAACTCGTATACCAACCCATTCAGCCATTGTTCGAGGTAGGCGATCATCAGGCCGGCCGGCACGTCTTTTACCTTATTCACTGCGGGACGATGCAACCAGATCAGTGCTTCTGCCAGAAGTTCGCAAAACGCTTGCTGAGCGGGCAGAGCGAGGGGGATGGGAATTTGCTCTTGATACTGACGTAGACCTTGTAGAAAACCACCCTGCAGATCCGTGCAGGTTTGGGTTAAATACCACCAATTTAGGGGAGAATTTGTGACCGCAGCAATAAATGGGGTTACCCGTGACGCGAAGTAAAGTGCGTCGTTGTGGTAAACGCCTTCATCATCATAAGCATACGTAGGCTTGTCCATGAAGCGCCCGAAAATCACCTTCGGTTGTTCAAATTCCTTCCAATAATCACAGGAGCGCAATTCCCAAAAAAATCGACCTTGGTCTGACCGCTTAATGAGTTTCTTCCGCAGCTTGTCTAAAAAAGCATGAATCGCCGGATAACACTTTGCAAAAACCTTCTCGGCCTCAAGTTCCGTCTTACCACTCCACGGGTGCTTCTCGTTCTCAGAAGACTCAATACGAATAAGATACTGAACCGGTGAATGTGCTTGCCATCTCTTTACATCCCGCCCTCTCAGGAAGGGCTTCAGCAAATCGCTGGATGAAGAATGCTGAGCCACTAAGTCATCACGTTTTTCCCGGTTGACTACGAATGCCTCGCCAAGTCCCGTCTTAATGCCATAGTAGAAATGTCCATTCACAAATTTAATCAACGGAATGCCAGACTTACGAATTCGTGCCAGCAGGCGCAGGCTGACCGGGCTTTCCATCCGCCACCCATCGGGCTTAAGGTCGGTTTGAGCGAGCGCAAAGGCGTCGCGCTCGAAAATCTCGGGAAACTCACGGATGTCAGGGCCGGGTGTCCATGTCATGACCCGCGACTCCCAATCCCGGGCGTCCACCTTCTTGGGCAACTGCCCCAGTTCCACAGAGCGGGTCTTTTCCGTCACTATGATCGCCGGATAGGCGATGGACGTGAAAACCGGAGCGTCGCCGAAATCCAAAACCACGTTGGGCCGGGTGGCATGGGCGAGATAGGTTCGCAGTCGCTCGCCATAACCGGCGCGGAACCACTTGTTGCTGGTGATGAAACTCAACACGCCACCAGTGCGCAGAAGTTGCAGGGAGCGCTCGAAAAAATAGACATAAAGGTCGGCGGTGCCGGTGAAACACTCGTACTGACCTTTCAGCGCGTCCTTGAGCGGTTGCGGCTTGCCGTCGCTACCGAAGACGCTCTGGTTCTTCAGTTCTTCCTGCCGGACGTAGGGCGGGTTGCCGATGACCACGTCAAATACGCCGTCATGGTTCTTGGACGCGAGGCCGAACATCCAGCCGGGATCGAAGAATGGCGCGTGGGTGTTGGTGTCGTACGGATTCCAACCGGCCAGACGCTTGGCGTCGTGCGGGGTGCATTCGCCGCTGCTCTCCAGAGCCGTGGCAAGTTCGTCGCACAACCGCTTGTCTTCCTTGCGAAGTTCCTTCTTGCGTTTGTAGCTCCGGGCCGTGAAGTAGCCGTGCCGGACCTTCTGGAGTTCGCCTTCCAGCCGCTTGACCTCGTTGGAGCCGAGCAGCAGTTGGCCGCGGTGCAAGCCGAGCAGCGTGTTGGCGGCGAGGACTTTGGTTTCCAGATTCGGCAGCGGCAGAATGCCATAATTTTCCTCCTTGGGGTCAATGGTCTGGTCCACCACCAGGGAAATAAAAAAACGCAGCTTCGCGATCTGCACGGCGATTGGCTGAATATCCACACCGTAGAGGCAGTTCTCAATGAGATACAATTTACGGCCGTAGTCGTCGTTGTCGCGTGCAAAAGCCCGGCCGATGGCCTTGAGCGCTTCCGCGCGGGCCGGCCCGCTTTCAATTTTTTCTACGGCAGCCACCTGCCGCTTCCGCCAGCCTTTGTTCTCCGGGTCCAGTTTCTTAAGCACATGGACGAGTTTCTGAAGCATGCCCATCGGGAAGGCGCCGGAGCCGCACGCCGGATCAATGACTTTCAACCCGTCAATGGCATCAATCAGTTTCTCGACCTCGGCAGAAGTGAAATCGTGTCCATCGTCTTCCCAGGAAAGCAGCCGCTTGAGCTTTTTATCCGTGCCATTCGTGTCATCCGTGGTCAATTTTTCTTTCAGATAAACCAGCAGCGCCTGATCCACCATCCAATCAACCACCACGCGTGGGGTATAGAACGAACCGGTGGCATTGCGGGCCACCGTGCCGGTCTCGGGATTAAAGGCGGCCAGCAGGTTCTCGAAAACATGCCCCAACAGTTCGGGATCGAGCGCGACTTCCTGATCGAAAGGCGTGTTCTCGGTAAGGGTAAAATTGTACCGGTTAAGGATGTCCAGCAGCGGCCGCACGGTTTCGCGCCGGCGTGCAGAATCGCCATACGCTGCGGAAAGATCGGCCGTCTGGGACGCGCCATAAAACAGGAAATTCGGCAGTTTGGGCTGCTTCTTCGGGTCGGTGGCGAAGCCGTCTATCCGCACCTCGACAGCATGGGGCGAGTTGCCTTTCTGGATGCGGTCGTCCAGGCACTCGAAAAGCCCGCCGTTCAGGAAAGGAATGTCACGCAAGAGTTTTTCCAAGGCGGCGGGATCGCGTAGTTGCCGGGCATGCCGCCAGAGTTGGTGAACCATGTGATCATCGCTGCGCTGGCCATCGCCTTCGTCCAGGAAGCGCCGCGCCGGAGTCTGGCCCGGCGCACTTGTGCCGCTTTTGGCGGCATCCATTTCTGTGTTCAGTGTGGCAAAGAACAGATTTTGCAGAATGGCCGTGTAGTAAGTGCAGGCTTCCGGCGTCGGGTCCTTCAGCAAGTCCTTGATGCATTGCGTATCGAACAGAGTGTCCGGGATGAGGCCGGCGCCAGTCCGCGGATGCCTTTTTTCACGGAGAAACCAGCAGAAGATAAGCCGCGTCAGCAGGCGAATCAACGGCAAGGAGGGCTTCCCATCCGCGTCAACGGGAGCGTCCTTGGGAAACTCAGCGTGTTCGCGCGCCCAGAAATACCAGTTGGCGATTTCCGCGTAGAAAGCCCTGGTGACCTGCTCAACGTCAAAAGCTTCGTCGTGATGCTGTTGAATCAGCAGGGGGGACATCCCAAACAGGTCCGGACTGATGGTTTGGAGGTCGAGCAACGCCATACGTTCCGCGGCGGTCCGAAGTCCATCACCCTGTCGAACAGTGATCCGCCGCACCAGACGACGCTGCGCCGCCTGTGCGTCAAGCTTCACATTCAGAAAGTGCCAGGCGGACCGATCGCTGTTCGAGAAGACGAACAGGGCATAGGGATGGTCGCGCAGCAACTGGTTCACAACCGAACGCTGCGGCTCACGCCGCAAGTCCTTTGCCGCCAGCCGGCAGTAGATAACGTGGAATGCGTTTCCTTCCCCGCCGCCGGCGAACAGAACCGGAGTTTCCGCAAGGAACTGCCGGGTGGCTTCCGGCCATTGGCGCGTGCTGAGCGGCTTATTCTCACGCTCGTAGTTCAATTCTTCCCAGAACAGGCGTTTCAGTCCATCCAGACTGCGCAACTCACGCAGAATGTCATGAACCGCTTTTTGTCTATCTGGTTGTGCCATATTCGTCTCAATCCGCCTTCGCCAAAATCATAAATCCCGGAACGTTATCAATGTAGCAAAGCGTTTCCGGGAAAGCCAGTTGAAACAGGCGGCAGGAACGGTGTGAAAATAAACGCCCCAGAAACGCCCCAAAACTCCCCAGAAACGTCTCGAAACGCCCCAATAACGCCCCAGAAACGTTTCAAGCAAGCGGGGCGTTTCGGGGCGTTTTATCACCATCCGGGACGGCAATATAATGTGCGCCGCGCCCTTCGCCGACCAGCCGGATCAATCCCTGCTCCTGCATGCGCGCCAACAACCGGTTGGCGGCGCTCTTGGATATGCCTAAAAGCGCCATGGCGTCAGACCGCGTCAAGGTGGCCGTAGCCCGCAGCCGCTCCATCAGCCTGGCCTGAGCCTCGGTATCGTCCGTCACAGCATCCAGACGCCGTTCATGGACATGTTTGGATGCCTTGGACCCAAAGAAAATGCCCAGCACTTGCAACACCACCTTGCCCAGATCGCCGGGCAATGGGAAATCAGCCCGGAAATAATTTATTATCACCATTACCAAAAACAGCAGCAGCCAGGCATAGACAAACAGCGAGCCATGCCGGGACGGCTCGGTCACGCCAACCCAACGGCGAATTTCCTTGTCCGCGGCATAGGCGCCCAACAAGGCGATGTAAACCGGCAACATCAGGGCCGGCGTCCGCAAGGCGCCTTGCAGGAAGAATTCGGACGCAACCAGGGCCAGGTATGCCACGGTGCATAAAGCAAGGATCGGGAACAGCACCGAAACCTCGTTGAATGGCGGACGTTTCACCGGCACAACAGGGTCCACGGAGGGTGACGGTTCGAACATGGCGATCATCTCCGGATTGGTTTGGCTTGTCGCGGCAGCGCCGCCGCGACAAGGCATCTGACGCTCACTCCCACTGCCGCGGCTGGCCGGTGGCGGCAATCACGCTGTTCCACATGGGGCGGCCGGGATTGATGTTGCGTTTTTTTTCCACCGCCAGGGCAATCGGCACGTGGATGAAGAAACCGGACCAGTGCCCCACCAGCATATCGGTTTTGCCGGCCATGGCGGCATGCACCGCCTGGCGCGCGAACTGGTCGCACAGCAGGCTGTCCTCGGCATCGGCCGGCACGCTGCGGATGAAATACCCGGGCTCCATGTATTTGATGTTGACGGGGACTTTCCGCTCTTTGAAATAGGCGGCAATCCGGTCGCGCAGGAATGGGCCGATATCCTTATGCAGCTTGTTGCCGGAAGCGTCAAAGGCGTCAGCGCCGGTTGGCAGCAAATCCTGCCCCGCCCCCTCGGCCAGGACGATGACGGCATGGCCGCGGGATTGGATGCGCCGGTGCAGGACGCTCAAAAAGCCATTTTCGCCATCCAGCCGGAAAGGCACTTCGGGGATGATGGTAAAATTGACTTCCTGGCTGGCCAGCGTGGCGCCGGCGGCGATGAAGCCGGCATCGCGCCCCATCACCTTGACCAGGCCGATGCCGTTCGGCGCGCCCTTGGCTTCATTATGGGCGCAGGCCAACACTTCGCGGGCCTTCTCGATCGCCGTAAAATAGCCGAAACTCTGGCGGACGTAGCAGATGTCGTTGTCAATCGTCTTGGGAATGCCGACAACCGCCAGCGGCAGGCCGCGTTTGCGCGCTTCCGCGGCAATGCCGTGCGCGCCGCGCTGCGTGCCATCGCCGCCGACGCACAGCAGGATGTCGATCTTTTCCCGCTGCAGGTAATCAACCATGATTTCCGCCGGCTGCTGCCCGCGGGACGACCCCAGCACCGTGCCGCCGTCCGTATGGATGTCATCCACGAAATCCGTGGTCAACTTGACAGGCGGCGCCGCGGTGTCCGGGTTGAGTCCCTGGTAGCCGTAGCGGATGCCCAGCACATCCGGCACGCCGTAATTATGATGCAATTCCAGAAACGCCGAACGGATGACGTTGTTCAGGCCCGGACACAGTCCGCCGCAGGTGACAATCGCCGCCCGCGTCCGCGCCGGCTGGAAAAAGATTTTGGCGCGCGGCCCGGCCTTTTCAAACAGCAAATCCGGTTCGTCGTGGCCGGTGTTGATCTCGGCCTGGAACCGCACGCGGGCGGCGTCGGCGACAAAATTGCAGACGATGTCGTTGCAATCCACCGCCAAACGCAGCGGCGAGACGTATTGCGGCGCGCCCAGCACCGCCGCGGTAATGTCGGTAGTTTCGCTCATTGCCATGCCTTTCTCGGGTTAAATGCGCGCGAGCACGGCCTCCGCCACTTGCGCGGTGGTGGCCGTGCCGCCCAAATCCGGCGTGCGGATTTTGCGGTCCGCCAGGACGCCGCCCAGGGCCTGCATCAGGCGGTCCGCCATGGCCTTTTCCGCCAGGTGTTCCAACATCAAGGCCGCCGACCATAAAGCGCCGACGGGATTGGCGATGCCCTTGCCGGCAATGTCGGGCGCGGAGCCGTGCACCGGCTCGAACATGCTGGGATATTTTTTCTCCGGATTGATGTTGGCGGAGGGCGAAATGCCGATGCTGCCGAGCATCGCCGACCCCAAATCCGTCAGGATATCGCCGAACAGGTTGCTGGCCACCACCACCCGCAGGGTTTGCGGTTTCAGGATAAAGAGTCCGGCCAGCGCGTCCACGTGGACGCTGCGGCTGCGGATGCCGGGGTAAGCGCGCCGGATTTCGTTGAAAATGCCGTCCCAGAACACCATGGAATGGTTGAGGGCGTTGGATTTGGTGGCGCTGACCAAATCGGTCTGGCCGCGGGCTTGGGCGTATTCAAAGGCGTAGCGGATAATGCGCGCGGTGCCTTGCCGGCTGAAGTGCGCCTCCTGCACCACGGACGGTCCCTTGACGGGGTCGTCGTAAAGATGCCCGCGGCCGCAATATTCGCCCTCGGTATTTTCGCGGATGACCACAAAATCAATGTCGCGGTTGGACTTGACCTTGAGGGGGGAATCCAGCCCCTCCAGCAATTTCACCGGGCGGAAATTGACGTACTGGTCGAATTGCTGGCGGATGGGCAGGAGCAGTTGCAGCGAGACATGGTCCGGCACGCCGGGGAATCCGACCGCGCCCAACAGGATGGCGTCGCAATCCGCCAGGATTTTCAGGCCGTCGTCCGGCATCATCTTGCCGTGTTGCAGGTAGTATTGGCAGCCCCAGGGCAAGGTCTGTACGGCAAAGCGCACCCCGCCATGCTTATCGGCGAGTCGCTGCAAAACCCGCTGCGCCTCGTTAATCACATCCACGCCGATGCCGTCGCCGGGAATCAATTTCAGATTTATCTGCCGCATACGTCTTTCCTTGCCAAAATTCAAAAGCCGGAAATCTTTCAACAGTTGGCGGCAAACATACACGGCCGGACGGAAATTATCAAGCAAACTTGGCAAAACAAGCGCTGCGGAGCATCAATCATATTGAACACTCTCCGTTTCCCACGGCACCGTTCAAGTCAGCGCTGCCAAGCAGCGGCATGCGCTGAGACGGCGCGGCTGAATTGGTTTTATTCAGCGATTAGTGTGCCAAGTTTATTCAGAACTTCTTGAAGTGTCGCTTCGGGAACTTCACAACAATATTTTGCGCGCCTGGCTTTCCAATCAAGACTCTTGACTTGATCTGCTAATACCACGCCTGAGACCAGATGTCCTTGAGGAATAGGAACCTCGAACGGATACCCCTTAACCTGGCTTGCCACCGGACAAAACAATGCCAGTCCAACTTTACGATTATAGGCTTCTGGCGAGATAACCATGGCCGGCCTGTTCATGTCCGGATTGGGGGTTGAATGAGAGCCAGACAATGTCTCCCCGTCTTGGGTAATAGCTTGCTGCCATTACCATGCCTCCTGTCCGGCGGCACGGCCTGTGGTAATTTCGGTATGCCTGTTTCGCGGCGTGACTTCACCAAGAAGATCGCTGAGTATAAATCCTTTTTGTCGGGCAGGCGCAATGACGATTTGTCCGTCGTGAACCGCCAAATTCACGGTTTTACCGAAACTCAACTGGGTGTCCTCGGCGACAGACTTCGGAATGCGCACCGCCAAACTGTTGCCCCATTTTTGGACTTTGGTGATCATGGCAACCTCCTTGTTTGTATCTACAATAAAGATACGAATAAAGGGCAGCGTTAGCAAAAATATAATAAACAGAATGACTATGACAGCAAGGCGCGGATGAGCCCGACGGAAATTTGCGAGTATTTGGCGTCATTCCGCGGATACCCTGTGGCGGAGTTGGCGCGGATCCCGAGCGGGATACATTATGCGCAAATATTGCCAGCAAGACAAAATCAACGACAATTTACGCAAATGCTTGATTTCAAAGGAATTAAATTGGAGCGGGAGACCGGGATCGAACCGGCGACGTTCAGCTTGGGAAGCTGAACAAAAGTTAATAGATACAAGCATAAAACGAATCATGCTACCTTTATGTAGTTGACTTCTTACCCCCGACATGCAATTATTGGGCATGTAAAGGAATAAACAAGTAACCGGGGGCAAGACATGAGAAAACGCACTGGATACCTGATCCGCCGGGGCAAGGTCTTCTATGCCGTCTGGACCGTAGCCCGCAAGAAATTCATGCAATCCACCGGCAAGCGCGACCGCCGGGAAGCCGAAAAAGAACTGCGCCGCATCATGGAGCCGTTTGCCCTGGGCGACGAAGTGACCACCCTTCAGAACATCGCCGCGCGCATCGAAGGGCGCACCGCGGAGCTTTCCCGCATCGAAGAAGAACGCAACCCGCCCCTGGCCCTGGCCGGCGCCTGGGATGCCTATGAGCGCGCCGGGAACCGCCGCGAAATATCCGCCGGCACCCTGCGGAACTATGATTGCTACTGGACCGCCTTTACCCGCTGGCTTGCCGGCAACCACCCGGAAGCCGCGGCGCTGCGGGATGTGTCTTTTGACATCTGCGAAGATTACGCGCAACACCTGATCGGCTTAAAGTTGACGGGCCGCACGTTTAACGCGCACCGGGCTTTCCTGCGATCCTTTTTCGCCGTCCTGGCGGATAAGGCGAAGCTGCCGAATGGGAACCCCTGGGCGCGCCTTGCCCGCCGGGATGAACACTGGCAAAGCCGCCGCCCGCTGACCGTGGAAGAACTCCGCCACGTCTGCGGGA
This sequence comes from uncultured Verrucomicrobiota bacterium, assembly GCA_964650945.1. GTDB lineage: Bacteria > Verrucomicrobiota > Kiritimatiellia > JAAZAB01 > JAAZAB01 > JAXGPF01. The sequence continues at coordinate 19,515 of CAZYXU010000025.1, read as the reverse complement.
CCGCCAAAGGGGAACTGCGCATTATGCTGGCTTTCGGGCTGTACCTGGGCGCACGCATGGGGGACGCCGCCTGCATGGACTGGGGAAACGTTGACTTGGAGCGCCGCCTGATCCGCTACACGCCCCGCAAGACCGCCCGGAAGAAACCCGACGCCCTGCTGATTCCTATGCACCCGGAGCTTTACACCGTCCTGAACGAAACGCCCCCAGACAAACGAAGGGGGCCAGTAACCCCCAGCATGGCCGCGCGCTACAAAGACAAAGGGCAAGGGCCAGTGTCCGCAATCGTGCAACGACACTTTGAAGCCTGCGGGCTGACTACCACGGGCGAGCGCAACGGGGCCGGCGTCCGCCGCTACGTGGCCGCGGGCTTTCATAGCCTGCGTCATTCGGCCGTGTCGTTTCTACGCCAAGCCGGGGCTGCGCAAAGCATATCACAAGCGATTGTAGGGCATTCATCGCCCGCCGTTCATGCCCTATACACACATACCGATGAAGACGCCCTGCGCCGGGCCGTGGCCACGCTGCCGGCCGTGATCGGCGACACGCCCGCGCCCGCGCCGGCGCCTGTTCAAATGGTGGACGCCGCGCCGATCCGGGCCGCCCTGGCCGGCATGACCGGCAAGACCTGGCGCGCTACCCGTGAGCGTTTGGTAAACGAACTATTGAAAGGAGGCAATACGATAAAACTTTGACGGCGAAAAGCGAGCGAACACACAAACCAGAAAGGAAAAGGCCATGAAAAAGACACAAACTGGCAAAGTTTTGAGCAAAGAGAAAACGCGGAAATACTGGCCGGGCATCCGAAAAGGGCAGGTTTTGCAATATACTGCCGGATCATTTATTGATAGCGAATTGCCCGCTTGCGTGAAATCTGCAATCAAAAGCTGCCGGCAAGCACTAAAGATTTACACTAACCGGCCGGGCGATTTTCATACGCAAAACGCCTGGCTGAAAGACGCCATGCAACACCTGATAGCCGCAATTGGCTTACCCGTAACAGGGAAATGATATTGATTATTGCCCCGGTCTGATCCGCCGGGGAAGTCCTGCGGGCGCGCGGCCGTGTCCGCCGCCCGCGGGCACCCTTACACGGAAGGCAAAGACCATGCCGACAAGATTTTTAAGAATATGGGACGGTGAAGAAACCGGGGGCCGCGTGAACGTGTCCGCGCAACCTCTGGCTGAATACTTTGGGCCATACCTTGAACGATACGAAACGCCGCGGGCCGCCGTAAAGGCGGAATGTAAGGGGCTACGTATCGGGCTGATATTTGACAAGGTGAAGGGCTGCGCGGTCTGCTTCCGCCAAGGCGTGGCAAGCCGGGAAGATGCCACGCCGACGGACATTGTTATTGACCGAAGCCAAAGGGGCTTTGTCTTGGAATCATGGAGCACCGACCCGCAATTATCTGACCCGCCGGGACGGGATGCCCCCTGTGTTGTATTGGATTGCACGGAGCGTGCACCGACCGAAGACGAAAAGCGAATCATCGCCATCGCCAACAATCCGCCGTCAAAGGCCAATTGTCTGCGCTGGAAGGAAAAACAGAAAGCCAAAGAACGGAAGGCGAAGGCCGAAGAAGCGCTGATCCGGCTGGTGGAACGGGCCGCCACTGCGCCGGCGCCGGCCGCACCCGCCGTGTCTGCTGCGGAGCGGGACGCCGCCATCGCCCGCGCCCTGGAAGCACGCACGTTCCAAGACGCCATTGCTATATATCATTCAAAATTGCTGGAGCTTGTATCCGATCAGGATGTGTTTAGCGCCGGATGGATGCACACGAAAAAAATGTCCTGGGCTGATATGATGGAGAGATTGCATTGTTCAAAGTCCACGCTGTCAAAGCGAATTAAACGCTTTTACAAAGAGACCGGCTTACGACGCGAAAACCGCCGCAAGGGGATGGGCAAGAAGCTACCCCTTGACGAAGCGCGCGACGGAAAATATCCGCAATAAGACGTGTTCGCGAACACTGCGAACACTGCGAACACCCGCGCCAGTAAAGGCGGATGCAACCGCCCGACATGCTAAAACGAACACTCGCGCCCCTTTGTAGGAACAGTAAGAACCTACAAACGAAAGGGGACGCAGTATGTTACCTACAACCGTTGACGCAACAAGGGCACTATTCAAAGCCGATCCGAGCTTGACGCCGGGAGACCGCAACCGCCTGCTGGCGCTGCTGCGGAATCATGGCAAGGCCGACCCCGACCCGGCGCCGGCCGCCAGTGAGCCGCGCATTATCCGCCGGCGTGAAGTTGCCCGCCGCCTGGGCTGTTCGCTGCGGTCTGTGGATAACTGGACCCGCGCCGGGATTATTCAGAAGGTGAAATTTCCGGGCTGCAACCGCGCCGCGGGATTCCGGGAAGCCGATATTTCCGCCCTGATTGCGGGAGAGGGGGCGAACCGATGAGCGTGCACCCTTGCACCGCACGCAACGCCCCGGACGCCCGCTGCCGGATGCTACGCCCCGCCCTGCAATATGCTTCCAGGGGCTGGCCTGTCTTTCCATGCCGGGCGAACAAGCAACCCGCTACGCCGCATGGATTCAAAGACGCGAGCACCGAACGCGAGACAATCATTGCCTGGTGGATTGCCGACCCCGCCGCAATGATCGGGGCGCCGATGGGGGCCGCTTCCGGGATTATTGCCGTTGACCTGGACAAGGACACCGCTAAAGGGCTTGACGGTCCGGCCGCGTTTGATGCCCTGGCGAAGTCTGCAGGCGAGCCGATCCGCACGCGGCAACACCACACCCCCCGCGGGGGGCTGCATCTGCTGTTCACGCATCCAGGCGAACCCGTAAAGAACACTGCTTCAGGGATTGCCCGCGGCATAGACACGCGCGGGGATGGGGGATACATCATCCTGCCGCCGTCGAAGACAGAGGCCGGCGAATACCGCGTTGAAGGTGACGCCGACCCGGCGCCCCTGCCGCCCTGGCTGTGCGGGCTGTTTCGGCGCAAGGGAATCATGGCCGCGCCTGCCGCCAATAAGCCGCCGTGGCCGCCGCCAACCCGCCGGCCGATACCGGCCGACCTGGCGAAGCCGCCCCCGTTCAAGCCGCCGGGATGCCCGCCAAGTGTGGCCGCGATTGTGGCCGCTGGCGTATCCGAAGGCCAAAGAAACGACCGCGCCCTTGCCGTGGCCGTTCAATTGCGGGATGAAGGCCATGACCGCGCAACCGTCGAAGGCCACGTCTTGACCTTCGCCCGGAATTGCACGCCGCCGCTACCTGAGCGGGAAGCGCTGGCCGTTGTTGCGTCCGCCTTCACCCGTCCGCCACGGGAACCCGCGCGCAATCCGAACGCCGCCGCGCATTACGATAAGCGCGCGCCTGTCTTTCCAGTTGTGCCTGAACCGCCGCGCCACGCGCCCGACCCCTGGGAACCGCCCGCACCCCTGGGGGGGCTGTCGGAACCGCCCGCCACCCTAGCGGAAAATAACAAGCCGGCTGTGCTATTACCTGGAGGGGCGCAATCCATTTCAGACACCGGCCGTTCCCTGGGCGAACTGTTGGCAAAAACGGAACGCTTTTTCATCCGCGGCGGTGGCGTTGTGAAACTGGCGGCGGACCCGGACGGACTCCAACAATTGGAAGGTGTAACACCTGCGGCGCTTGCATCCTGCTTTGAGACCGTGGCTTACTTGTGCAAGCCTGGAAAGCCCGATAAAGATGGAAACCCGACATTTGAATCCGTCATTTGCCACGAGCAAACCGCAAAATTGATTGCAGCGTCCGACACCTTCCGGGATATGCTTCCGCCGATACACGTATTAACCCGTTGCCCCGTCCTGATTGAACGCGCCGGAAGACTGATTCAGGTTTCCGGGTATGACCGCGAAAGCGGAATCCTTGCCGCTGGAAAACCCGCGGCTGCAATGGATGTTGCCGATGCCCGGCGCCTGCTGTGGGAACTACTGGACGGCTTCCACTTCGCCACGCCGGCAGACCGCGCCCGCGCCCTGGCCGCCTTGATAACGCCCGCCATTGTTTTCGGCGGACTGCTGCGGGGCCGCGCGCCGGTTGACCTGGGCGAAGCGGACGCAAGCCAGACCGGCAAGGGATACCGCAACAAATTGACTGCCGCCATATACGCCCAAACCGTTAAAACCGTGACCCAGCAGCGCGCTGGTGTGGGGAGCATGGAAGAATCTTTCAATATGGCACTGATTAGGGGGGCGAATTTCATTGCCCTGGATAACGTCCGGGGCAAGATTGATTCACCAAGCTTTGAAAGCTTTTTGACCGAAGACACCTACCACGCGCGCGCGCCATACCGCGAACCCGTCGAAATTGACCCCCGCCGCGTTGTCATCATGTTAACATCCAACAAAGCGGACGTAACACCTGACCTGGCGAACCGGGCCGCATGTGTCCGGCTGTTAAAGCAACCCGATGGGCACGCGTTCACGAAATACCCGGAAGGGGATATCCTGGAACACGTCCGGGCGAACCAACCGCGATCTTTAGGCGCTGTTTTCGCCATTGTAAAAGCATGGCATGAAGTCGGCAAACCGCGGACGGCCGAAACCCGGCATGACTTCCGCCCTTGGGCGCAAACACTTGACTGGATAACCCGGAATCTGCTGGACGCCGGGCCGCTTCTGGACGGCCACCGCGAGACTCAAGCCCGCATGACAAACCCCGTTTTGAACTGGCTGCGGGACGTGGCGCTTGAAGTAATCCGGGCAAAGCAATCCGGTGTATGGTTGCGGGCCAGCGACATCATCGAACTGCTGGCCGAGACCGACATTGAGACGCCCGGACTACCCGAACACGGCAATTTGACCGATCCTGCCACGCGCACAAACGCGCAACAGGCTACCGGCCGCCGCCTGGGCCTATGCTTCCGGGCCGGGGATAAATTAACCATTGACGGCATGAACATCGAACGCAGGGAAGAATACGATGCGGGACGGTTTAAGCCCGCGAAAGAATACCGCTTCACCGCTCCGCCTATGGACGGGCAGACCATAGGAAGCGCGCCCGTTCCGACCTCCGCCGCCGCGGAACTTTGGTTGCCGGAAACGCCCGAAAAAGACGTTTCCGCCTATGACCCGCCTATGCGTCCGCCTATGAATCCGCCTATAAAATCCCTTATTCCGCCTAATGCGCCTGATACTTTGCCAAAGTGTAAATATTCAAACACCCTTACGCATGAAAAAGGGGGTAATATTTTTAGTATGGAAACCCATAGGCGGATAGGCGGAACACCCGCGCCGGTTGCCAGTGAAATCGAAGAGGGGGAAATCTGACATGACACACCGCGAGCGCGAAATTCTGCAAGCCGCGCATGATGCCGGCGTGATCCTTACGGTTGACGGCGACCGCCTGCGCTTCCAGGCACCGGCCGGGGCGCTGACACCCGCACTGCGCGCCGCCCTGGCGGACGTGAAGCCAGATATTGTTTATGAATACCATGAGCGCGCCGGAATCCTGGAATATGATGCACGCCTGCCGAGAGCCGAAGCCGAAGCCCGCGCCACAGAAATGCTTAATCTGGCCACCGGCAAAGCTGCCGCCGCCGGCGCCTTGGTTCCCCCTGGCATGACGCCGCAAATAGGTTCGCACGATTCCAGTCTCCCACGCACGCGGGGGCATGTGAAAACAGGGTGACAAAAGGTGACAAATCGGCGGCGCCGGCCGGGCGCATGTGAAGCTGGAAAAAGTTAACATTTGAAGGTGTTTTATGAATCCTGAAAACAAAGTAAATGGGCCAAAACGTGGCTGCCGATATAGTGACAGTGATTTTTCGCCTTGTCATTTTCGGCACGAAAAATTTGCCTGGGCATATTTAACCCCCGACCGCTTTGGCCTGCGGGCAATATGCAACGCAACCGCCGCGGCGATCCGGGCCGGATACAGTGCAAAAAGCGCCCGGAAAAACGCCTGGCGCCTGCTCCGCTATCCTGACACACAAGCCAAAATTCGCGAAATACGGAGCATGACTTTCCGAAAGAGCAATCCAACGTCGCATAACGTACATTAAGTCTAGTAGTTGACGCTATATTTCCGCTTGACTTTCACGAAGTGAAAGGCTATCTTGCGCACCATGACAACCGACAAGCGCTTGACCGTTGCCGAGGCCGCCGCCGCCCTGGGGAAGCACCCCGTTACAATCCGCCGCCTGCTGGCCGCGGGGATGCTGCCAACCGAGCGAGTAGGGGGCCGCGTTTTCATTCCTGCCGCCGCCATTGCCGGCGCCGGCCGCCGCGTTTGCCCGCAATGTGGCAAGGATTTTACGCCTGGCCGATATGCAACGCGGGGCCGCTTCTGTTCTGATGCCTGCCGCCGGGCCGCCGCATACGCCACCTGGAAGGCCGCGCACCCGGCACCGCGGGGACCGGGCCGGCCGCCGAAGGTGACGCCGGAGCGATCCGGGGAGCACCGCGCCGCGCCCGGCCGCCTGGCCGCCGCCCTGGAAATCGCAAGACCAAAGCCAACCGCGTAAAACGCCCGCCAGCGCGCCGGGATTATCGCCCATGTGTCTGCATTGCCCGCCGGCTGATGGCCGGCCCTGGGGCAACCGACAACAGCCCGGCGCCCGGCCGCGCGGTGGGGAACCCAAAGGGCAACGGCTGTTGAAACATGTTGAAGCCGGCGCCCGGCCGCGCGGGGCAAAACCTGACATTAAGCGAACCCGGCGCCGGCAGCGCGGGGGGAACTGATAGTTGACAAAAGTTAACATTCTGCAAGCGCCCGGACCCCGCACCCCCGACCCGCGCCGGGGGACTGATAGCATGATATGGCGCCGGCCGCGCGGGGCACTAAAAAACTTAACATTCAACTTGCGCCCGGACTGCTACCTTTATGCTTCCTTTTCGCGCACCCGTTTTGACAAACCGGGGGAAGCAAGAAAAAGCCGCAAAGGGCAAGGCAAGAGAAACTGGAAAACACGCTGAAAGCCTGTGTTTATTGGCTAAAACGCTTGTTTCTGTGGGGTTTTTCGAGGGGGGGAAGGTGGAGCGGGAGACCGGGATCGAACCGGCGACGTTCAGCTTGGGAAGCTGACATTCTACCACTGAATTACTCCCGCACAACAACTGAAAACAGCATAAAGCTGGCATAACCATCCGGCAAAGTCAATCATATTCCAAGTCCAAATATACTTGATCATCCTGGCCAGGCGCAATATCATTGCGGGAATTTTGCACGGTCAAACGGTTACATTTTAAAACCCATCGGCAGGGAGGAATAATAATATGTTTTTCGATCCATTATATTTCATGATGCTGCTGCCGGCCATGCTGCTGGCCGGACTGGCGTCCTGGTATACCCACAGCACTTTTAAAAAATACTCCCGCGTGGGCACAACCTCCGGCGTTACCGGCGCGGAGGCGGCGCGCATGCTGCTGGAGCGCGAGGGTGTCCCCAACATACGGATCGAGCGGGTGGACGGGTTTTTGAGCGACCATTACGACCCCCTGTCGCGGACCCTGCGCCTGTCATCCAGGGTGTACGACTCGCCATCGCTCTCGGCGGTCGGCGTAGCCTGCCACGAAGCGGGCCATGCCATCCAGCACGCGGCCCATTATCTGCCGCTCTACCTACGCTCGGCGCTGGTGCCGGCCACCCAGTTCGGCAGCCATGCCTCTTACATCATTTTTATCCTGGGGATGATTTTCAACTTTCCCGCACTGCTCATGCTGGGCATCGCGCTGTTCGGCCTGGTGGTGATTTTCTCCATCGTCACCCTGCCGGTGGAATGGAACGCCACCGCCCGCGCCAAGCGGCTGATGGTATCCGCCGGGATCGTCACCCCGGCGGAACAGACGCAGGCGGGTGAGGTGTTGAACGCGGCGTTTCTGACATACGTCGCCGCCGTAGTATCGGCCTTGATGACCCTGCTCTATTACCTGTTCCGCTCAGGACTGCTGGGTGGACGGCGGGACTGATCATCAGATAAACAGCAGCAAACTGAGCGCCATGACCGCCATGCCGGCCACCAGGCCGTAGATGGAAAGATGGTGCTCGCCGTATTTCTGGGCGGCGGGCAGCAGTTGGTCCAGCGAGATAAAAACCATGATGCCGGCCACTGCGGCAAACAACACGCCAAACACCGCTGCCGACATGAACGGCAAAAGCAGGGCTATGCCCAGAACCGCGCCCAGGGGCTCCGACAGGCCGGACAAGACGGAATAAACCAGCGCGCGGCGGCGGCTGCCGGTGGCGTAATAGATCGGAATGGAGACGGCAATGCCTTCCGGAATATTGTGCAGGGCAATCGCCACGGCAATGGTCAGGCCCAGGGTGGGATCGCGCAAAGCCACGACGAAGGTCGCCAGCCCTTCCGGGAAATTGTGGATGGTGATCGCCACGGCGGTCAGGATGCCCGTGCGCAACATGTTCGCCGCCACGGGCGCCGCCTGGGTCCGCCGAGGATGATCGCCCCGGGAAGTATCCAACTCCTCCACCCCATGCATTTCATGGGGATTTTCCGGGCCGGGAATCAGCTTGTCAATCAACCCGATCAGCAACATGCCGCCGAAGAAAGCGCCGGCGGCCGCCCAGTTGCCCGGCCGCACACCCAGGGCTTCGACCAACGCCTCGCGGCCCTTGAAAAAAATCTCCACCATCGAGACATAAATCATCACCCCCGCGGAAAATCCCAGCGCTACGGCCAGGAATTGGCGATTGGTTTGGTTGGTGAAAAAGGCCAGCAGGCTGCCAATGCCCGTAGCCAACCCGGCCAGCAGGGTCAGCCCGAAGGCAAACCACAGGACACTGGAATGCAAGGACACTGGCAAAATTGCATCAGTCATGGCTGGAAGGCGTCAGTGCCGGGCGGGAATGTGGTGGGCCGTACAGGATTTGAACCTGTGACTTCTACCGTGTGAGGATAGCACTCTCCCGCTGAGTTAACGGCCCGCATCTTCATAAAAGCGGCCACGGAACATTACACCCGTCCGCTATGACCCAGAAAGTTACCAAATTCCGCCGTTATGTCAAGCATTGGTCGGGTTAAAGGCTGATAAATATTACTTTACAGCCGGGGGCGGTTGTGGTAAAGAGTGCCCAATAAAAGGGGGAATGTGCCGTGGCCGGCGCATGGCCCCTGTTTTACATTGCGGACCGGAAGCATCCCGCGCCGGACCGGCAATTGTTGATTGTAGTAGCAGCCAACTCAAGCGGGACCAAGGATGGCGGCATGCAGGCATTAAATTGCTGGATGCGTCAGGCGGTGTTGTTGTTTGCGGCTTTATGGTTGCCGGCAGTTGGCATGGCCAAACCGACCCATATTGGCGAGCATTATGTCATCTGCGTGGACGTGAAGTATGATTACCCGGAATCCGGCCAGTCCACCTGGTTCTACATGGTTGAATCCCACGGCCCGCCGGCAATCAGCCATTACACCCTGGGTTTGGCCTGTGAGACTATTTTGATTCTCGATGCCGGCGTCTGGGATGGCATCGATCCGGAAAATCGCACTTCCGGCGGCGGCACGCCGGTACCGGGTTCATTTCCCGCCCAACCCCGGCTGGACCCGACCACCGGCGTCACCGGTCTGAAGTTCGACCAGGGATTCGACGACATCGAAACCCGGCACTATTACTTTACGGTCAACGGCAATTACGCCGCCGCCGACATTGTTTTCGCCGTCAAGGCCGGCCAGCAGATAACCACCGGCTACGTAACCGGACCGAGCGACGACTGCGATATGTCTTTGAACGCCGCAATTGAATTGACCAAGACCGGCGCCACCGTGTACCGTCCCGTACAGGTTTGCGATGTCTTTGGCCTGGCGCATGCGTTTAACGCGTTGATTTTCGGCGACTTAACAGCCAATGGCGGCGATACGGAAAACCGTCTGGCGGTCGGCGGAACAGCCCGGTTCACGGGCGGATACAGCGTGGGCATCCCACTGTTCGGCAACCCCATCCCCACTTATTATGGAGATGCCGTTGACATGCTGATCGTGGGCGGCGATCTTTACGACGGCGCCTTCGGTGTCAACGGCAATATTGTTTACGGCGGACACCGGTACGGACCGGCACGGATCATGGCAAACGGCAACCGTTTGCGCCATGTGATGCCGGTGACGTTCGACGCGCAAGGTAACGTTCCTTGGGACGGCAGCGGCACTAGTTTCGCCGCGCTGCAATCGCTTTTAACCGGACGCAGCACCATCCTCGGGAATTTCGCCGACCGTGGCGTGGTGGCCAAGGATACTTCGCAGCCTTACTTCATCACCCTGACGGGCAACGATCCGGAGCTGAACGTGTTCAACCTGACCGTGCCGCCGGGCGCCGTCATCAACGCCCAGATTGATATTTCCGCGCCGCCTGAATCGTCGGTCCTGGTGAATATCCATGGCGCCGAGGTGCATTATCAAAACTCCATCATGAACCTGGCCGGCGTCACGCGCGAAATGGTGCTGTTCAACTATGTGGATGCGACCAACATCGTCAGCTCGGGATTCACGCATAACTGTTCCGTGCTGGCCCTCCACGCCTCGGCGGACCTCTCCGGCGGCTCGGTGGAAGGCCGCGCGGTTTTCGGCGGCAATGTCAACACTTACCGGGGGTTTGAGTTCCACAATTATCCGTTTGCCGGTCAAATCTGCTTGGACACTCTCAGCAGCTACGCGGCGTTCATTGTCTACACGTTCACCGTCCGCAATGTGGGCGATGTCGCGCTGACCAACGTCACGATCCAAGACCCGCTCATCACCGTCGCCGGCAACCCGATTGCCCTGGCCCCGGGTGAAATTGACGACACCACCTTTAGCGGCGTGTATATCATCACTCCCGCGGATCTGGCCGCCGGCGTGTTTTCCAACACCGCCACCGCCACAGGCGAAACGCCGGCGGGCGCGGTGGTCAGCGACACCGATACCGATGTCCAGGAGTTTTTGGCGCCGGTACCGTCGATCCTGGCGAACGGCTCGAGCGATACGTTGACCGTCGCCCGTGGCGAACCGGTCACCATCGCCGCCACCATGTTTTCAGGTTTCTACGCGGGGTTGAATGTCGATTGGTGGCTGGCCGTGATCCCGGATTTCAGCGATTACTGGTATTGCCTGGACTCCACCGGCAACTGGGCAGCCTTCCCCGCCGGCGAATTCGACCAGTGCCGTCCGATTTACCAGGGCCAACTGATGGATATGCCTTCACCCGTGACCCTGATCGAAGGCGAATTTCTCGTTGCAGGCAATTACACCCTGTTTTTCGCCATCGACGCCCTGGATGGCATCCTGAATTATCCCGGCGGACCAATCATTTACGATACCTTGCAATTGACGGTCCAGGATTAAGGTAGTTTATTCCGCGATCACCGGCAAAATCAAGCAACTGGCATGCGCGCCGAACAAATGCACGGTGTGCCGGGCGGAAATGGAATTGCTCCACCCATCGCAAGGCGCGTAGGTGTGGGGGTGGATTTCGTACTTGGGCGCATCGTTCCCGGCCACGTACACGGCCATTTGGTGGCCGGCGTTGAAGACATACGCGGTGCTCCACAGATCCATATCCAATTTGTACACCCGCCCGGTTTCCAGCGGCTCGGGCCGATCCAGTCCCTGCCAGAAGCGGGCCGTCATCGCGCCCTCGCGGATCAGAGCTTCATAGCCATCCGGATAAACATCCACCAATTTCACCACCAACATGCAATCCGGCACATCGGTGCTGACATACAAATGGGCGCGGACTTTGCCGGTAATTTCCAGCGGCGCCGTCAGCGGCGCCGACGCGAACCGCAACAAATCCGGGCGGCCCGCCAGCGGCCGCTGGTCCACCGGCCCGGGCGACCCCATCATGGCGCCGCCCAGAGTCGGCACGGGATTGGTCGGGGAACAAATAAAACTCAAACCAACATTCGTTGCGCCGGATGGTTCACGCGACAACCCGCCCGACCCGTTCAGATAAAACCGCGTCGGGGTATGGGGCAGCGGCCATTCATGCGCGGTTTTCCAGACGTTGCCCGGCGCATTCGAGGAACTGACATCGCCCATCAGATAATACAGCAAAAGCGGCCGGGCCGGCAATTCCACGCCGCCTTTCAGGACTGAAACAAAATCCGGGCTTTTTCCCCCGGGCGGCAAAGGGCGTTTGGGAAATTTAAGGCCTTGCATGGCGCCATGCCCGCTGGCGTTCATGGTGACGAATATTTTTTGACTGCCGCCATAGGCGGCCAGGTAATCCAGCGCGGACTCGGCAAAGATGTCATACCATCCCGAACTGGCGATGAAGACCGCCTGGTTGGAAGCGGCGCTCTGCCGCACCCGCACGTCATAGGCCGCGCGGTCAAACATTTGGATGGTCGGTTTGGGCCAGTCGGACACGGCGGCATTGCGATTTTTCATCCAATCGAACATATAGCGGCGCGCGCCATTCTGAAAGGCCCAGTACAGGTACGCATTGCCGCCGGAATTGATGGACTGCACCGCCGCCAGATGCGGCGGATTGGCCAGCAGGGCCATGCACCCGGCAAAGCCATGGCCGCTGGTTCCCTGGATGCCGACCCGGCCATTGCACCACGGCTGGCGCACAATCCACTCCACGGCGTCATAGCCGTCTTCAATTTCATTGTCGAAAGACAACGGATCGAACGTCCCCGCGCCTTCCGAATCGCCGTCCCCGCGCAAGTCCTGGGTGACAAACGCGACATCCTGCCGGCCGAACGAACCGGCATCGCGCAAGGCCGCGCTCCAGCGCCCGTAGGCGGTGCGGGTCAACACGACCGGCCATGGCCCGGCGCCGGACGGCAAAAAGACCTCCGTCGCCAGGCGCACGCCGTCGCGCATGGGCATCCGGACGAAAAAATTGGTGGCGCCGGACGGGAATTTCGCGAGGACTGTCTGCCGCCGGTGGTGATCGCGTTCGGCCGCCGCCAGGACGCCATCGCCATCCGCATCCGCGGCGGGGTATTGTTGCAGATAGGATTTCAGTTCACTGGCGGCGCGGGCGTCGCGTTCTTCGTTGCCCACGGTTTGGGATAAACCAATTCCGGCTTGGAGAACGGCAAGCAGTAATACCGCAAATTTTCTGGCAATCGCCGGCGCTTTCATCAGAGTCTCTTTCAAAAGTGTTCAGTGTTCGGTGTTCAGTGTTCGGTACCTGAAATTTTACAGAAACGTATAACATTGATCTTGTGCCATTTGCAATCATTCTGAATTTTGACTTCTGAATCCTGAATTCATTCAAAACGTGAGTTTTGAAATTTACTCATCAAGTTCATTCCTTCATCCCCGCCAGGCGCGGGCAAATTTGAAAAAGTTTTCCAGGATGCGCACTCCATCGGGATACGCCGCGTGCCGGACTTCCGGGTGGAATTGAACGCCATAAATCGGCTGGCGCCGGTGGCGCACGGCCTGCACTTTGCAATCAACAGAACCCGCAAGGAGCATAAAGCCGGCGCCGATCCGTTTGACTTCCCAGGCATGCGCCTGATGCACGCGAATGATTTTGCCGCAGCCGGCGAAAAGCGGATCGTTTTCGACAACGCGCACCGGACACACCCCCCACTCCTTGAAATAGCCCGGGCTGTATGATGCCGCATCCGGTTCATCCGGTTTCAGTTTCCGCATCAAACCGATCCGGCCGCCGAAATAATGCGTCAGCAATTGATGGCTGCGGCAAATTCCGATCTGCGGGACGCCGGCCCCGGTAACCACGCGCCGGTAGGCGGCGTGGGAAAGGATATCGTAGGAGTCGTAAGGCGCACTCCCGCCGCTGCCGCAGATGGCCCATGGTTGCAGGCGCCGGACCAGGTCCAGGCTGACCTGGGTGTAATGCAAAGCAAGGCATTCATCCCGGGCGATTTCCTGCAGGGTATGGCGGGCTTTGAGCCAGCCGCCCTGGCAGAAATTCTCGTACGAGTCGGACACGATGAAAATTATCATATCTTCTTGATCATCTCCACAATATCCGCATAGCGCCGGGAATCACCGGGCATCACCTGCCAGTCCGGCCGCCGGCCGACCTCGCAATATCCAAGCTTTTTGTACAACTCGAAAGCCACCGTATTCGCGCTCCAGACGGTCAGGAAGAGGCGGCGGCGTTTCAACGCCAGCGCCTCGGGTTCCAGCAACTCCATCATGCGGCGCCCCAATCCCAAGCCCCGGCTGTTTTTCAAGAGCGCCAGACCGATGGTTGCATATAATTTGCCGGTGATGTCCACCTGTCCCTGCCCGGCCAGCCGGCCGTCAATGAAAACGAACAGCCAGCGGGCGCGGCCGGTTTCCATGCGGACAAGGATGTCGGCCAGACGGCGCGCCGCCAGTTCCTGGTCCACCGCTTCGTTGTTGGCCATGATCTGCTCTTTGTGGAATGCCTGGCGCATGCGGGTGAATTCCGGTAGGTCGCTCCATTGCGGATAGCGAAACAGGACCGACCGATTTTTTAAACGACAGCGTGTTCTGATTTTTCCCTCGAGCATATTCCCTCCAGATTTATTTATGCATATTCCTGAATTTTGCATGAATGAATACACCATCACCCTCGCCGCCTTGCCCCGCGCCAAACTTGCGCGGTGCAAAATTCAGGATATTACAGTTTTTCAGCGCGGATTTTTTGCGCCAAATCCGGCGGACCGCCGCCGCCCACCCAGTCATCCAGGGCCATTTCATGCAACTGCATGACATCCCGTTCAGGCGCGGCGGCGTTGAGCAATTCAACTGAAAAATCGTTCATCGCCTTTTTTTCTTCCGGATCGGCAATATTTTCTTGGAAATGCGGAAACTGATTGTTGCATTTCGCCAGGGCGCTGTAATCGAACTGGTCATAATGCCGGAATTGTCCGGCCCGGGCATAGTCCTCCAGCCCCCATTTTTCTTCATATGCACAGAGTCGTGCGCGCAACCGGGCATGCGCCGCCCGGACTTCCGGACCATCGGGGCGAGTTGCGAGCAGGTTAATGCTCTCATCCGGATGGGCCTGGCGGTCGAAAAGCAATTCCCGTCCGCCGCCGTAATGATATCCGTATTTATAACGCTCATCCAGCATGGCGATCCAGCGCCGGTTTTCCTTGTGGTATTCGATATATTGGTGCGAGCGGTCCTTTTGATTGCCGCAAATCGAGCCGCCGGGCAGTTCGTATGGGCCGGGATATTTCAACCCGCAGACATCCAGCACGGTGGGCAGGATGTCGTTCAAATCTACAAAGTCATTCCTGACGCTGCCGGGCTGGAAGCGGCGCGGATAACGCGCGATAAAAGGAATCCGGGCGCAACTGTCGTATGGGAGCATTTTCTGGTACGCGCCATGATCGCCCAGCATCTCGCCATGATCGGAAGTGAAGATGATCAAGGTATTGTCGGTTTCGCCGATTTCATCCAGCGCGTCAAGGACTTTGCCGACATTTTTGTCCACCAGGGAAATCGCCGCATAATAAAGCTCCCGCATGCGCCGGACATATTGATCCTCTTTATCCGGCGGGAAGCGTGCATTGACTTTGCTCCAGGTAACTTCCGGCCAGCAGGGAGTTGCGCTGCGTGACGGCGCAGGCAAATTCCGGTCTTGATACAAACCGGCGAAAGTGTCGGGAACATCGAATGGCGGATGCGGGGAAATCCAGCTTGCCCAGAGGAAGAAAGGGCGGCGGCCGGCCTCGGCGCGCAGGAACGCCGACGCGCGCTTGCCCACCCAGGTTGATCCGTGATGTTCCTCGGGGATCAGCGAGCGTTGCGGCGCCATGTAAAGCAGGTTGCGCACGCCGTGGATATTGAGGATATGGCCCAACCCGACGTTTTTCAGATACATCGCATATTCGTCGTCTTCGCGAAACCGCGGCCCCTCCTCCATTAATTCCATCTTGTCAAAGCCATTATGCCGGCGCGTCGGTTGGAAATGCATCTTGCCTATGGCGCGGGTGTGATAGCCGTGATCTGAAAGAATCCGCGGCAGTGTCGGCAGCGCCGCGAGCGGCAAGGGAATTCCGGCCAGGCCGCAATAACGATTGTAGCACGAAAAATTCGCCGCAAAACCGTGGTAACGCGCGGGCAGCCCGGTCAGCACATTATGCCGCGCAGGCACGCAGACCGGATTGGGCGAGTAGGCGTTGGTGAAATGGCAGCCTTCGCGCACCAAACGGTCAAGGTTGGGTGTCAACATATGCGGGAAGCCGCCGGCGGCGATGGTGTCGAACCGCTGCTGGTCGGTGAACAGCAACAAAACATTCGGTCGTTGGCCGGGAGTGCTTGTGCCAGTGGTATGGCTTGTTTTTTTTGTCATAGCATGGTTTGCCTTAAATTATCCCCTGCAACCAGCATTTGTCAAAATATATTAATAACTTGCAAAAATAGTTAATTCTATCGCGGCCGCGGCGGGGGCAATGAGATTTTTGGCGAATTCCGGGCCGGGTAAATTTTTATCAGGCGCGCTGTCACCCGACAAGTACGCGCCATTTTCAATGCCCAGCCCAGATTGCCGACACCGCACAGGGAATGCGCATCGGAACCAAGTGAAAAGGCGACGCCGGCATCGGCAAACAGCATGATGATTTCCCCGTATTCCCCGGCAAAACGGTCCGGGACCGTCCTGGGATACCAATACCAGATGTTATTCATGATTTCAAACACATGTCCGCGCTCCGCAAAAGTCCGCGCCAAGCCGCGCAGCCAATGCCGGTCAAGGTCGCGCAGTGCAACGTCATCGCGCAGCCGCCCGAAATTGAAGGGATGGGCATAAATGGCGCCGCGCGCCCTTTCGGCGGAACGCGTCAGCATGCGCATCGCGGCCGCCATGGTTTTCCGCTTGCCACCCGGCACATTGCGCAATTCGGGCATGGCCGGCTCCAGCAAGACGTAATCCAGCGACGCGGCAACTTCATCCGCCATGGCCGGCGTCCCGTCCAGCCGGATCTTCACTTCGGCGCCGCGCAGCACATGAATGCGTCGAACATAAGGCGAGCGGCCAATCTCCGCCTTTTGTTCAACCAGCCGGTTGCACGCGGCATCGTAATGATCGGCAAATCCGATCCACGGCAAACCAACCGCAACGGCGGCATGGATCATGCCGCCTACCGTATTCCGGCCGTCGGAATACTGCGTATGCAGATGCAGGTCGTGAAGGATCATATAACCAGGCCATCCCGGGCAATCATGACATTGCCAGCAAATCGTTTTTTGATCGTCCGCTTGATCGCGTTCCCTTTTTGGTCCAGGCGCGGATGGATATGATGGATGACGATCGTTCTAACCAATCCGTTCAAGGCCTCCCACGCGCTGTCCAGGGGATAATGCGCGCATTCCAACAGCAGCCAATCCGTCACTCCGCCGTCCAGCAGCGGCAGCACTTCGTCCAGCCGCCGGATATCGCCGGAATAGGCGATGCGCCGCTTGCCGCAGACCAGTTGGAATGAATACGACTGTCCCTGCACCGGATAAGATGAGCGCAACTGCGCATGACGCACTTGTAGATGCGTATTGCGGCGGGCGCACATCCGGAGGCAGCCGTCGTCATAAAACGTCGCGCGGTCCCGGATGCCCGGCCACTTCGGCGGAAACGGCAGCAATTCGGGCATCAGGTACACCGTGTTCAACCAGTGCTTGAGTCCGGGCAGGCCCTCAGCCGGCAGGCATATATCCAGCGGTGCTTTGCGCCCGGCCAACTGCATGGTTTGCAACAGCAGCGGCAGGCCGCCGACATGGTCAATATGCATATGGGAAAGAAACACGGCGGCCACGCGGTTAACGTCCAGTCCCAGGCCGGCCATGCGCCCGGCGCAGCCGTCGCCGGCATCCAGCAGATAGAGGCGCGCGCCGGCCTGTAAACAGACGGCGGTGGTATTGCGCCGCGCCGTCGGCACGCCGGACGCGGATCCCAGGATGATCAAGTTAATTTCCATGAAAATCCGGCGATGGCATCATTAGCGCACCCCGAACAATGCGCCCTGGGACAAATATTCGTAACAGCCCATGTCCACGCGGCGGATAAACCGGTCAATCCGGGATCGGCCGTTCAACTCCACGGCGCCCGCCATCCACGTTTCATTCGTGCCGGCGTCAATCCCGGGCGAACCGGGCAGCAGCCGGTAATTTTGCCCCGCAAAATCCGCGAAATCCGGGGCGGTGTTAATGTTGCCGCGCACCAGCGGCGCTTCCGGCGCGCAGGAATACGAGATCGTCTCAGATCCGGCGCCAATGCAAACCAGGTCTTTCAAACTGCCGTCGCTGATGGTGTTGCTGGCAATGATACAGTTGAACACTTCGTTGCTATTGTCAATAATCATCCCGCCAGCATAGGATGTGGTAGTGCGATTGGCGACGATGGTGCAGCCGCTGACGCGGCTGGTGTTGATATAGCCGTTGACGAGATAGACCCCGCCGGCGCGGAGCGCCTGGTTGCTATAAATCAAACAGTTGCGCAACGTGCCGCCTTGAATCATATATACTCCGCCGCCATAATAATTTGTCGAGGCATTCCCGCTGATGATGCAATTCGAAACCGTCCCGCCGCCTGGGGCATTGTTGCCGTAGATATAAACGCCTCCACCGTGGGAATGCGAAGTGTTGTTTAAAATGCTGGAGTTAACAACGCGATTCTGGGGGTAGTAGCAAGATACTCCGCCGCCGGCGCCTGTTCCCGCAAGGCTGGTAAAATTGCCGCTGATGACGCAATCCGTCACTAACGATCCCTCGTCATTTAAAAGCATTACCACCCCCACCCCATTCCAAGCGCCGCTAGTGGACGTATTCAAGCTGACAAGGCAATTGGAGACCATTGCGCCTCGCGACAAATACAATCCGGCGTACCGCGCGGCCGCATTGCTGGAAACCGATCCGCCGATGATGATGCCGCCTTGCAGAGAGGCGCCGGCGGCAATATCAATGGCTACATTGTTGCTGATACTGCAATCTACGATCATGCCCGGAACGCCGAGACTGGTTCGTATCCCGCCGCCGGTTCGACCGACATTCCCGGCAATCGTGCAGTTGGAAACCACGCCCCCGCGGATAAATACTCCGCCGCCGCTGTTATTGCCGGCGGCGCCGATATATAACGATTTATTGCCGGTGATGAAACAGCACTGCACCAGGCCGGTGATTATGCAGACGCCACCACCGCCGCCATGAGCGCTGCCATAGCCGCTACTTATATCGCCGGCCCGGCATTCGTTGTTCCAGATCTTACAATCGGTCGCCAGCGGATTGCCGCCGTCCAGCGCGAGGCCCGCGCCGGCAGTAAACGACGACGTCACGCCGGTGCAAACGTTGTCCACCATCCAGCAGTTTGTGACCGTGCCGGTGCTGTTCTGCATGTAAACGCCGGCGCCGCAGGCGGCAAAACCATTGGACAGGGTGAAGCCGTCCAGCGTGGAACGATACCGCAACCAGACGCAACGCGCCGCGTCCTGCCCGTCAATCACGGTGTCCGCCGGCCCATTGACGCTGCTCAGCGTCAGATCTTTTTCAAAGGCGACGACATTGTTCACCGTGCCGGCGGCGCGATAAACGCCGTTGGAGACCAGCACCGCGTCATCCGCGGATGCGGCGTCCATGGCCCACTGGATATTCGTGGCGGCAGTCTCCCAACTGGTGTAGGGAGATTGCGCGGCGGTATTGGTGCAGGTT
>CAZYXU010000024.1:22282-35361 GCA_964650945.1 uncultured Verrucomicrobiota bacterium | reverse complement strand
GAATCAGCCGCGCGCCGCATGCCGTCCGCGGCAGCCAGCGGACGAAGGGCGCGGTCACATAAGACATGCTCGGAAATTGGTAGGGCTGCGCCAGGAAGAGCAAATGCGGCTTGCCGCCGGCAATGTCCTCCGCCATCATGAATTCGACGGCCTCGTCCGCGGTGACGGGCACATGCTGCACGCTGATGCTGAAAAACGCCAAGCGCAGAACCAGGGCGGCGAGGGCCGGCAGGATCATGCCGGCGGCAAGAAGTTTGTTTTTCATGCCGATTGCGGCGGGTGCTGCGCTACTAATTGGTTGACATGCGCCAGCGAGGCAAAGGTGCCGGCATCGCTCCACCAGCCCGAGAACATGTCCAATTGCATCAACCCCTGCCGGACATAAGCGTTATTGACGTCGGTGATTTCCAGTTCGCCGCGCCCGCTGGGGCGGCAGGTGCGGATAATATCGAAGACCGCGGCGTCATAGAAATAAATTCCGGTGACGGCGATGTTGGATTTGGGCCGGGCGGGTTTTTCCTCGATGCCCACCACGCGGCCGCCGGACACTTCCGCCACGCCGAACCGTTCCGGGTCGGACACCGCCTTGCCCAGGATGCGCGCGCCGTGTTGTTGCCGGCGGAAGGCATCGGCGTAAGGCGCCAGCGCGTCTTCGAAAATATTGTCGCCCAGGATGACCGCCATCGGTTCGCCATGGCAGAAATTTTCGGCCAGACTCAGCGCCTGGGCAATGCCGCCCGCCTGATCCTGCACCTTGTACGTGAAGTGGCAGCCGAATTCACGGCCCGAACCCAGCAGGCTGACCATGTCGCCCATATGTTCGGTGCCGGTAACCACCAGGATTTCCCCGATGCCGGCGCCGGTGAGTTTGGCGATCGGGTAGTAAATCATCGGCTGCTGGCCGACGGGCAGCAGATGTTTATTGGTGACCTTGGTCAGGGGCATTAAACGCGAGCCGGTGCCGCCGGCGAGGACGATGCCTTTAAGATTCATAATGCAGCCTTTTCGTAATTGAAATCCGCGGGTAAATCGCGGAACAGCAGGTTTTTCCGATCCTTGGGTGAAAGCAGCGGCGCGTCGGTCGGCCAGGTGATTTTCAGGTCCGGATCGTTCCAGATCAGGCCCCGCTCGCCGGGCGGGTAATAATAATCGCCGCAGGCATAGGTCACATCGGCTTCCGGGCTGGTGACGCAGAAGCCATGGGCGAAACCGATCGGGACGAACAATTGCTTGCGGTTTTCCGCGGAGAGTTCCACGCCGATCCATTGGCCGAAAGTCGGCGCACCGCGGCGGATATCCACCACCACGTCATACACCGCGCCCAGCAGCACGCGCACCAGCTTGGCCTGGGGCTGTCCGACCTGGTAATGCAGGCCGCGCAGGGTGTTCCGGATGGAATGCGAGTGGTTGTGCTGCACGAATTCGACGGCGATACCGTGCTGGGCGAACAGTTGCCGGCTGTAAGTTTCCATGAAAAAGCCGCGGCTGTCGCTGAAGACCGTCGGCTCAATCAAAATTACTTCCGGCAAGGCGGTGGGTATGAAACGCATTTATACACTCCAGAGTTGCTTTCAAAAGTCAAAACTTGAGTTTTGAAATTGGCGCTCC
Source organism: uncultured Verrucomicrobiota bacterium (assembly GCA_964650945.1). Taxonomy (GTDB): domain Bacteria; phylum Verrucomicrobiota; class Kiritimatiellia; order JAAZAB01; family JAAZAB01; genus JAXGPF01. Next base: position 33,753 of record CAZYXU010000024.1, on the reverse strand, counting down.
AGTCGAAGGCGGCATTATCCAATGCTTGGGTTTAAAACACAACATTTTTTTGCGCCTGCCGGTAGGCGCGCGGGCTGATGCCGAAGCGGGCCTTGAACAGCCGGCAAAAATGGAATTGATCCGGATACCCCAGCGATGCGCCCAGCGCGGCGATAGGCTGGTCGGTTGCCGCCAGCACTTCCAAAGCCCGCTGCAGGCGCAGATGCTTGACGTATTGCAACGGGGGGGCGCCGGTGACGGCTTTAAACACCTGGACGAACCGCGAAACGGACAGGTTGGCCCGGTGCGCCAATGCCCCCAGCTCCAGCGGTTGCGCCAGGTTTTCGCCGATGTGCGCGAACACGGGTTCCAGGCGTTCCGTGTGCAGCAGAAAATGGCGCATCGCCGGCTGCGCTTGGGCGGCGGACAACAACCCCTGCAGCAGAGAAAATCCCAGCGCCTGCCGCCGCGCGGCGGCCTGCCAGGCGCCGGAGGCCGGGCAACGGGGCTGGATGGCCAGCGCCGCCAGTTCCAGAATGATCGGGCGGATGGCCGGCCGGGTGCGGCATAACGGTATGTCTCGCGGTATTCTGAAAAGTGCCAGCAGGTTGACTCCGCCAAGGACGGTGAACCGGAACCGCAACCAGGCGATTTCCGCCGTGCCGGAGGTCATGGTTTTGGCTTGGTGGGGGATGCCCGCCGGGATGAAGGAAACGGCCCGCGCGCTGATCGCTCCCGGGCCGGCGCTGGTAGTGAACGCGAATTTGCCGGACTTGACCAGGGAAATATGATCGAAGGGGTAAATGTGCTCCTGCTCGCAATACGGGGTGCGCAGCCGGACAATCCCGCCGCGGGAATATTCGAAATGCAGGCTGTCAAGGAGCGTGCGCGGCAGGGGCGAGTCGCTCGTCGTCGTAATTTTCGACATATTTTTAATTAAACTGGCTATGGCATTTTTTGCAGGCATACGCTAGATTATGCGATATTGAAGGTTTTGAGACAAGCTTAAGGCGCGCAAAGGATTGATTATGCAAAAAAACAGAATATTCACACGGGGCGGTTTCCGGTTCGATGCGCGCATGGGGACCTGGTCGCTGGCGGCGGGCGGCAAGCATGCCGCTGCCATGCAAAATGCCGGCTGCCGGATGCAGGTGAACGGCTGCGCTTATGCGCTGTCAGACGCGGATGAACTTGCCGCCATTCCGCGCGGCTTGGTCAAAGACCGCCAGGGCAAAGCCTGGCGCCTGGAGGTTGCCGCCGTGTTCCGCCAGCCGGGATTCACCTGGAGGCTGTGTTTTGATGTTCCGGCGCAAGGCGTGAATGTCCGCATCAGTTCGGTCATCCATAACGATTCCGCGTCGGCGCTGACTCTGGGCGATTGCGACCTGTTGCAGGTTGAGCGCGCCGCCGGCGGGGTGTTGCGGCTGGGGCCGCAGCCGGAACTGCAAAGGATTTTCGCTTTCAACGGCGGGTTGGCCACTCAGCGGGTCAAGCAAATCACCGCCGATGACGGCAACCACAAAACCTTCTTCCTCCAACACCTTCATGATCCGGCCACGCAAAACACATTTTTCGCCGGATTCACGAGTTACGATCGGATGCGCACGCCATGCCAATGCCGGTTCGATGCCCGCAAAAAAACCACCGATTGCGTTGCCAGTTGCCAGTTCCAGGATTTTGCCCTGCAACCCGGCGCCGCGGCGCCGTCCGAGACGTTGAGCGTGGAGTTGGCGGGCGATCCTTACGCCGTGCTGACGCGCTGGGCCGATGCCGTGGCCCGGCAATACCGGCCGCGCATCTGGAACAAGCCGCCTCCGGTGGGATGGATTGGCTGGTCGTGGGTGGATCGGGGCACGGAAATTCCGGAGGTTCAGGTTGATAAAAACGTGCGCGCCATCCGCGAGCGGTTGGCCGGATTGGGCGTGGACTATCTCTGGACCAGCATCTCCAATCTCAAGGACGGCCTGCCCGGCAACTGGCTGGAATGCAACGAGCGGGATTTTCCGCATGGGTTCCGCAAAACCGTGAATAAAATCATCCGCGCCGGCATCCATCCGGGACTCTGGACCGGGCTGTTTTATGTCAACGAAGCCGCCCAGGCGGCGTTCGTGGAAAACCGCGGCAATCTTTACCGCGACCACCAAACCGGGGAGCCCATTCCACGCGGGCGCTGGCTTTGGGCGCACAAGGCGAAAGATGGCTCAGAACCGCAAAATTACGTGCTCGATTGCAGCCACCCGCGCAGCCTGCAATATCTGAAGAAAATTTATACGACCTACCGCAAGTGGGGTATCCGCTATTATATGCTCGACTTCCTCGATTCCGGCCCGATCAAGGACAAATTCATGCATATGGATTACCATGACCAAACCATGATCCGCGGGCCGGGCATTCCGCGCCGGGGCATGTTGACGGCGCGCCGGGCGTCGCGCGCCGACACGCATCTCCTGACCGCGTCCGGCTCGACGCTGGCGCTGGCCACCGGCGCGGTGGATACCATGCGCATCGGCATGGATTATGGCGAAGGCCGGGGATTGCAGCCGCGGTTTCCGTCCTATCCCGGCAAGTATGTGATCAATGGCTCCTACGGCTCATGCGGGTCGCCGCAGGACAATTGCCTCCAGAATACCGCGGCGTATTTCTTTACCCACCGCAAATTATTCTTGAATGGGCAGAACATGCTCACCGTGGACTTGCCCATCCCGCGCAACGAGGCGGAATTTTCCACCACACTCTTCGGCATGACCGGCAGCCCGATCATGCTCGGCGATCAATTGGACCGGATTTCGCCGGAGCGGCTGGAGATGATCAAGAAAGTGTTACCGCGCCCGTCGGACTGGCCCTTCCCGGCGGATTTGTTCCAGCGGGTTTATCCGGAAGATTATGCGCGCGTCCTGGTGGCGCCGGTGCAAACCGCCTGGGGCGCCTGGTCGGTGGTGGCGGTGTTCAATTTGGACGAACGGACGGCGGTCACGGAAATCGCCATGGTGTCATTGCGTCTGCCCCGCAACCGGGAATTCCGGGCCTGGGACTTCTGGAATGCGCGATATTGCGGCTGCGTCAAGGAAAAATTCAGCGTGGAAGTGCCCGCCAAGTCCTGCCGGCTCCTGCGCCTGGCGGCGGTAACGGCGCACCCGGTGGTGCTGAGCACTGATATGCACGTGCGGCAGGGGCAATTGGAATTATGCGATGTCGTCTGGGACAAGCGCCGGCAGGTCTTGCGCGGCGCGGCCGTCCGGCCGAAAGGCGCGTGCGGCAACGTTTACATTGCCGCGCCGGCCGGCTGGAAACCGGTGGATTATACCGGCATTTTCGTCGCCAAGGACGCGCGCGACGGCACGCTGATCATCCGCCGGCCGCTGGACTTCAAGCGCGGCCGGGCGGATTGGGCGGTGAAATTTGCGCCGCTCAATGCCGAGGAAAAATTCTGGCAGCGGGAGCATGCGAAAAAGCGCGGCAGCAGTCCGGGGCTGGAATGCCGGGCGGTGATTTAACCAGGCGGGACTGCAACCAGTGGACGCCGCTTTTAAAGCATAAATCAGCATGCATCCCGATCATAAAATTAAGTATCCGCCCATGCCGGTCGCTTTAAAGGACGGCCGCCCCGTCCGATTGAGATGGCTGCGGACGGACGATGGCGCGCGGCTGGCGGCGCTGTATGCCGCCGTGCCGGCGGCGGACCGGCGTTTCTATTGCCCGCATCCGCTGGATCGCGCGCAGGCCTTGAACAATGCCGCGCTGGCGGACGATCCCTGCCGGATAGTGCTGGCGGCCGAGACGCCGGCCGGCGAATTCGCCGGCTATGCCTGGGTGCGCTGGAAGGATGCCGCAGCGCTTCAAGGCAATTTCGGCATCTGCGTCCGGCCGGACTACCAGGGCAATGGCACGGGCCGGGCCTTGATGACCAGGCTGTTTGAGGTTGTGCGGGAAGCCGGCCCGCCGGTCGTCAGGCTGACCGTCCAGCAGGCCAATGCCCGGGGCGTGGCGCTGTATCGGAAGCTGGGATTCCGGATCGTGGAGGAACGCCAGCGCCATGCCATTCCCGCCCTGGGCCTGCCGTCGGAGCCGGAATATGTCATGGAGCGCGCCCGCCGGTGAAAATACGACGGATGCTTTCACCTGCAAATTGGCGCCGCAGCGGATGTCCACCTCCTGACAGTTTCCAATCCCTGCCGGCGGCAAAAAAATCGGTAAAAAAAGATTTGACTATTTTGCCTGACAGGCATAAATTTTCAGCGAAGGTGAGATTAAGGCGTTTTCATTGGTCATGTCCGGCAATGAAGATGTCCGGCATGGAAGAAAAAAACACTCCGGGCAAAAAAACTTTCGGCGAAAATCAGCCGCAGGGTTGAGTTCCGCCAAGGGGGGGTTGTGAACAGCATGTTGCAGGACAAGGTTGGCCGCCGAAGGAAGTTGCGCTGGTTAAATTTTGCGCTGGCGGCGGTGTGCGCCGCCAGTCTGGCCCCCCGGGATGCCGCGGCCATCAAGCCGCAGCCGGCGTTGACTATGACGGCGGCATTTGACAATCCCCAGCCCCAATTGCGGCAGGGGGAAATCCTCCGGGTCAAACTTAATACAACCCGGGATTATACCAACCTGGCGGTCAAGGTTGTTTTGCCGCCGGAAGTCGCGCTGGTTAGCGGGCCGGCGGCCTGGCAGGGCGCTCTGGCTGCCGGCGAAGAGCGTGAAATGCAACTGGTGGTCAGCCTGCTGCAGGCCGGGCGGTATGCCATCAATGTGGATGCCGCGTTTGACCCCGCCGAATCGCCGTTCACCGCGGCGCGCATCAGCCTGAACGTGATTGCGGATGCACGCGGCGTGGCGGCGTCCATGGAGCCGTTTACCGTGATGGATCTGCGGCGGGCGCGGACTGCGTCCGACATGGAGAGCATTTTAGGCGAGGATGGCGAGGAGGCTGAGCCTGATCCCGCTACGCCCATTCCGGAGCCGGAGCCTGCCAAGGAGTCCCTTCAGCCCCGCGCCACCACGGTGAGGGTTTCGGGCATTTTGAAATACAAGGATTCGGCCGGCGGAGTCCACCCTATCCGATTTGCCAAAATCGAGGTGCTGAATGTCAAGAACGGCGCCAATACGGTCATCGGCGCCGGCGGCACGGATGCGCGCGGCGCTTACTCCATCCGGGCCGCCAGCGCGGTCAATGCTCCGGACATTCGCGTGCGGGTTTATACGGAGATTATCAACGGCCTGATAGCCCGCGTGGGGCCGAATGCTTCCAGCGTATATTATCTGCAATCGACGGTCTACTCCAATCAAACCGCATCCAGTTTAAGGGTGGATGTGACCACCTCCAAGCCGGTGGTCGGCAGCGCCACCGACAGCGATAGCGCGCGCCGGTTTTCCGTGCTGGACGCCGTGCTGCAAGCCGCAATCAACGCTTATGCCTTGCGCGGCAACCGGTATATGCCTACCATTCCCATTATTTTTCCCGTCGGCGGCACGGCGTCTTTCTACAGTCCGCGCGCCATGACTATCAGCATCCTGCGGACGGACGCGCTGGATTGGGATGTGATTGCGCATGAATACGGACATTTTCTGGCCGACAAGGGCGCTTCCTCGCAATTTGACACCTCATTGGGCGGCGCGCATGATGGCGGCTCCACCATTCCCGTGCATGGCAAGGAGAAGGGCGTCCGGTTGGCCTGGTCTGAAGGGTTCGCCACTTGGTATGCCATCATGTCGCAAATCCAGCCCACGCAAAATCTTCTGGCGTTGCCGAGTGTGCCCAAGGCGGGTGATCGTTTCTGGGATGACACGGAAGATGCCAGGATTCATGACGACTTGGAAACCCCCGCCCAAAACGAGGGTTATGCCGCGGAAGAATCCCTCCAGGGCCTGCTTTATGATATGTGCGACAGTCATGTGGACCGGTCGGCCGACGGCTTATCGCTGGATAACATCAATGTCACGCCGAAAATCATTTGGAATATCTTGAATTCGGGCAATTGGGATGATGTCGGCAAGTTCTATAACACGGTTTGCGGGTTGCTGGGATATGATATCCCCGCTTTGTTCCAAATATCGCAGTTATTTGCCATGAACAATGTCGGACCGGAATTGAAGGCGCCGGCGGAAGGTTATATCGTCTCCAGCGCCATCTCGCCGGAATTTTCCTGGCTGGCCAACGGCGATCCCACCGCCGGCTATCAACACAACCGGTTTACGCTGGTGATTGCCAACCGGAATTTCACGCAACTCCTGGCGATCAAGGATAATATCCAGACGACAAAGTTCAAGTTCGACTCGGACGTCTGGCAGGCGATTGTCGAGCAATCGGACGACACCGGCATTTTCCAATGGGCCGTGCTGGGTCACAATACCGTCGCCCCGCGCATACCGGGAGCGGACGGGCTGGGCAATTTCCTGAGCAATATGCAGAATATCCAGGTGCGCGCCTATCATATCCGCCTGCGCTGGTCCAAAAACGGCACGGATGTTGATTTGCATTTCCGCCCACCCAGCGGCGCTTCCTACTCCGGCTGGAGATATTCCGGCGATTGCGCTTATTATAACCGCAATCCCGACTGGGGCATCCCCGGCGATGCCCGGGACAATCCGCACCTGGATCGCGATTGTATTTCTTCCGGCACGGAAGAAAATATCACCCTTGACCGCGTGTCCACGCCCGGCACTTACAAGGTCCTGGTGCATTACTACAGCGACCACGGCGACGGCGCCACCGCCGCCATGGTGGAAATCTTCCGGTATGGCCGGCTGATTCTGGCGGATCATACAACCTTGTCGGAAACCGGCGATGTCTGGGTGCCGTTTATCGTCAATGTCCGGGGCGACGGCGACCTGCGCTTCGAACCGGCGCCCGGCCAAGTGATGCGCGGCGATCCGGAAGATGACGGGGACGACGATCCGTTTTTCTGGAAACCGGAAGCCGGCGAGATCGAAACGGATTAAGGCGGCGGGTGCGGGAGATTCGCAGATGTGCCCGGCGTAAAATTCTGTCAGCGTAAAATTCTTGCGATTCTCATGCGGTTACTGATAGACTTCCTGTCAACGGCGCCGTGCTTCTCCCGGCGCCGGGCCGGGAAGGAACCATGATCAACCGCGCTGCTACTGATGCCTTTTTCCTGGGTCTGGACGCCAGCACCCAGAGCCTCAAGCTGCTTTTGATCAACCGGCGCCTGGAACCGGTGGCCGCCGCGGCCGTCAATTTCGACGAGGCCTTGCCGGAATTCAAAACCAGCGCCGGTGCCCACCGGCATGCCGACGGGTTGACCGTGACGGCGCCGCCGCTGATGTGGGCGGCGGCGCTGGACTTGGTCCTGGAAAAAATCCGCGCCGCCGGCGCGCCGCTCAACCGCGTGGCCGCCATCTCCGGCTCCGGCCAGCAGCATGGCAGCGTCTGGCTGCGCGCGGGCGCCGGCGCGGCCTTAAACCGGCTGGATCCGGCGCGGACTTTGCGGGAACAGCTTGCGGAGATATTCGCGCTGCCGGAGTCTCCGATTTGGATGGACGCCAGTACCGCCGCGCAATGCGCCGCGCTGGAGCGCGCGCTGGGCGGTCCCCAGGCGCTGGCGGACTTGACCGGCTCGCGCGCTTACGCGCGTTTCACGGGCAACCAGATTGCCAAAATCTACGCCGTCAACCGCGCCGCGTATGATGCCACCGAGCGCATCGCCCTGGTCAGTTCGTTCATGGCCTCGCTGTTGATGGGCGGCTACGCCTCGGTTGATTTCAGCGATGGCTCCGGCATGAACCTGCTGGACATCCGCGCCCGGCGCTGGGCACCGGCGGCGCTCGCGGCCTGCGGCGATGCCCGCCTGGCGCGGATGCTGGGCGCCCCGGCGCCTTCGCATGCGCCGGCCGGGCCGCTGCATGCATATTACGCGCAACGCTACGGATTCGCTCCCGCCTGCCAGGTGGTTAATTTTTCCGGCGATAACCCCTGCAGCCTGGCCGGGCTGCGCCTGACGCAGTCCGGCGCCGTAGCGCTCAGCCTGGGCACCAGCGACACGCTCTTCGGTTCCACCGCCACCCCGGCGCCCTCCGGCGCGGAGGGGCACGTGTTCGTCAGCCCGGTGGATCCAGGCGCCTGGATGGTCATGCTGGTGCGCAAGAACGCCTCGCTCATGCGCGAGCATATCCGCGACCTTTGCGCCGGCCGCGCTTGGGCGCAATTTAACGCCCACCTGCAAGCCACCCCGCCCGGCAACCTGGGTCGGCTGGGATTTTATCACCGCTCCCCGGAAATTACCCCGCCCACCGACCGCACGGGGATTTTCCGGTTCGACGCGCAGGATCGGCCTGTGCCGGAGTTGCCGTCCGCGGCGGATTGCCGGGGGGTGGTGGAAAGCCAGTTTTTATGCCTGCGGGCGCACGCCGCCGCCATCGGCTTGACCCCCGCCAGCCTCCTGGTCACGGGCGGGGCGTCCGTCAATCGCCTGCTCGTGCAGATCGCCGCCGATGTGTTCGGGACGCCGGCACTTGCCGGCGCGCAGCCGGATTCCGCGGCGCTCGGCGCCGCCTACCGCGCATGGCACGGCTGGTTGTGCCGGCAGCGCGGCGAGTTTGTCCCATTCGCCGAAGCCGTGGACGGCGCGCCGGAATTTCAGGTCATGGCGCGCCCCGATCCGGCCGCCGCCGCGGTTTACCGGGATTTATTGCCCCGCTATGTCAAGTTGGAAAATCTCATCCGAAGGTAAAAAATCATGAAAATCGAACAGATCAATTATAACGGTTGGAACGATTGCCTGCGCCTGCGGAACGGCGCCATGGAACTGGTGGTCACCACCGCGGTCGGGCCGCGTATCATCCGCTGCGGCTTGATCGGGCAGCCCAACCTGTTTGCCGAGATTGCCGGCCAGCAGGGCGGCGCCGGCGAACCGGAATGGAAAATCCGCGGCGGACACCGGCTTTGGCTTGCCCCGGAAGTGCCGGAAATATCCTACGAACTGGACAATGCGCCCGTGCGCTGGGCGGTGGCGGCGGATGCGGTGCGCCTGGATCAGGCGCCCGGCCCGGTCAGCCACGTCAGCAAACACCTGGCCGTCAGTTTGGATCCGCGCCGGAATGTCGCGCGGGTGATGCATACCCTCAAAAATGCCGGCGCCCAACCATGCACGCTGGCGCCCTGGGCGCTGACGGTCATGCCGCCCGGCGCCCGGCTGATTGCCCCGCTGCCGGCCAAGGAAGTTCACGGTCTGGACAGCCGTTATGAGCCCAACCAGCTCTGGAGCATCTGGCCCTGCACCGACCTGGCCGACGGCCGCTGGCAGTTCGGTTCGCGCTATCTGTTCTTTCAGCAGCGCGCCGATCGCGATGCCGGCAAACTGGGGATGTCGCAACGCGAAGGATGGGCGGCCTGCCAACTGCCCGGCGGGGTGTTCGTCAAGCGCTTCGGCTGGACGCGCGGCGCCGTCTATCCCGACGGCAACGTCAATTTTGAAACCTTCGCCAACCGTGATTTCCTGGAAATCGAAACCCTGGGCCCGCTGGTGACGCTGGCCCCGGGCGCCGAAGTCAGCCATGCGGAAACCTGGGAACTCCTGCCGCCGCTGCCGCCGTTGCAGACGGAGGAGGACGTGAACCGGCATCTGCGGCCGCTGCTTTAAGGAGACTATGCCAGCAAATATCCTGATCTGCAACGACGACGGTATTTACGCCCCGGGCATTATGGCGTTATACGAGGCCGTCAGCGACTTGGGCGAAGTGACGGTGGTCGCCCCGGAAGCCGAGCAGAGCGCTGTCGGCCACGCCATTACCATCGCCAATCCCATCAAACTCCAGCCGATTGCCCGGAACGGCGGCTTCCGGGGGTTCGCCGTCGGCGGCACCCCCGCCGATTGCGTCAAACTGGCGGTCAGCGAATTAATGCCCGTCCGGCCGGACCTGGTGATCAGCGGGATCAACCTCGGGCCGAATGTCGGCATCAGCGTGATTTATTCCGGTACAGTCTCCGGCGCCACGGAAGGTGCCATTCTGGGTATTCCCAGCATCGCTGTTTCGCTGGCTTCCTTCCAGGATCCGCATTGGGAAACCGCCAAGCAGGTGGCCCGCCAGATGGCGCGCCACGTGCTGGAGCACGGCCTGCCGGCGGATATGCTGCTCAACGTCAATGTGCCCAACCAGGCGCTGGAGAACGTCCGGGGATTCCGCGTCACGCGTATGGGCCGCTCGCGCTTTGCCGAGGTTTTCCACCGCCGCGCCAATCCGCGCGGCGACACTTATTACTGGCTGGACGGTGAGTTGGAAATGCTGGGGGATACCAACGGCACGGACGTGCAGGCCGTGGCGGAAAATTATGTTTCCCTGACCCCCATCTGGTTTGACTTGACCCGGACGGATGCGCTGGATGCCCTGCGCCAGTGGCGTCTCCCCTGGCCGCCGCCCCCCGCCGGTTCTGCCCCGCCGGCGCCGGATGCATGAAAACCAAGGAATTGGATCCCGCATGCTGAGCCCTCTCCAGCGCGAATCGCTGCCGGCGCGGACCGCCGCCGGCCTGGCGCGGGAATTAGGCCGGGGCGTCTGGCGCGACCGCCTGCCGACCGAACGGCAATTGTGCGGACAGTTGCAAATCAGCCGCACCACCTTGCGCAAGGCGCTGCGGCTTTTGCGCCAGCAGGGACTGATTGCCACCATCCCGCGTCAGGGCACAATGGCGCGACGGCCCGCCGCCCGCCGCCGGCGGGCGGCGGATGACGCGCGGGCCGTCGGCTTGTTGCTGGGTGAAATGCCGGAGACCCAGTCGGACCAGAGCCGGATTTTTTTCGCAGCCATCGAAAATCACCTTTTCAAAAAAGGTTACCGTTGCGATCTGCATATTTTGCGCCGGCTTCACGCCCGGAACGATTCCCATGATCCGCGCCAGTTGGAGGAACTGACGGCCAGCCGCCAGGCGGCTTGCTGGGCCATCTCGGCCGCGCCGAAGGCCGTGCAGGAGTGGTTTATGCGGCGCGGCACGCCGGCGCTGGTTTTAGGGTCATGCTATCCCGGGGTGAATCTGCCGGAGTTGGACGTGGATTACGCGGCCGTCTGCCGCCATGCCGCCATGACCTTGTTGCGGTTGGGACATCGCCGACTGGTTTATCTGGCGCCGGAACGACGCTATGCCGGAGATTTGCTTTCGGAAGAGGGGGTCACCCTGGCTGCCCGAGCCGGCCATGCGGGGGCGCGCGTGGAGGTTATCCGCCATGACGGCGCCACCGCCGGCATCTGCCGGGTGCTGGAACGGCATTTCCGGCAGCCGGCGCCGGCGACCGCCTTGATTGTATCGCACGCCCTGCCGGCGGTTACCGTAGCCAGTTGGTTGACCGACCATGGCCGGCGCATTCCGCAAAATGTCTCGCTGATCTGCCGGGACGCGGACCCCGTCCTGGAAGCGTATGTGCCGGCCATTGCGCATTACCTGGTGGATAATGACAGCTATGCCCGCCAATGCGCCCGGATTCTGATCCGGCTGGCGGAAAGCGGGACCCATGTCTCGCGCGTGACACGCCTGATGGCGCGTTTTGTGCCCGGCG
>CAZYXU010000024.1:0-22182 GCA_964650945.1 uncultured Verrucomicrobiota bacterium | reverse complement strand
CTGGTATTCATAAGATACCACCAATTCCGCTTGCGGCCTGGCGCGCGGGGTTTTAATCTGGGCGGCGAAAAGGCGGATCTTGCAAACAAGGGAGGATGGCATGCGGACACAGGAACCATTGGTTTATTTGAAGGGGCGGCTGATGCCGGCCTCGGAGGCGCACGTGGCGATTTACGACGCGGCGGTGGTGATGGGTGTGACGGTGACCGATATGCTGCGCACGTTTCATCACAAGCTGTTCCGGCTGGAAGACCATATTGCCCGGTTTTACCGGTCCTGCCGCTATGCGCGGATTGTCCCGCCCATTCCGCCGGAAGAGACGATGCGCGTCTGCGCGGAATTAGCCGGAAAAAACGCCGCCTTGCTGCCGGCGTCGTCCGATTTGGCGCTGGTTTTGTTCATCTCCCCCGGCGAATTGAAGCTTTATGCCGGCGGCGCCGGAATGTCCGGCGCAATGCAGCCTACTTTCTGCATCCACACTTTCCCGCTGGCGTTTCAACTCTGGCAGAAGAACTTTACTGACGGCCTCCACGTTGTTACGCCTTCAGTCCGGCATGTCCCGCCGCAATGCGTAGACCCGAAAATCAAATGCCGCAGCCGTATGCATTGGTGGCTGGCGGATCAGGAGGCGCACCTGGTGGATCCCAAGGCGGTGGCGTTGTGTCTGGACCTGGATGGCAATATCACCGAAACCGGCGGATCGAATTTCGCCATCGTCCGCGATGGCGCCGTCATCACGCCTTCCCGGCGGCATGTGCTCTGGGGGATCAGCCTGACGACGGTGGGCGAGATTTGCCGCAAACTGCAGATTCCCTTTATGGAGCGGGACATTCAGGTTTATGACGCGATCAATGCCGATGAGGCATTCCTGCCCACCACCCCTTATTGCATGGCGCCGGTGACCAAGATCAACGGCGTTCCGATCGGCGCCGGCCGCCCCGGGCCGGTTTTCCGGCGGATCATCGAAGAGTGGGGCCGGATCGTGGATTTGGACATTGTGGCGCAGATCATGCAGGCGCCGGGCCAGGTTTAGGATTAGATATGTTGACCCCGCGCCAACGGGTGGAAATTGTTTTGCGTGGCGGCGCCGCCGACCGCGCGCCATTCACCGTCTATTCCCAGATGGCGCCGGCCTGCGCGGCGGAGCGTGAAATGCGCAACCGCGGCATGTGCCTGGTGAAGAATGCCACGGTAGTCAAGGTGGCGCGGCCGAATGTCACAGTGCGGGAGAGCGCCGCCGTGGAAAATGGCCGGCATTTGAAAACAATATTTTATGAGACGCCAGCCGGAACGTTGAGTATTTTGAAGGAAGATCAGGGATTTACCGGGTGGGTGCACGCCTATCCTTTTAAAACCCGGGAGGATTACCGGGCCTTGGAGTTTTTCATCCGCGACGAGCGATACACCCAGGATTATGCGGCTTTCACGGCGCTGGAAAAGGAGTTGGGCGATGATTTCATCCTGCCGGTCTGGTTCGGCTCCGACCCGATGCAATGCCTGATTTCCCATCTGATGGGGGCGGAGTCATTCTGCATCGAGTGGATGGAAAACCGGGATGAAGTATTAAAATTATACCAGGCGCTTTACGACCAGCGCCGGAAGTTATGGCCGCTGGTGGCGGCTTCGCCCGCGCGCTATGTTAGTTGCGGCTCCAACGTTACCCCTGAAATTGTCGGGCGCGAGCGGTTTAACCAGTATTACCTGCCGTATTTCCAGGAAACCGCCGATTATCTGCACCGCGCCGGCCAGCGGGTCGGCTACCATTTCGACGGCAATTGCCGGCTGCTGGCGCCGGCGATCAACACCAGCGGGATGGATTACATCGAGGCTTTCACCCCGGCGCCGGATACCGACATGACCTTGGCCGAGGCGCGCGCCGCCTGGCCGGACAAGGTGCTGTGGATCAATTTCCCATCCTCGGCGCATCTCCAGCCCGACGCGGCAATCGCCGCCCTGGCGCTTGCGCTTCTGGAGCAGTTGCCGTCGCCGGCGGGCGTGCTGTTTGGCATCACCGAGGATATGCCGCCGGACCGCTGGCGCGACAGTTGCCGGGCGATCATGGCGGGCTTGGAAAAGCATGCCGCGGATTTTCCGGGGCGTTATCGCGCGGAGCAAAAATCAGCGATTTAAAGCGGGCCAGCCCGCCAACCATGACCGGGAGCAAGCAATGCAACAATGGATTCACAGGCCGCTGATCCTGGCGGCGCTGACGATCTTGGTTCAATTAAACGCTCGCGGTGAAGAGGCGCGGCCCTGGATTGGCACATTCGTATCGCGCGAGCCGGGAGTGGTGGACCTCGGGCCGAACCGGCGCTTTGAAATCAAGCCGGTCACCCGCGATTTGGCGGAATCAGGCGTGACGGACATTTACTTCGTACACGATCTGGGCCGCGGCGGGCCGCTCTGCCATCCGACCACGGTCGCCAATTTCAAGGCGAACACGGTGTTGGGACAACGCGATTTTCTGGAGGAATTGCTGACGGCCGCCGATGCGGACGGGCTCAGGGTCTGGCTGCTCTGGACCCCGCCATCCGCCGGCGAATCGCGCAAGGAGCAGCCGGGTTTCAAGGATGGGCTTTACGCCCTGGAAGATTACACCCTGGCCAGCCCGGCCTTGCGGCGCTTGTATTGCGATTTGATTGACGAAGTGGCGGAAAAATATCGGTCGCGCCATCCGAGCCTGACCGGCATCTACCTGCATGAAATCCATGCCGGGCTGGACCCGATGAACCGGCCGGCGGATCTGGAGCGGTTTCAAAAATATTGCCGGGACAAATTCGACGCGGCGTATGCCGGGACCAACATGCCGGGGTTGGATGCGCAAAACGTTTGGTCGCGGCGATATCTGCTCTATCGCAATCGTGTCACCACCGAATTCGTGGGGACGCTCGCCGAACGCGCCCGGACGCATGGCTTGAAAACGGCGTTTTGTCATTATCCCGCCGAAACCAGTTCCGGCTGGCAGATTGGGGCGGATGTCCTGGATTTGGAGCGGGTTACGGACATGATGTGGGAGGCGAGTTTCGCGCTGGAAAACTGCAAGCATTACTATTCCATCAAAGGCGCCATGCTGGATTTCGGCCCGACTTACCGCAACAATAATCCCGCGCTGAATTATGCCTCCGCCTTCCACGGCTATCCCCTGAGCTATTTCGAATTTGCCACGCCGATGTATGTGGAAAAACTGCGCGCGCAATTCCCGCCCGATTCGTCCTGGCACAAGCAATACGGCGACTTTTATACCGGCCATGGCGGGAAGACGGAGCGCGAAGTTGAGTTGTTTTTCGGCAAGGAACGGCTGGGCCAGTGGCTGAAACTGATGGGCCGCTGGCAGGGCGGCGCGCCGCCGGCGCAGATCAGCGCGGCCATCAACCCCACGCCATACCTGATGATGCGCCCGCGCGGCCACGGCCAGTTCTTTGTGAATCACACGGCCAAACTGATGGAATGTCTGACGGCCTGGGCGGATGTGGATGGCATGATCAGCGGATCGCTGGCCATGCCGGAAAACCTGCGGCGCTATGAAATGATCATCATCCCCGAAGAACATGGAACCGGCTTACGCGAAGAGGTTTTTCAACAGTATTTAAAATATGTGGAGGAGGGGGGGCGGCTGCTGGTTGTGAATACGCCCATCACCACCGCCGCGCCGGACATGACCGGCGCGCGGGATCGCACCGTGGAATTGTGCGGAGTGGCGTGGCAGCCGGCGGCAATTACGGCGCTGACCTTTGCGGTGGCGGCGGATCTGGCCGTCATGCCGCCGGCGCCTGATCAGCCCTGGCGGCGCGGCGCACTGTCCAATGCCGCCGCGGAAGTCCTGGCCAGGAGCGCGGATGGCGGCGCGCCGCTACTGACGCGCCGGCGCATGGGCCGTGGCGAGGTTTATTTTTCGGCGCTAAGCTTTCAACCGGGCCTGGAAGATTATTTTGTTTCCCTGGCCAAACTGCTGGTCCGGCCGCGGTTCTGGCTGGAAGGGCCCGGCGGCATGCGCATTCTGGAGGCGGTGCAGAAGGATAATCAACTGTGCGTGTCGTTATGGGGGCAGGGCGAACGGGTCTTGAAGGTGGATGCCGCGCGCGCCGGTCTGACCGGCGCGGAATTTCAGGTGCGGGACATCATTACCGGCCGGGTATTTGCCGAGGCGGTGGCGGCCGGGGCGCTTGGTAAGGATGGCGTGCCCGTCCGGATCGCCTACAGCAATCAACCGCTGGTGGTCGTTGTCGGCGTGCCGGAAGCGCTGCGCGCATATCCCGGCATTTACCCGGGCGCGGAAGTATTCCGCGGCCTGCGGGAACGGGCGCCGGTGGCGGAGAATCCGCAGGTGCCAATCTTGGTGCCGGATGGCGCCGGCGCGCGCGTGGGGGTGTATCACCTGGGCGTGGGCGCGGATGAAATCATGGCAATTGCGCGGGCGGGCGGCCTGCGTGCGTTCTCCCTGCCGCGCCTGGATACGGAAGCCATGGGGTATGCCGACGTGATCGTCATTCCGCAGATCGCCGGCACGGTTGAGTTTTTCAACCAGGCGCGGCCGGTGTTGCGCAAATTCGCGGAAAACGGCGGCGGGGTGCTTTTAACGCATGACGCGGTGGGGTATCGCGCGCACCAGCCGTTGTTCCCGGAAATCGGGGCGGGGCTGGAAAATGTCAAAAACGATCAATTGAGCATAACCGGGGAACATCCGGTGACCGCCGGCCTTGCCCGCGGCACGGACTTCAGTCCTGGTTTCCGCTTCGATCATGTGGCCATCAACCCCGGAGCGGCCGGAACGGGCCTGGTGGCGAATGCGCAGGGGGCGGCGGTGCTGGCGGCCGGGAAATTCGGCCGGGGGCGGGTGGTCCTGCTGGGCACGCTGCCGGGCTTGGCGGGCGACCCGAAAAGTTCCGGCGGCCGGCCGGCGGCGCCCGCCGGCATCGAGTTGGAGATTATCCGCAACGCCCTGCGCTGGCTGGCGGGGGGAAGTGTCGAAAATTGAACGGAATTCAGGGCCGGCCGGTTCAGCGGCGTGCGGGTGAATTCCAGCCTGGTCGATTGAATTTTGAAACGAGGATAGTATGAAAGCATTGTTTAATAGACCGTGTTACGAAACTTATCTCGCTGCGCGCGGCATCAAACGCCAGCCGACGGATGTCTTTTACCCTTACCCGGCGGCGATGTTTGAAAAATACGATACCCATCAACTTTTAATGCTTGATGGCGGAGCATACCTGTTTCTTAATCAACACCTGGGCGGCGCATCCGGCGCGGATGTGTTGCGGGGTCTGCGGTCTGGAAAATTGCTGCGTCCGTGGATGCGCCGCGGGAAGTTGGCCTGGGATTGCGCATATGATGACAATGCCGACAAGTTGAGCCGGCTGTCCGTCAATGTCGGCGCTTTTTACGGCGTTCATCTCAATTCGCTGATTCCGGTGGAAAAGCATGTCTGGCTTAACCGTTTGTATTTTTTGCTGCCGATCGCGCATCGGGCTTTCATTACCGGCGCGCCGCGCTGGCCGGAACTTTGGGAGAAATACTTCGCCGACTGGCTGCGCGCCCACCCTTATCCCGCGCCAGCGTTTGACGAAAAGCCGGCCCGGAAATATCTGGGCGAATGGCAGAAAACCAAATTCATCTGGTATGATATGCAGGTTACCTGGCGCCTGCTGGTATTGTTGCATTCCGCCTTCCTGCTGTCCCGCAATTCACGGTGGTCGGAATCGCAGTGGCATGCCTTGTATGATGCGATCGTTTTGCATGCCCGCCATGTTTACCGTGAAGGGGCGGAAGAATTGCGGATCAGGGATACCGGCAATCATTTTCTTCAGAAGGGGCCGGCCCTGCTTTATGCCGGCTTGTTGTTTCCCGAACTGCCTGAGGCCGAATCCTGGATTGCCGTCGGACGCGGGATTGTCAGCCACTTGCTGAAAACCGACATCTTTGCGGATGGCGGCAGCATGGAAACCTGCCCCAGCTACAGCCATTTCATTGCCCGGCTTTTCCTGGATGCCGGGATTGCCCTGCAGGCCAACCGCCGCCCCGGCGTCCCGGGATTAGGGGATTCGCTCAATCGGCAATATTCATTCCTGCGTCAAACCGCCGCGCCTTCGGGGAAGACGCTGCAATTATCGGATTCCTACGCGCTTGACGCGGACTTGGATTTGGAGATTGTCAGGCGGCTGGCGCCGGAGATCAGGCCGGCCGCGCCGCGTCGAACGAAATTTTTCAAGCCCAGTTGTATGGCGGTAATGCGCCAAGGCGCCATGACGGTTTATCTGGACGGTACGCCGTTGCTGGAGGGACATGCCCACCCCGGCAAACCGAATCTGCTGCTTTACATTGGCGGGAAGCCGGCGCTGGTTGATTCCGGCTCGCCTGATTATGACAGTCCCGAACGCATGACCTGGTTCAAGACGGCGCCGGCGCATAACGCCGTGCTGGTGGAGACCGCCGGGAAAAGCAAGCCGGGCGCCCGCCGGGTTGTTCCGGTAATCCGCATGTTGCGGTCAAAATGTTCCGCCGGGATTGCCGAAGTTGCCATGGAATCCAGGACGCCGGATTATACCGCCGTTCGCAGCCTGCGGTTGAACAGGGAAGGATTGGAGATCAGGGATGCCGTCCGGGCCCGGCGCCCGGTAGTCTGCCGGTTTCTGCTGCACTTTGCCCCTTCGAAAATCATGGCCTTAAATCCGGGCGAATTGATTGTCGCGGGCAAAGGATGGCGGATGCGGATCGCCGATCTCTCTCAGACGGCGCCATGCGCCATGGAGCTTTTCAAACGGCCGGCTTTCAACGAAGCCAACCGGCGGTTTCTGGCGCCGGCGCTGGCCGTGAGCAAAAAAGGCCGGGAGGTTTGCTATCATTACCGCATCAGCCTGATATGACCTCAAAAACACCGATAATCGTCACCATTGATTTCGATGATGAAGTCGTTTTACGCCGGCGCGCGCTGACGGAGGCCGACATCCGGGAGTTGTTGACGCGCCTGAAAAAATGCGGCGTTGACGGTATCGCCTGGCGCCTGACCTGCCTCGGGCAGGCGCATTACCACAGCCGGGTGTTGCCCGGCCCGGCGTTTGACCAGGCCGACCTGGCGCATTGGCAGTCCTGGGTCCGGCAGACGCCCACCCCGGCCGGCATGCGGCCCGGCACATGCCAGGCGATTTTGCAGGCCGGCGCGCGGGAGGAATGGACCGGATGGCTGCGGAAAACTTTGGCTGTCATGGATCCGCCGGAAGTCGCCGGGCGGGTATGCCGGGAATTGGGGCTGGCCCTTCATTTATGGGTTGACCTTTTCGACGGGTGGTTTCCGGGGGCGTATCTGCCGGTTTTGCGCGAACACCCGGAATGGTGCTGGACGGATCATACCGGCACAAAATATTTACGCGGCGTGCCCAGCTATGCTTGCCCGGAAAACGTCGCGCGGATGGAACGCGTGGTTGATGAAATCAACCGCTACCGGCCCGATGGGCTTTACTTCTGCCTTTCGACGCACTCGCTGCATGTGGTGGAACATCCGGATGCCATTGCCGTTGGTTATGGCTTTGAGCCGGCCGTCCGCCGCCGTTTCGTGGAGTTGCACGGCCGGGAACCGGGGATAGAACCAGCAGACCGTCCGCTGTTGAACCGGGTGCGCGGCGCATGCATGACGGAATTATTCCGCCGCATGCGCGCGCGTCTGGCGCCGGGCGCGCAGTTGATTTTGCCCATGCAACTGCACGCCGACATGGTTAAAACTTCACCTTACATGGATGGGCCGGCGGCAATGAGTTATTTTCAGGATTACGGCGCATGGCTGCGCGACCGGCTGGCCCAGGGGCTGGTGCTGGGAGATTACGAGCATATTTTTCAATGGACCGCCAACTGGCGGATCAAAGGCCTGCCGGACGGCAATACCCGGACCATTCCGGTGGAGCACCTGGAAGAATTGCTGCCCGGCCTGGACTGGCGGCAGTGTCCGCATTATTTTTTCAGCGGCTGGATGGGCGGGCGCCAGGGGCTGGCGGACCGCCTGGCCCGGATGCTCCAGGCGCAGCGGCGCCATCCGCTGGCCGGTGGCTGGCTGCACGAGGCCGTGAGTTTCGCGGCGGCCGATGCCTGGGATGTGCTGGCGGATTACCTGGAGGCATACCGGCGGATTTAAAGCCGGGTTGACTTTCATGGGCGGTTGTCGGATAATCACGAGCATTAGGAGGTTTTACCATGCAAAAATATGTTCGGAGCGGATTATTGGCGCTGGCGCTGGCGCTGCCGGGCTGGCTGCCGGGCCAGACCTGTTACGTTTCACCTTCCGGCGGCCATCTTGACCCGTTCGACAGTTGGGCCAAAGCCTCCACCAATATCCAGACGGCGCTGCGGACGGCGGCCACCAACGGCTGGAGCACGGTGCTGGTGGCCACCGGCACTTACAACCTGGCGGCGCAGGTTGCGGTCACCAATGCCCTGATCCTGCGCAGTTGGAACAACGGCAGTCTTGACCCCGAAAACACTATTCTGGACGGCGGCGGCACGGTGCGTTGCCTGTTTGTGAGCAATGCCTCCGCGCGCGTGGAAGGCTTTACGCTCACTCGCGGGGCGGGTAACATCACCACACCCGGCGCAGGCGCGATGATGTATTACGGGCTTTTGACCAATTGTATCATCCGCGGCAACGGCGCGACCAATATGAATGTTTGGGGCGGGGGCGCCTACCTGTATAATGATTCCGCCATCAAGAACAGCGCGATCATCGCCAATGCTTGCGGAACCAATGTCGGCGCCGCCGGGGTAGGTTTGGCCGGCAGCTCCATTGTGGCCAACTGCGTCATTGCTTTCAACACCAATGTTCGATTTGGAGCGAATGTTTCATACGGTGGCGGTGGGGTGCGTTTGACCGATAATGCGCGCATCGAAAATTGCCAGATTATCAGCAATGTCAGTGGAAGTTATGGCCCGGGGATATTTGCCGCCCCTAGTGCCAATAGGACGAATATCATCCGCAACTGCCTGATTGCCGGTAACAGCAACGCGCACAACTTCGGCGGCGCCGGAATTGCCATGGTGGCCTCCGGAATTGATAGGGTCACTTTGGTGCAGAATTGCACCATCGTCAGCAATTATTCGGCGACTTACGGCGGCGGCATCTATGTCCGCTATTTTTCCGGCAATATCATCGAGAATTCCATCGTATATTACAATGGCAACATATCGGTTCAAAAAGATTTTTATAATGACGTCGCCGCCGGAGGGACGTCCTGGTGGACCAACTGCTGCACCAGCCGCACCAACGATTTTGCCGGTTCGGGCAACACCACCAATGCCCCCGTGTTTGTGGATTTCGATGGCGGTAATTACCGCCTGCCGGAGGATTCGTTCCTGGTCAATGCCGGAATGAATCAGGGGTGGATGGCCGGCGCATTGGATTTGGACGGGCATCGGCGGGTTGACCGGATGAGCGGCCTCGCGGATGTGGGCTGTTATGAATACGTGTACCGCGGCATGCTGATCGGCATCCGTTGACCGGCGCGTTCATGCCGCCGGCCCTGCCGGCAATGCGCGCTTGTCCGGGCCTGATTTTAAAGAATGAGAGGAGCAATGGTCATGAATCAAAATCGCGCATCGTGGGCCTGGATGATCGGATTATGCCTGGCTTTCTGGGCCGCCGCGGCCGGCGGCAACACTTTTTACGTTGACGCTGGCGCCGCCGACGACGGCGGGGCTGGCACCAACTGGGACACCGCCAAAAAAACCATCCAGGCCGCCGTTGACCTGGCCGGCGCCGGCGATCAGGTGCTGGTAACGAATGGAATTTACGATGCCGGTGGGGTGGTGTTCAATCCGCTGGAAGGGCTCGTCACGTTGACCAACCGCGTGGCCGTCACCAATGCCATCACGCTGCTGGCCGCCAGCGTCGATCCCGCCGACACCCTGATCGTGGGCGTCGCCCATGAAGGCAGCAACGGGCCGGCGGCCATCCGCTGCGTGTACCTGGCGGATGGCGCCGTGCTGAGCGGATTCACGCTCACCAACGGGCATACCACGACCAACGGGTCCATCACCAACACTTACGGTGGCGGCGTGTTCTGCCGGTCCACCAATGCCTTAATTACAAATTGCATCATGGCCGATTGCTCCGCCCAAGCTTACGGCGGCGGCGCGTCGCGGGGGACTTTGCGGAACTGCACATTGCTGCGCAACCAGGCCATATTGGGCGGCGGCGGAGGGGCTTATGGGGGCAACGTGGCCGGTTGTAACTTCATCAGCAATACCGCCTATTCGACCGTCACCGATGACGCCAATGGCGGCGGCGCGGCCAGCGCAACCTTGACCGATTGTCTGCTGCAGTACAACCGCGCCGACCGCTATGGCGCGGCCTATAATTGCCAGCTCCGGAATTGTGTCATCGAATTCAATGTCGGCATAGGTCGGAGCGGCGGCATTGGTGGTGGCAGCGGCTGGGCCGAGAGCTGCATTATCCGCGATAATTCCGGCCAATACGGCGGCGGCGCCGGGTTTACTTTTTTAACCAACTGCCTGGTTGTCAACAATACCGGGAAGTACGCCGGCGCCTGCGAAGGTTGTACCTTGTACCAGTGCACGGTTGTTTCCAACCGGTATGCCTCCCTCCTTTATCCGGCCGGCATTCGCAACAGCATAGTGGTTAATTGCATTATCGTATCCAATTATACCGCCGGGGTATTGTCGAACTACAGCGCCAGCGTTTTTACCAACAGTTGCACCTACCCGTTGCCGGAGGGCGGGGCGGGCAACATCACGAATGAGCCGGGCTTTGTGGATTATAATGCGCGCGATTTCCACCTGGTCAAGGATTCCCCCTGCATCAATGCCGGGCTGGACCTGGGCTTCGCGGGCGTCACCAACGATCTGGACGGCTTGCGCCGCCCGATGTATCGCGCCTATGACATGGGGTGTTACGAGAACTTGCCGCCGGCCATCATGCTGATGATATTGAAATAAGTTGGTTGATGGCGCCCATCCGGCGCGAATCCGGACCAAGCAAGCGGAGAGCGTGATGATCCCTTTAGAATGCCGGCGGGCAGCATGCCTGGCGATGGGTTGGCTGTCGTGCCTTGCCGGTTTTAATGCGCCGGCGGCGCAGCCGGCGCCGGCGGCGGGCTTGCTTTTCCACGCTTCCTTTGACGGACGCGGCTATGACGCGTTGGAACCGCGCAAGCTTGCGAGCCGTAAAAAACCGACGCCGGTGATGGGCCGGCGCGGCGAGTTTCCCAACGCCGATTTCGCCGCCGGCAATGCCTTGCCGCTGAATGTCATGGGCGTCCGGTTCCGCCCGGACGGACGTTTCGGCGGGGCGGTCACAGTCGCGGCGCAGGGCGTGCTGGCCTTCGACACCTTCGACAATCTGCATGCCGGCCGCGGGACCCTGGCGTTTTGGGCGAGTCCTGCCGCGCCGCTCTGGTCAACTTACTACCGCGACGGCCACCATGCCATGGTGGTCAGCATCCGGGACTTGCAGAATCCGCTGCGCATCGCGCCATTTCTGACCATGGGCGTGCATGCGCGCCGCAAAAACCTTTATTTACTCAATGTGGACAGCCTGCGCCAGGGGCTGGCGCATGAATGGTCGGACCAACTCGAGCGCGGCAACCGGCTGGACTGGGCGCCCGGCCGGGAATGGATGCCGGACGAGTGGCATCATCTGGCCGTTGTCTGGGACGCGGCGTTCGGCCGCCGGTGGTATTGCGACGGCCGGCTGGTTGCCGCAAGCTGGGGCAAATCGCCGGAATGCCGTCCGCCCTGCCTCGATCAAATCTCGCTGGCGGCCAACGCCGGGCCGGGCCATGTTTATGCGCTGCCGCTGGGATTTTCGTTCGATGAGTTGTATGTTTTTGACTACGCGCTCGATCCCGCGCAGATTCAGCGCCTGATGGCGGAAAATCTTCCGCCGCCGGCCCGCAACCCGGACGATGCGGACACCCGTGCCGCGCGCGACCGCTGGGTGGCCGATTGTTTCGGGCTGGAGTCCGCCGCCGCGCCGGCGGCGGACGGGGGCGACCTGGTTGTGCGCCATGTGCCGGCAGTGCGCGTTGCCGAATGCCGCATGGACCTGCGCCAGCCGCTGGACGGCAAACTGAATACGGTTTGGCCGCTGGAATACAAAAGCCCGGCCGCGGTGGGCGCGCGGGTCTTGCAAGTGGAACTGGACGATCCCGCCGGATTCAACTTTGTCCACCTGCTGGGCGCGTTCCGCGGCCAACTCATGGCGGACGGCGATGAAATCGCCGTGTGGTCTGGCAACCGGTTCGTCCAGCGCCGGCTGCTGGCGCATCCGGTGATGGCGCGTAAAATAGAGTTGGCGCACGACGGCGGCCGGGTCAATGAGCTGGCGCTGTTTCACGTCAGCCGGCCCGTTGAACAGCCGTTGACCATTCCCGGCCGCGCCCTGCACCTGTCCGCGGCGGATGCGGCGGACGAGCGGCCGCCGGCTATCCGCGCCTATTATCCGCCGGAGGATCGAGGAGTGTTGCGCGCGGGCGCGCCGCCGGCCGCATCAGATCTGCCGGTCCAGGCATACCGGGCGTATCATCTCGTCGCGGACCCCCAGAGCGCGGACGCGCGCATCGGCAAACTGCTGCTGGACCTGCGCATCCAGGGCTTCGACGGACCGGCCATGCTGTCCGTGCAAGCGCATGATCCGGCCACCCGCACCCGGGAATTGTTCCGGTTCGAGGCGAAACTGCCGGACGCGCGCGCTGAGCCGCGCTCCGTCCGGCTGCTCTTCGATGGGCCGGCCATCCTGCTGGAAAAGGGGCGGCATTTGTGGCTGACGCTGCGTTTCGACCGTGCCGGCGCGCTTGTGCTCGGCCCGGAGGGCAGCCGCATCACTCTCGGCGAAGCGGATGCCGCGCAATGCCGGCATCAGCTTCAAGCCATGGAACGCATCCTCTGCGACCAGTTTTTGCAGTTGAGCGAACCCGCGCCCTGGAACGTTTCCAGCGGGGAAGACCCTGCCCGGCAATATAAAGGATTTGGCGAATTGCTGGACCTGGCGCAACATATCCGGCGCTTCGACCCGGAGAATGAAACCGCCGGCGCGATTCTCTCCTATGTCCTGCAGGAGCGCTACCAACGCTGGGGGTCCCGGGCGGCGGCGGACCGCTACCAGGATCCCTTCGCGGAAATGCCCCTGCCGGTAATGGATGAGCCGGGGCCGGACTGGGCGGTCTATGGCCGCGCGGCGCTGAAAATCCTGCGCCGCCATGTGGATTGGTGGATCAATGAACGCCAGGACGAGTTTGGCGAACTGGGCAGCGATATCAATGATGACACCGACATGATGCCCGAGGTGGTCAACTTTTCCTTGATCCACGACCCGGGGGACCGCTTAAAGAACGGGTTGCGCAAACTGACGGATCGGGCTTGGGAAATTCAACTTGCCAACGGCATCAATAAACGCCTGACGGACCACTTGCATGCGTTTGAGGACGGGGTCAACCTCCTCGGCCCGGCCGCGCTCCTGTTCTATGGCGATCCGCAGCCTGTCGAGCGTCTGATGCTTGCTTCCCGCGCCTACGACGGCGTACTCACCGCTGTCAACCCGCAGGGCGACCGGATGTTCCGCTCCTTCTTTTTCAATGCCGCCGGCGATATCCGGAAGGACCTGGCATATGACGCCGGCTGGTGCCTGATGATGATGCCGGGCCGTTACCTGGTGTGGTACAACGGCAATCCCGGCGTCCTGCGCATCCTGGCGGAATGGCAGGAATCGTTCCTGAAACGCATCCCGCCGGAGCCGCGCGCGGAAATGTGGGGACGGCCTGGTGAAATGTCGCTGGATTTTGCCACCGGCGCGCTCCGGGCCGGGGACGGCCCCATGGGCATGGATGCCCATTTGTACTGGTTGTTCACGATGACCGGCGACCGGAAATACGTGGAGCCGGTGCTGCGGAACTGGCGCACCGGTATGCCGGCCGCGGGCGTGCCGGCCGACAACTGGTTCGAATGGCGAAAAGTGACACCCGATGCCGGGGTGGAGGCCGCTTTCCAACGGCAGGATTGGAATACTTACGGGGAGTGGCGGCGCGGCGCCCCGGCGCGCACCAACCTGGTTGCCAGCCTGCAACAAATCATTTTACACATGCAAAAATACCTGCCGGTGCATACCTGGGTCGGACAGTCCGCCGATCGCGTCGCCATCCCCCAGAACACCATGGCCCGCATGTATCTGGGGGGCATGGCCGACAAGGCCAAGCGTTTGAACTACCATTATCATGCGGCCAGTTGGGAACAGGCGGATGACGATGTCGCCCGGTTTGTCGTGGAAGACACGCCCGAGCGCCTCGTCGTCCTGCTTTACAGCTTCCATGCTGCGCCGCAGCCGGTCACCATGCGTGTCTGGAAATTGCGGCATGGACGCTACCGCGTGCGTGCGGGGCTTGACTTGACCGGCGACGAACAAATCGATGCGCCGGTGATGGACGTAGCCATGGTGTTGCGGCGCCATGCCCCCATCCGTTTTAACGTGCCGCCGCGGCAGGTCCTGGTGGTGACGGCCGGGTTGGAGGAGGCTTACCCCGAGATTCGCCGCCGCGCCGACCTGGCCATCGGCCCGCGCGATGTTTGCATGGTTGACGGGCGTTTGCAGGCGACCGTGCATAATATCGGTGGCGCGGATGCACCGCCCGCCATGCTGGAACTCGTGCAAAGCGAGCGGGTGCTGGAAACACAGGCGGTTCCGGCGTTGCCGGCGCCGGATGACTTGGCGCCCCGCGCTGCCCGCGTGCAATTTGCCGCCGATCTTAACGCGGTGACGGGACTGACGGTGCGCATCCGGCCGCCGGCCGGCCTGCTGGAAATCACGGATGAAAATAATCATGCGCGGATCACCGGGCGCCCCAGGGCGGCGGCGGATTAAGATTCATGCGCTCATTGAAAGGCGGAGGAAAAGTGTTGAAAAATCAAGCGCTGCGTTATGCCGAGGCCTTGCCGGCGGATGTGATCCGGTTGCGCGATGCCGGCGCCGTGATCTATGTTCCCATCGGCGCGCTGGAATGGCACGACACGCATGCTCCGCTGGGGACGGACGGCATGATTGCCGAAGGCTTGTGCCTGCGCCTGGCTGAAACCACCGGCGGGGTGGTGCTGCCGCCGCTTTACTGGGCCTTGAGCCTGGCGGATGCCGTCAATCCGCCTTACATCTGGGCCAAGGCCCGCGGCTCGCTGGGGCTGGGCGCGCCGGACATCTGGGAGACGTTTCTGCGCGCCCAGGTGGAGGCGCTGTTGCGCGACGGTTGGCAGGTGGTGGCGCTGGTGGCCGGGCATGCGGGCGGCCAGGAACGTGAAATCCTGAGCCGGCTGGCCGCGGAACATGCGCACCCCAACCAGCCGCAGGTAGTGCTGATTAATCCCTACCAGCATGTTGCCGGGGATCATGCCGGCTATTTTGAAACCAGCCTCCTCCTGGGATTGCGCCCTGACAGCGTGCAGGCCGCGCCGTCGGAAGGCAATCCCTGGGCGCGCGCGCCGGCGTCCGCCGCCAATGCGCGGGATGGCGCGCACATGGTGCGGGAGTGCGTGGCCGGCGCGCTGGCGGTCATCCAGGATGCCTTGGTGCGCCGGCGTCCGCTGCTGGAGCCGCCGTGTCCCATGGCGCCGGAATCGCAGCCGCCGGCGGAATGGTCGGCGCGCTGGATTGCGCCGCCGGGGCCGGCGCATGAGAATTATTACTTTTACGCCCGCGGCGCGTTTTCCATCGCAAATCCCCCGTCATCGGCCTGCTTGCGCATTGCCGCCGATGCATATTATGTCGCCTACTTGAACGGGCGGCGGGTGGGGTGCGGTCCCGCGCGCGGGTCGCACCGGCGTTATTTTGTTGACACCTACGACGTGGCCGCCTGGCTGCGGCCGGGTGAAAACTGGCTGGCGGTCGCCGTGCATTGTCCCGTGAAGGCCACCTATCGGACCGTGCCGCATGCCCCGGGGTTGCTGGCGGAAATCCCCGGATTGGTCGCCACTGGCGCCAACTGGGAGGCGCGGGTGGATCCGGCGCATTATCCCGCCGCGCCGTTTTACACCCGCCAACTCGGTTATGCCCAATGGCAGGATTTGGGGGCCGAACCATCGGGCTGGATCACCGGCGCCGATGATGGCGCGGGCTGGGCGCCGGCGCGGGAACTGGCGGCAGCCACGGAATTCGGCGGCCGATCATTGTCTGCCCGGCCGATTGACGACTTGACTTGGACCGAGCGTCTGCCGTTGCAGGTTGCCGGCATGGGCCGCATGCCGCAGTTGGACGATCGGCAGATGCAAACTCCGGAATTTGCCGATCATATGCAGTCCGAAATGCATTTTGCGGGCGCCGCCACCGATTTTGAGAGCATGCAGACCCTGATTTTGACTGCGGGCACGGCGGTGATTCATCCGGCCCCCCGCGCTGCCGGGGCCTATGTCATTCTGGATTTCGGGCGGGAAATCGCCGGCCATCTGCTCCTGGATTTGGAAGGATCGGCCGGCGTGATTATGGATGTCGGGTACGATGAGGGTTTGGATGCGGGCCGCCTTATGACCCGGCGCGGTAACTACCGGTTTGCCGACCGTTTCGTTTTGCGGGCCGGCCGGCAGACGATCAATGCCCAGATGCATGCGCGCGGTTTCCGTTATGTGCAGCTTTCATTCCGGCGCTTGGACGCGCCGCTCCGTTTGCATGCCGTGCGCGCGGTGGAGCGTGTACATGGGTCGCCCATGCGGGCGACCTGGTCCTGCGCGGGAGACATGCGCTTGAACCGGCTGTGGAAAAGCTGCGCCAATACCGTCCGATTATGCGCGTTGGACACGTTCGTGGACTGCATCTGGCGCGAACAGGCGTTTTGGTTGAATGACTTTGCCGTGGTCAACGGATATTACCTGGCGCTGACCGGCGATAAAAATTATCCCGCGCATAATCTGCGACTGGGCGCCGACGGCATCCGCCCCGACGGATTGCCGCCCAATGTCTATCCCATCGGGAAGGCCGTGTCCTTTCCCTGTATGCCGGCCTTGTGGGCCTTGACCCTGGCGGATTATCACTGTTACACCGGCGATTTATCTTTGATTAACGAATTGTTGCCGACGGTGGAAAAGGCCCTGGCTTGGTATGATTTACGGCGGGATACGGACGGCCTGGTGCCGGATCAGCCAGATATGTGGAATTTCACCGATTGGGGTTACAGCCGTGTGGGCGTGAACCTGGCCGGCAAGACCGCCGTGTTGAACGTTTTGATCGCCGCCGGCTACCGACAGGCCGCGACGCTGGCCGATGCCGCCGGCAAACCGGAGCTGGCCCGGGCCTGGCAGGAACGCAGCCGGGCCGCGATGCGGGCGGTGAACGCCGTTTTGTGGGATGAGGCGCGCGGCCATTACCGCGACTGCACCCAGCCGGAGGGCGCGCCGACCGCCAGCCAGCATCCCCTGGCGATCGGACTGGCATTTGGCTTGTTCGATGAGCCGCAAAGGTCCCGGGCCGCCGCACGGCTGCTGGACGCGGATTTGATTCCCGCTGAATTATATTTTCAGCATTTTGTGCTGCAGGCCTTGGCGGCGCAGGACCGCGTCGCCGATGGACTGCGCGTGATCAACCGTCTCTGGGGCGGGATGATTGAACGCGATGCCGACACCATTTGGGAAAGTTGCGATGGGCGCGCCGCCTTCCAGAATTACGGTAGCCTGTGCCATGCCTTCGCCTGCGCCCCCCTGCGCTTTCTCCAGGAGGCGGTGTTGGGAGTCCGGCCGTTGCGGCCGGGATTCGCCGAGTTCAGCCTCAATCCCCAGCCGGCCGGCCTGCTGGGCGCGTGGGGCATTGTGCCCACGCCGCAAGGATTGATCCGGATCAAATGGACCCAAACGCCCGGCGCGCCGCTCAAACTGGAGGCGGAAGTTCCGGCGGAAACGATCGCCTGCATGGCCGATGGCCGCCGCCTCGCCGCCGGGCGGCATGTGTTGGAATATTGATTGCAGGGAATGAAAAACCGGCCTTGGTGATGGATGTTGCGTTGATCACCGCGCATGCGCCCTGTTCAGATTTCCTGCTCCGCCCGGGTGCAAGATGAATTCGTTGGTGTTGTGCGACGCATCTGAATTTATAAAAATATTGATTATGTTTCTGTAATGCATTATATTTGATGCATAAAGGAAATTATTTATGGGGTGGGTGGAATTCAAGAGTAAAATGTTCGAGCTTGGTTGTTTCAATATTCACCAGGTTTATGCCTTTTGGCCGGGTTTTGATCGTAATAATTTCGTGCGTTGGAACCGCAAAGGGTATTTGGTGCGGTTGCGTCAAGGCGTCTATGCCTTCCCCGAATACAAGCGCAAGCCGGGCATGGCGGAATATTTCGCTGGCAGGATTTATAATCCATCATACATCAGTCTGCATTCGGCACTGGCGTTTTATGGTCTTATCCCCGAATCCGTTGTCCAGATTACCAGTGTTACATCGTTGAAAACGGCAGCTTTCCGAAACGATTTTGGCGAATATTCTTACAAGAGCGTCCGCCCTGACTTGATGTTCGGTTATGTTGCGCATCCAATTGGCGATGGCCGGGTAACGGCGTATGCTTCCCGGGAGAAGGCGTTGTTGGATTTGTTGTATTTGTATCCATTTTACAATACTGACCGTGAAATTGCCGAACTGCGTTTGGACGCGGATGTCTTGCGCAAGGAATTGAATCGCGTTCAATGGGAGTCGGCGGCGGAGCGTTTCCATTCCAAGGCGCTGGGAAGGCGTATGCGATTGTTGTCAAAAGTATATGGCTTATGATCTCCATTGAACAGGTTAAGCAGTTTTATCCCGCCGCGCTGAGCGGGGATGCGAATTTCATAAAGCATATTCTCAAGGAGTATGTCCAGTTGCTGGTGCTGGACTATCTTTCCTCCACGCATTATGTACGAAAAATCACCTTGATTGGCGGAACCAACCTGCGTTTGGTCCGGGGGATTGATCGTTTTTCCGAGGACTTGGATTTCGACTGCAAGAATTTTTCCGAAGCGGAGTTTGAAAAAATGGCGCATGATGTCATGGTATTCCTGCGGCGCAATGGATTCAGGGTGGAGGCCAGGGATAAGGATAAGAGCCGATTAACGGCATTCCGCCGCAGTCTCCATTTTCCCGGATTGCTGTTTGACCTGGGGCTTTCCAGTCATAAAGACGAGCGTTTTATGCTGAAACTTGAATCTCAGGATCAGAAGGTTTTATATGAGCCGAGCATGGGATTTATCAAAGGGTGCGGGTTCTTTTTTCCATTCCCGATGCCGTCGGACGAAGTGTTATGCGCCATGAAAATATCCGCCATGCTTGCCCGGTGCAAAGGCCGGGACTGTTACGATGTCATGTTCTTGCTGTCGCAGACCTCGCCGGATTATAAATTTCTTTCCGCGCGATGCGGTGTTCGTAATTTGGCGGAAATGAAGATAGCGGTGGAAAAATCATTGCAATCAATTGATCTACGCCAAAAGCAGAAGGATTTTGAGCATTTATTATTCCATAGCGATAACAGTAGGCGGATCCTGCATTTCCGCGAGTTTATTCAGTCATTAGCGGATAAAAAAAATAAGCTTAAGGCTGGCGCCGGTTCCGATTCCTGATGGCGCTGGGGCGTTTCCATCCTGCCAATACCCCTGCGCCCTTGCCGCCGCGCCGCCTAATCCTGCCCCAATCCCATTGGGATGCGGCATACTGACCACATCACGTACTCCGCCGGGCGCGATGCAAAACCAATCGGGTGGTTGATCGTTAAAAAAATCTTCCCGCCGCGCAGAAATTCATTTGACTTGCATCGTCACTTGTGTTTAATTGTTGCTAAATTTATAGAATTGGCATGATTTAAATCGGTGATATTGCGATTAAAATGCAAAAATTGGATATAAATAGCGTTTGTAAGTCAAATAAATACCGTATATTGGTGGAATATATCTGGAACCGCCGCAATATGGCCACGCGCGCCGATATTGCGCGCGATTTGCATTTAAGTCATGCTACGGTCTTCCCGGCGGTGGATCATCTGGTGCGCGCCGGGATTGTGGAAGGCGTGCCCATGCCGACGGACAACAAGGGGCGCAAACCCAAGGGATTGAGGATTTGCGGCTGCCAATGTTTCTCGGTCGGCATTGCTATTACCCCGCAGAAAGCCGACATCAGCGTGGTGGATGCCGGGCAAAATGTTTTTTTTCACGAAACGCTTGCGGGATTGCCGTTGAATGGCGACGCCGTGCTGCGCCAATTGCTGGCGGCGGTGAAAAAAATTATTAGCGAGCGCAAACTGGATTACGCGCATCTGGCGGGGGTGGGCGTGGTTTTGCCGGGATTTGTGGATCACCGGCGCGGGATTGTGCGCCAGTCATCTTCCTTCGAGCCGCGCGTGGAAGTTCCCGTGGCCGGGTTTTTCGAGCAGGCGCTGGGCCGGCCCTGCATGGTTTTGAGCACCGCGCCGACTTTGGCGCTGACGGAAAAAGAGTGGGGCAAGGCGTCGGGGATGTCCACATTTTTGTATTACTGCGGCATGGGGTTGGGGATGTTTGTGGACGGCAAGTTGTTCATGGGCCATCAAAGTTATGGCGGCGAAGTCGGTTTCATGAAATTCAACGATGGCACGGCGCCGGATGCGGACGGCCGGTTCGGCACATTCCACCGGGCTTCGCCATTCCGCCAGATCGGGATGCGCCTGGAAACGGCCATCAGCCAGGGCGCGGAGACCATTACCGCGGGCTGGTTGAAGCAGGGCCGGCCCCTTTCCATGGAACTGATCATCGACGGGGCCTTGCAGGGCGATGCCCTCTGCCGCGGACTGATTGCGGAGGGCTTCCAGGTGGAGGCGGAGATGATCGTGAGTTTAAATTACTTGCTCAATCCGGAGGCGATTTTCCTGCTGCCGTGGACGGCAAAATGCCCGGATATCACCCTGGACATCGTCCGGCGCCGTCTGGAATTATGCCGGGTGATCAATCCGGACATGCAAGTCGAGGTTTTGGCGGGGCAATATGGCCGCAACGATCTGGCGCGCGGCATCGCCATGCTGCCGCTGAACCGGTTTTTCAAAATGGAAACAGCATCCAGCGAGTGTGGCAGCGATTGATGAATGGTTCGCGAAGCGCAGCGTTAATTTCAGGAGCGTCCCACAGGTAATAAGGCAGAAATACAACGCCGGGGTCGGGATCGCTATCGGGATCGATTCCGATTCCGTTACCGATTCCGACCCCGCATAAAACCGGGACTTAACTTTGACCGAAATAGCCGAATTTATCAGCAAAAACATCTGTCTTCTGGTTGGAAATTAAATCTATGGGATAATAGTAGATTAATTTCAATGTATATCGACAAGAGGACACAAGATCATGAATAAACAATTGACGCTGGCGCTGGCCGTTTTGGCCTTGGCGGTTAAGACCTTGGGCGGGCCGGCCGCAGACGCGACTTATGCCAAATATTTCGATCGGGCGGCGGCCTTGCTGCCGGGAATGACGGTCATCGATCATGATCTGGAGCAAGCGGGCCAATGGGAGATCACCGGCGGGCGCCGGATTGATGCGGCCGGCGGCCTTGCCGCGGAAGCGCAAGGCGATACTGTCGAATTCATCTGGAAGGGCGCGCTGGCGCGCGAGCAGCCGGCGCTGCCGGTTAAACTGGAATTCGATCCGGATATCTCCGTGCCGGCGCGCATCATGTTTTATGTGCTGGCCGATGATAATTTCAAGCCGGCGGGAAAGTGGATCCCGCTTGCGCCGGATGCGCTTAAAAAAATGACTTTTACCATTCCGCCATCCCGGGGCGGACGCCGCTATGGCAAGGCCCAGGCGGGATTGGTTGACGGTTTTAAACTGGTGGTGGAAGGGAAAAAGATGGCCGGGCAGATCTTGGCCATCAAAAATATCCGCCTGAAGGCGGATTATTTCGAGGGTTTTTTCCGCCATGCCGTCGAAGTTCCAGCGGGTGAAATCTGGGAGGCGGCGGCCGAGGTGGGCGATGGCAATGTGCTGTATGTCAATGGACAACGGGTGGATGACGCCAGCATCATCATGCCGCGGCCGGTGAAGGCCGGGCCGAAAATGTACGGCTCCCGGCGCGTGGATTTGAGAAAATATCTCCAGCCGGGACGCAATCTCCTGGGCGTGCATCGGCCCTTAACCGGCAGCGCCGCGCCGGCGGTTTACCTGCGCGGGTCGGTGGTCATGGCGTCCGGCGAACGCATCCTGCTCGACAGCGGCACGAACTGGGTCTGG
>CAZYXU010000023.1:22294-35996 GCA_964650945.1 uncultured Verrucomicrobiota bacterium | reverse complement strand
GCGCGCTGATTTTGGCGGCGGGCATGGCGCGGGCGGATGCCGGATTGAAATTTGCGTTCGATAATTACCAATGGCAGGCAGGCACGAATGCGCCGGCTCCGGCGCCGGCATCCGCGTCCGCTCGCTGGCAGGCCGGGGTTGAACGCGATTATGCGCGGCCATGGGAGCGCTGGATTGAAGTCGGTTTTAGCATCAGCCCGGCAGTGGATTTGGCCAAGTCACGCTTGGTGGCCCGGCTGTTTGAGTTGGGAGCGGAAACGCCGGCGGCATTGCTGGAGACGGTCCCGGATTATGCGCGGGGCCGGCTGTCGGTGGACTTGCGCCGGCATGGACTGCGGCGCGCCCGGTTACTGCTGGCATTGCAGGAAGGGACAAACACGGCCGAAGTGTTCGAGACGTTGCTGCGGGCGGAGGATTGCCCCGCGCCGCTGCCGCCCGATACCCGCATACCGGTGGTTTTGGATGCGCCGCCGGAACAGGCGAATTCCGGCCTCCAGCCGGTGACATTCGGCGTGCCTTTCCCGGCCGGCGTATTGTGGGATGACGCGGCGCTGCGCCTGGTTGACGACGGCGGACGGCAGGCGCCCTTGCAGCAGGAAATCACCGGGCGCTGGGCGCGGGATGGCGCCATTCAATGGTTGCGGGTGGACGCCCTGGTTGACCCCGCGCGGACCTACCGCCTGGAATTGACCGCGCCGGCCGCCGCTCCCGCGCCGGCAATGTCGGTCACGACGCAGAATGGGAAAATCGTGCTGGATACCGGCGCGGCGCGTTATGTGCTGGGCGGCGCCAATTCGCCGATTGCCGAAGTCTGGCTCGGTGAACACCGGCTGGCAACCAGCGCCGGCGCGCGCGGGCTATACGTGGTGGATCAGACCGGCCGGGAGGCGTCCGCGGTGTTGGATGGCAACAACTCGCTGGTGGAATCGCGCGGCCCGGTGGCGGCTTGCGTGCGCTGCGAGGGCTTTTACCGCGCGGCGGATGGCGCGCCGCTGGCGCGTTACATTGTGCGCGTGGAGGCTTTTGCCGGACTGCCGCAGGCAAAAGTCACGCATACGCTGGTGCTATCGGAAGACACCCAAAAGGTCTGGTTCCGGGAAATCGGCTGGGAATTTTCCGTGGATGCCGGCGCCGGTGTCCGGGCGGTTTTCAATGCCGCGCGCGCCGATTCCGCCCGGATCGTGGAGCAGGCCCTGGAGCCGGACATGGCGGCCTCCATGTTTCAGGATGCCCATTTCCAACTGGGGGCCGGCACCAATCATTTTTCCATCGCGGCCGGCAACCGGGTGCTGCACCAAGGCGGGGAATGCGGCGATTGGGCCATGTTGCATGGTGAGCGCGGCGCCTGGCTGGCGGTTTGCCGGGAGGCGGCCCGGCAGCATCCCAAGGAATTTGAAATCGGTTCCGGCCGGCTTGCACTAAAATTGTTCAGCCATCGCGCGGGTGATGAGCTGGATTTCCGTCCGGCGACCCTGGCGAAGAAATGGCATTTGGACGGAAAAAAAGCGCTGGAATTGCAGACGGCGCCAAGCAATGCGGCAGGGTGGGCGAAGACCCACGAGTTGCTGTTCGCGCCCTTGCCGCCTTCCCGGGCCGCCACGCTGGCGCCCGCGCTGGCGGCAGGGCATTCCCGGCCGGTTTACGCCGCGGCGGCGCCCGACTGGATTTGCCGGTCCGGTGCCATGGGGCCGCTGCATCCCCGCGATCCGGAAAATTTCGAGCGCGCCGAGCAACTCATTGACGCCTGTCTGCGGTTCTGGGGGGACCTGGCGCTGACGCCGGGTCATTACGGCTTTGTGAATTATTACGCCGGCCCCACCTACAGCGGCCCGGCCAATTACAGCAAGCGCTATCGCTCCACCTACGGCACGCGTTCCGGGGCTTGGCTGGTCTATGCGCGGTCCGGCGGCCGCGCCGCCCGCGAATTTGCCGCCGGCATCAACCGGTCATTCATGGATAACTGGCTGACACATTGGGATGCGCCCGGGAAAATTCGCGGGGTCTACCTGCGGCAGGGAGGGGCGCTGGAGTCCTACCCGCTGTTCTGGGGCGGGGAGACCGCCTTCCAGATTGACTCCTCGACGGATTTGAACCAGTTCCTCTGGATGTACCAGTTGACCGGTTACCGGCGCGCCGGCGATGTGCTGGAGCGGTTTGCGGCAGGCTTGAAACAAGGCTGGCGGCCGGAGATGCATGCCTGGCGCAAGCTCATGGTGTTCCGGGTGCTGACGCAGGCTTACGGGTTCACCTGGGATCCGGAATTGCGCGCGCTGGCGGAGGCCACGTTCCAAACTTTTTACGATCCGCAAAGCGCCGTCAGCCTGACAAAGGACAACCGCCCCTACAAAAGCAGCACTTACAAACTGGGTGTGGATGTGCGCGGGTTGATCGAGGCCGAGCGCCTTTATGGCGCGCCGCTTTATCATAACTCCCTGGGTTGGGCGCGGGACAGCCTGCCCGGCGTTGCCTGGCCGTTGAGCTACATGAATCCGTTCGGCTACCTCGGCGACTATATCTACCGGACCACGGGCGACCCGTCCGTGGCCGCGGCGATGGAATTTGCCATCCGGCGCGCCGGCACGGCCTACAACCCGGCGACCGGCACATATAGCGGCGACAGCGGCGCTTCTTCCGTGGCGGCGTTTTTTGAAGGGCTCCCGTACGCCATGAGCGTGGTGGCGCGCACCGGCGCCTTGCGCCAGCGGCCCGCATCCTGGCTCGCCTTCCAGGATTACGGTTTTCCGACGCGCGTCGTGGTGCAGAAGGAAAATCTTCAGCAACTCGACCTGGAAGTGCAAATGCCGTGGGATGGCCAGCAGATCGGCGCGGCCGGCGGCGTGGTCGCGCTGGAGCCGCTGGGGCAGAAATTGTTCTGGGGGCTGGATTTGAACCAGGTCACCGAGCGGGAAAATGCCCGCGCGCAAGTCCGGATTCCCAAGGATGCGCCGGCCGGGGCCTATGCGTTGCGTTATGCGCCCCGGTCCGGCAGCCGCGAGTTCGCCGGCTGGTTCGTCATGGCGCGCCAGCGCGTGCCGCTGGTGCTGTATGCGCCGGAATATTGGCAATTGCCGGACCTCGTCCCGGCCGCGAATGTGTATTTCAAAGTACCGCAGCAATCGGCGCGCGCCCGGATTTTCCTGGAAGGGCGGGGGCGCCTGTACGATCCGGCCGGAAAGTTGTTCGGCGGCGCCGAAGGTGCGCAGGGCTGGGTGCCATTGCCGGGCGATCGCCCGGGATTATGGCGGCTGGAGCCGCTGGAAAATCGTTTGATCAGGGCGGAGGGGTTTCCGCCGTTTTTTGCCATGCATGAGCCGGAGTTTTATTTCGAGCCGCCCATTGACTGGCAGGCGGATGTGCCGCCGGCGCCGCCCGCGGAGGCCGCCATCGCGCCGACGGCGGAGCGTTTTGCGCCCGGACGGCTGGCAGAGGCGGCGGGCAACCGCGCCGCGGTCCTGCGCGGCGATGAGCAACTGGTTTTGGATGCCGGTCCGCCGCATGCCGGCGGCGATGGCGGGATTTTCCTGCCGCACCGCGCCGGCACCGTTGAATTCTTTTTCCAGCCGGCGTGGAGCACCTTCGATCTGGGGCCCGGCGCGGTGGAACGCCCGCTGCTGCGGATGGTCACGGATGCGCCCGACCGCGGCCAGGATTGGGGGTTGACTTACCGGGTGGATCCGGCCGGGACCACCATCCTGGGCGGGCCGCAGGGGGCGTCGCATGCGTTGTTCGCGTGGATTTATGCCGACACCACCAACGGCCCGCCCTATTGGGTGCGCGCCTGGATGTTGCAGACCATGATTGAGCCTGGCGCATGGCTGCATGTCGCGTACGT
Organism: uncultured Verrucomicrobiota bacterium; assembly: GCA_964650945.1. GTDB lineage: Bacteria > Verrucomicrobiota > Kiritimatiellia > JAAZAB01 > JAAZAB01 > JAXGPF01. Next base: position 32,164 of record CAZYXU010000023.1, on the reverse strand, counting down.
CTGGGGGTTGCGCCCGGCGCGCGGTCCGCATGGAGAACCGCTATCCCTGCTGAACCTGGAAATATTTTGCAATGGACGCAGTGTGCGTAAAACCGTGTTTGCCAACGGGCATGACGGCGTCCTGCCGCGGGGGATGCCGCGCCAACTGGTGCTGGGCCCGCTGGATGGGGTGGTGGACGAATTGCGTGTGTCGGATGTGCAGCGTTACCAGGGCGCCTTTGATCCGCCGGCCCGCGGGCGGGAATGGAGCGTGGATGCACACACCCGCGCGCTGTGCCTCTTCAACGGAAATATGACCGTGCTGACGGCCGCGACTTCCGCGCCGCCGGCGGAAGTGAAGATTAAATCCGGCAACGATTAAAAAAGGACCAATGCGCGTTGATATCCCATTCCTGCAGACCGGCAACCGGACGGTGGACAAGGCCTTCCGCACCGCCATCGGCGACCTGATTGGCAATATCCATCCCATCCAAAAAGGTTTGTTGGCGGAGGCGGCGCCGGTGATTTACGCCGGCATCCATTATATCGAACCCTGGATTCGCGATGCGGCGTTCAACGTCTGGAATGGGGCGTCCCTGCTGGCGCCGGAAGCCGCCCGGAACACCTTGCTGGCCAATGTCGAAGCTGCGCCCATCGGCCGGTGCGTGGGCTACCGGAGCGATCATTACTGGGATGCCATTATTTCCGTCATCGGCTTCTGGCAGCATTATCTTTATACCGGCGACCGCGAATTTTTGACCTTGGCTTTCGAGGTCGCCCGCAACACCATGGGCTATTTCGAGGAAACCGAATTCGACCCGGCGGATGGATTGTTCCGCGGGCTGGCCTGCTGCATGGATTGCATCTCCGCTTATCCCGATGAGCTGGCATATCCCATCCATGACCGCGCCGATTACGCCGGCGCCCGCGGCTGCAAACGCCTGTTCACCACGGAGCAGCAAGGCCCCGGGAGCGATGGCATCCCGTTCAAAGCCCTTTCCACCAATTGCCTTTATTACCAGGCTTACCGGCTCCTGCCGCAAATGGCCCGCGCCCTCGGTGAGTATCCCGCGCCGGATTGGCCGGTCAAGGCAGCCGCATTGAAAGCCGCCATCAACCGGCAATTCTGGATGGATGACAAAAAATATTACCGGTACCTGGCCGGCATTCCCATCGGTCCGGGCTGCTGCGACCACCAGGAGGCGTTGGGCCATGGATTTGCGATGCTGTTTGACATTGCCGATGCCGCGCAAAAACAACACGTCCTGGCCAATCAGTACCTGGCGCCGGCGGGCCTGCCGTATCTCTGGCCGACATTCCCGCGTTATCGCAACCCCAAGTATGGCATCAATCAATACGGCCGGGGATCGGGCACGGTCTGGCCGCATGCGCAGGTTTTCTGGGCCGAGGCCGCGCGGCGCAATGGCCGTCCGGATCTGTTTTGGCGGGAATTCATGCTCATGGCGCAACATGCCGAACGCGATGGGCATTTTGCGGAAACGCTGCACCCGGAAACCGGCGAGATTTACGGTGGCGTGCAGGAAGTGAATTACACTTCCAAACCGCGCCAGACCTGGTGCGCCACGGGTTTCATCCGGCTGGCGCTGCGGGGGCTGCTGGGAATGGATTTCCAGGTTGACGGCCTGGGCTTCCATCCGTGGTTGCCGCCGGAACTTGACGCGCTGGTCTGCCGCGACCTGTGTTACCGGCAGGCGGTGCTCAGCATCGCCATCGCCGGCCATGGCGATCGGGTCGCCCGTTTTGCCGTTGACGGCCAGGCGTGCCCCAAACCCTGGCTGCCGGCTGGCTGCCAGGGCGCGGTTAAACTGGAAATCACCCTCGCGTAAGGCGCCGATTTCCCTGACCTTAAACCTTGCATCCCGGCCGGGCCGGCCGGATTTTGGCCAGGAATCCGGCGGCACCGGCGCTGCCTTCCGCGGGCGCCCATGGCGCAAAGTCTTTTTCGGGCGTGGGCACATAAGGGCCCTGCTTGACTTCGAGCACGATGGAGCCATGCGCCTGCGGGATGAAACCGTGGAACGTATTTTCATCAATCTCGATCGCGCGCGTTGCGCCGGCAGCGGATAGTTCTACGCGCGCTTTGAGCACGCCGTCATTGTCGAAGACCAGCACGTCGGCCGCGCCCTTGAGGATCACCAGCAATTCCCACCCGCCGGCCCGCGCATGCCGGTGCGGCCGGATGTATGTTGCCGGGTCGGCCGCGATGCAGAGTCGGTGAATCCCTTCATCCAGCGATTGATGCAGGTTGTGATGCGCCCTTTTGCGCGGCGCGGCGGCCGCCTGGCTTTCAAGTTCGCTGAAGAATTCATTGCCAATGATTTTCATTTGCATTTCCCTTTAAACGCCTGGTTAGTCCTCTAACAAGAGTGGGAGTCTGTAGAATCCTGGCCGAAATGTCAAGCAGCCGGTGGAGATGTGCGCGTTTACCCTTGCACGGCGCAAACCGGAGTGTTATGGTAAAACCAAGTTGAGGCAGCGTAACCCATATCATGGAGATTTTAACCATGCAAATCATCGCCGTCTGCGGAAATTACCGGCTGGGAGGTGTTACGGAACGTTTGCTGGAGGAGGCGGCGCAAGGCGCCCGCGCGGCCGGCGCCCAGGTTGAAATCCTGACACTGCGCGATATCGATTTTGAATTCTGCCGGAACTGCAAGCATTGCTGGTCCGTCACGGATAGCGGGCCGGCGGCGGATTGCGTCATCCGGGACGGCCTCACGCCCTGGCTGGAGCGGATTGCCGCCGCCGACGGCTTGATCTTGGCCGTGCCGGTGAATTTCAGTTCCCTCACCGCGCTGTTTAAGAAATTTCAGGAACGTTGCCTGGCGCTGACGCGGCTCAAACCGCTGACCGGCTGGCCGCGCCGGCTGGCCGGCGTGCCCGCTGTGCCGGTATCCCGTTACCGCGGGCCTCACCGCCCGATGCTGTGCATTACCGCTTCCGGCGCGCCCGCCTGGGTGGGACGGCTGATCATGCCCTGCGTCCGGAAACAATTTTTGGCCTTGGGCGAGGCCTGGGGCGGCCGGATCGCGGGCTTGATCTGGGCGGGCGGGAGCATTGACCAGCGGCATCAGCCGGAAGACCGGTTGCAGGCGGCGGCGCGGGCCGCAGGGGCGCGTTTGGCGGCGTCCGGTGCGGCGGTCAATGGATAGAAAACATCATCCCGGCGGGAAGGTATTCGTAGCATCCGATGTCCGGCGCGCCGTCCCGCACACGCCGGCGTCCGTCCAGATCCAGCGCGCCGGCCATCCAGGGGTGGTTGGTGCCGGCATTGATGCAGGGCGATTCGCGGCGCAGGCGGTAATCGCCCGCCGCCGCATCCACGAACCGCGGATTGTTGGTCAGGTTGTGCTTGTCCGGGGCAAAACTGTTAAAATCAGCGCAGCAATAGGAAAAGGCGTTGGAAGCGGCGAGCGCGTAAATGTCCGGGGATGCCAGGCCGGCGGCATTGCTGTAAATGATGTTGTCGGTGACGTTGGTGTAGGCAGTCGTGATATGCAGGCCGCCGCCGGTGTTCGCGGCGTAATTGCTGGCGATGGTGCAGGCGTCAATGGCCCCTGAATTGTAATGGATGCGGTACATGTATATGCCGCCGGCGTTGGAGGCGGTGTTGTCGGTAACCAGGCAATTGCGCAGCGTGCCGCCGTCCCTGCAATACGCTCCGCCGCCTGTATTGGACGCCACGTTGCCGTCAATCTGACAATTTATCAGCGTGCCGCCGGCATTTAAATAAACTCCGCCCCCGTTGGTGGTGGCAATATTGCCGCGGATGATGGAATTGGAAATGACCGGCAAGCCGTAAATGCCGCCGCCTAAGCCGGCGATATTCCCTTGAAAGACGCAGCGGTTGGCGATGCCGCCATATATGCCGCCGCCGGTTGTCGGAGATGAATTGCTGGCGATGACGCTGTCGCTGATGTTTAATGAATTTCCGCCGCCTCCCAGCCCGTTCAGGGCCCGGTTGCCGATAATCCGGCAGTTCATGGTAATCCCGCCCTGCATGCCGCCAACGCTGGTGGCGGACTCGTTGTAGGCGATATCGCAATTGCTGACTATGGCGGCCAGCCCGGAGTCAACGTAGATGCCGCCGATGCTGCCGGAAGCGGTATTGCTGCTGATTTCGCAGTCGAGCACGAAAGAATTGGTACCCCGGATACGGATACCTCCGCCGGTGACGGCGCGGTTCTGGATTATCCGGCAATTCCGCAGATACGCCGCGCCGGTGCTGCCGGCGGGACTAACCCCGCCGCCGCCGTTGGCGACATTGCTGACGATAATGCAGTTCTGGACCGTGCCGCCGGCCGCTGTGATCTTGACGCCACCGCCGTCGCCGTTAAAATAACCGCGGGTAATGGTAAATCCATCCAGGACGGCGTCGGGATGGTAGATGTTTACAATCAAGTTGGAATAATCGGGATACCCGCCATCGAGGATGGTATGTTCGGCGCCGTATTCCGGCAGGCTGCGGACGGTAATGCCTTTGCTCAGGCTGATCGGTTGCAGGAAATAAGTGCCATTCGATACCCAGACCGTTTCGGGCGCCGATGCGGCGTTGATGGCGGTGCCGATATTCGTGGCGGCATTGGTCCAGGTGTTATAGGGCGTGCCCGGGATCACCCCCGGGGTGCCGGGCGGGACTACATATTTGTCGTCCGACCAACCCGTCTGACCGGCCAGTAGGACCAATCCCCATCCGATGAGCACAGCGGTAGTTCTTTGCATGATTATCCCCCGTGTTGGTGGTGATTATAGACGTTAACCAATGACCAAAAATATCCTTATAATCATATATCAAGAGATTGGTTTTGTCAATTTTTCACCGGGTTGATCCGCAAAAGCGGCGTCAAGCCGCAGCACTCCAAAGGGTTACGCTTCGCCTACACCTAATCACAGATCTGGCTTTCCTTCGATATTCCGCGGTTCATCAATCTGCGGTTCGGCGGTTTGTCTGGAAATTGATGCAGCAAAGAAGCCGAGGATCAGGGGGTAGAAGGTCAGCGTGTACCTCAACCAATCTGCAATAATTCCAAATTCTCCTTTCGCGTCCTTGGCGTTCTTTGCGGTTAATCCGGATTGCCGGAGTTCCGTCAGGCCGTCGGGCTGATTTGCCGCAGAATCTCAATTTCATCGATGATCAGGCAGGAAAAATTTTCGTCATTTTTATAATCGTAATGCCGCTGCTGGTGCGCCTTGAAAAACCGGACTTGCACATACCGGCAATCCAGTCCCGCGGGCACCGTGAGCCAGCCGTGGCGGTAAGCGTTCGCTTCGCCGACCGGCCGCAAGGCTTGGGCGTCGTCGCCGGCATACACGGCAATGCGGTCTGGGGCGAAATGCGCCGCCGCGACCTGCGAGCAACGCACCAGGTCCACCCGGCCGACCTGTTCCAAGTCCACGGTAATGTCCACTTGCAGGACGCCATCCGCTTCCATGACGTAATAGCCGAACATCAAATCATGCCCGGCGCCGTGCGACATGCCGGAGCACTGGATGCCGTCGGTCGCGGTCGCGCCGGCCATGTCCGGCGCGCAGGGGTAGGGGTCCCGGAGCCCGGGCGCCAGCTTTTTACGCCCGGGGAAATGCGGCGGCGCGGACTTGGTGTATTTTTTGCCCAGGGCGATGTTTTGGTAAACCGGGAGCGGTTTGGCCATGTATGCCCGGTACTGGGCGTATTGCGCCATGGCTTGCGGTCCGCCGAGTTCCGGCATCAGGCCCGGCTTGGCCCAGAATCCGGTCATTTCGAAGGTGATGATTTTTTCCGCATACGGCCGTTCGCAGGCGATTTGCTGGAGCAATCCCTGCGGTCCGTCAAAGCCGCCGCCGCGGAACCGCGCCACCAACTGCCGGTCGGCGTTGACGTCAAACGACTCGGCGTTGGCCCAGAGATGGAGGGGGGTGTTGCGGCAGGCATCCTGGAGCACGGAGTAAAAACTCTGCACCCGGCCCAACGCGAGTTCGGCGCATCCGACGGAATCCATCGGCGCGATGATATTGAAGGGTGCCCGTCCCGCCTTGAAATAGTTGTAGATTTCGCGGTGAACGCCGGTGTGGAGGATGTCGTTGATAAAATCGTAATCTCCCAGGGCGACGGAGACCAGCAAGGGCTTGGCGGGGGCCAGTTCATCCGCCTTGGCGCGGATTTCACCGGCTAGCTTCAAAAACCAGTCGAACCCGGCCAGGGGCCGGGCGATAGTCGGTTCCACGGGGAAGTACCAACCGTAAAAAGATTTATATTGGCTGTAAAGACCGTACAGTTCTTCCATCACCCGGCCGTAATCCTCCATGATGCTCAGATGATTGCCGGCGGAAAGAAAAACCGTCTGGCCGTTGCGATCCGCCGCGGCCAGGATGGCGCGGATGGGATCCTGGGCTTGGATGGCGGAGCGCGGGTAATAGCGGGAGGCGTAATGCGCGCGCAGGCCGCGGTCGGCCTCGGGGGTGTAACGGTACTTGATGTCGGCGAATTGGATCGAGGACATCATGATCAGGGTCTTGATGCCGATCTCGTTGAAACTATCAACCTGTTCCATCCATTGCCGGTCGGTCAGGTCGGCCAGCCCCTTGGTGAAGATGCCGGCGTTGGGCTTGCCATCCGACGCCAGCAGGAAGAACGATCCTTCAATCAGGTTGGGCGCGTATTTCCGGACGGCGAGCGGTTTGGCGATCCAATTCGGCTCGCTCCCGGGCTGGTCCGGCGCCAGGGACACATGCAGGGTGTGCGGGCCGGCCAGGCCGTCCATTTTCCTGAACACATTGCAAAAACCCCAGGCGTTTGCCGCAATCGCCAACCGGCACGCGGCAAATTTGTGCCGGGCTTCCCGCCCGTCCAAATACATGCCAACCTCCACCTGTCCCGCCGCGCCCTGATTTTTGATTTGCAGGCGTATCTCCAGGGTGTCGTGCTCGGAAACCGGTTCAAAGGGAATATATAACAGGTCCAAATCGGGATTGACGGATAATTTCACGGCAGAATCCTCCTCTTTGCCGGGGCGGCCTCACCAACTTGACTTGACAAGTTGGTAGATGATACCTGAAATCGGCTTTGATATGCAATGGCATTCTCCACCGGCCGGACCTGCGTGTGGGAGCGGCGTTATACGCCGCGATCGTTCGGCTCGCCGGGAGGCTTGCCCTCCAGCAGTTAACCAGTCTGACTTACACTCCAAGGTGCAGGCGGTTGCGGCGGATGCTGGACATAGCCTGCGGTATGTGATAGATATTGCAAAAAGCAAAACAATCCGCGGCGGCTTTACCGGACCTCTGACCTATCGAAAGCGAGTTGCGCAAAATGCATGCAAAACGATTTTTGAAAAGCGCGGTCGGCATGCTGGCATGCCTCCTTATTCAGGGGATCGCCGCCGGCGCCGAATATGTCCTGAACGTTCAAACGGACAAACCGGAAGCTCTGTACACGGTCGGCGAAAAGATCGTTTTCAACTTGATGCTCACGGCGGACGGGGCGCCCATGCCCGGTCAGACGGTTAATTACGCCATTACGCGCAATGGCCACCGCGACCCTCTCCGAGGCGCCATTACTTCCGCGGTGACGCCGGCTTCCATCGCAACGGTCATGGATAACCCCGGTTTTGCGCTTTGCGTGGCATCCTTCACATCGCCCACCGGCCAGACGGTCCGAGGGCTGGCCGGCGCAGGGGCCGACCCCTTGCAGATCAAGCCCGGCCTTGAATTACAAGCTGAGTTCGACCGGTTCTGGGACGCCCAAAAAGCAGCGCTCGAGAAGCTTCCGCTGGAAGTCAGCGTGGAACCAGTCACCGTGCCCGCCGGGTGGGCGGGGAAGGTGGAATGCTTCGATATCAAGGTCAATTGTCTCGGCGCCAAACCGGTTTCCGGGTATTTGGTCAAACCCGTCCAGGCGGCGAAAGCATCGCTGCCGGCAATTGTTACCTATCATGGGGCGGGGGTGCGGAGCGCGAAAATCGACTTGGCCTGCACCTGGGCGGAGAAAGGCATGCTCGCGCTCGATGTCAATGCGCACGGCATCGCCAACGGGCAACCCCCGGAGTTTTACGTCCAACTGAACAGCACGGACTTGAAAGGTTATCAGTATCTCGACAAGGGCGACCGTGAAAAGTGTTATTTTCTGGGCATGTTCCAGCGGGTTTACCGGTCGCTGCAATTTGTCAGGGCGCGGCCCGAGTGGGACGGCAAATGCCTGGTCGTCCGCGGCAGCAGCCAGGGCGGCGGCCAGTCAATCGCGGCGGCCGGGATGGAGCCGCGGGTCACTTTCTGCGCGGCGCTGGTTCCGGCCCTTTGCGACCATTACGGCTATCTCGCCGGACGGGCGAATGGCTGGCCGCGGTTCATCACGCTCGATCAAACCGGCCAACCGGCGCAGGCGGATGTCGTGGCAACGGCCAAATACTTTGACGGCGTGAATTTCGCCGCACGGATCAGGGCGGAGGCGATTTTTACCGCCGGGTTTATTGACAATACCTGCTGCCCGTCTTCCGTCTATTCCGCCTACAACCGCGTTCCCGGCCGGAAAACCATCTTCAACAATCCGCGCTGCGGTCATCAAAATCCGCCGGAAGCCGAACAGGCCGTGGATCAGGCCATTGAGGCGCATGTCCGCGCCTTGCGCGCGCTTCAATAACGCCGCCTGCCGCCGCCGTCAAGTCAGGCCAAACAGGCCAGGTCCATGTTGCGAGCGGCGGCCACTTCATCCAGCCGGCCGATCGTGGTGGTTGCGGGCGCCGCGTGGAGGGTGTCGGGATTTTTGCGCGCGGTTTCCGCCAGTTCGGTCATGACGGCCACGAAATGGTCCAGGGTTTCCCGGGTTTCGGTTTCCGTGGGCTCCACCATCATGGCTTCCGGGACGATCAGCGGAAAATACACTGTGGGCGGATGGATACCATGGTCAATTAAACCCTTGGCAAAGTCCATGGCGCGCGCGCCGCCGGCCTGCTCCGGTTTAGCGCTGAGCACGAATTCATGCATGCAGGGGCCGTCGTAATTGGCGGTGAAATACTTGCGGAGCTTCGCCAGGAGGTAGTTGGCGTTCAGGACGGCATGGTTGCTGACCGCGCGCAATCCTTCGCGGCCGATCAGCAGGCAGTAGGCGTAAGTCCGCACCAGCACGCCGAAATTGCCGTAGAAGGGCGCGACATAGCCGATACTCTTGGGGTGGTCGTAATCCAGGGCGTAGGTGCCGTCCCTGGTCTTGACTACCCGGGAAATCGGCAGGTAGGGTTGCAGCCGTTCCACCACACCCACCGGCCCGGCGCCCGGCCCGCCGCCGCCGTGCGGCGTGGAAAAGGTCTTGTGCAGGTTGAGATGGCAGACGTCAAATCCCATTTCCGCGGGCTTGCACCGGCCGAGGATGGCGTTGAAGTTCGCGCCGTCATAATACATCAGGCCGCCGGCGTCGTGGATCAGTCCGGCGATCTTTTCCACCTCCGGCTCGAACAGTCCCAGCGTGTTGGGATTGGTCATCATCATGCCGGCGGTGCGCTCGTTAATGGCGGCTTTCAGCGCTTCCACGTCCACCGTGCCGCGTTGATTGGAGGGGATGCTGACGACATCGAATCCGGCCAGGGCGGCGCTGGCGGGATTAGTGCCGTGCGCCGAATCGGGGATGAGGATCTGCTTCTTGTTTTTGCCCTGGTCGCGCTGCCAGGCCGCCATGATCATGGCGCCGGTGAGTTCGCCATGGGCGCCGGCCAGCGGCTGCAGCGTGAATTCACGCATGCCGGTCAGTTCGGCCAGCAGGCGCTCGGTCTCGTACAGCAGGCGCAAGGCGCCCTGGGTCAGCAGCCCGCCATGGCGCAACTGCGGCCAGAGCGGATGAATCTGACAGAAGCCCGGCAGGGCGGCCGCCGCCTCGCAGGCCTTGGGATTGTATTTCATCGT
>CAZYXU010000023.1:0-22284 GCA_964650945.1 uncultured Verrucomicrobiota bacterium | reverse complement strand
TGGTGCAGGAGCCCAGCGGGTAAAAATTAGTGTCCACCGAGAAATTCCGCCGCGAGAGGTTGGTGAAATGGCGCACCACTTCGATTTCCGGCACTTCCGGCAGTTCCGCCGGGGTTTCCCGCAAAAATTTCCGGTCAATCAAATCACGCACCGGAACGGTTAACCGCGGCGCGCGCGCCGCCCGGCGGCCGGGGACGCTTTTTTCGTAAATCAGTTGCATGATAGCCTCGTAATTAAAGCGCCGCTTCGATGGCGGCGGCGAACATGTCAATTTCTTCCTTGGTGCGTTTTTCCGTGAAGGCCAGCAGTAATTCCTTTTCCATGCCCGGATAATAACGGGCCACCGGGAAGCCCGCGGCGAAGCCTTTTTCAATCAAGGCGCTGACGACATCCGCCGCGTTGACCGGCAGGGTCAGGCAGAATTCATTGAAAAAGTAATGCCGGTAAGTCGGGGTGACGCCCGGGATGGCCGTGAGTTTTTTCCAGGCATAGGCGGCGTTGGCGGCGCAGATTTCCGCGGTCTCCGCCAGACCTTTTTTACCGAGCAAACAGAGGTAAATCAGCGCGCGCAAGGCGCAGAGCGCCTCGTTGGAACAGATATTGGACGTGGCTTTTTCCCGGCGGATATGCTGCTCGCGGGCTTGCAGGGTCAGGACGAATCCACGCCGGCCCTGGGCGTCCTTGGTCGCGCCCACCAGCCGGCCGGGCATTTTATGCACATGCTTCGCCAGCGTGGCCATGAAACCCAGGTAGGGGCCGCCGAAGGAAAGCGGCAGTCCCAGGCTCTGACCCTCGCCGGTAACGATGTCGGCGCCCATCGCTCCGGGCGGGCGTAGCAAGCCGAGCGAAAGGGGATAAACGGACATGATGCCCAGGGCGCCGGCGGCATGGGCGGCGCCGATGATGTCGGTAAAATCGTCCAGGCAGCCGAAAAAGTTCGGATTCTGCAGAATAACCGCGGCGGTTTGCCGGTCAAACATGCCGGTCAGGGTTTCGCGGTCCGCCAGTCCGTTTTTCAGCGGAATTTCCCGGAATTCGAAGTCCAGGTTGGCGGACAGGCATTTCAGCATGGCGCGGTAGATCGGATTAACGCCGGTATCAATCAAAACGCGGCGCCGGCGGGTGATGCGGAAGGCCATCATAATGGCTTCAAACAGGGCGGTGCCGCCGTCGTAGAGCGAAGCGTTGGCCACCTGCATGCCCGTCAGGCGGCAGATGGCGCTTTGATATTCGTAGATCGCCTGCAGGGTGCCCTGGGAGATTTCCGGCTGGTAGGGGGTGTAGGCCGTAAAAAATTCCGCGCGGCCCGCCAGCGCGTCCACGGCGGCCGGGATAAAGTGGTCGTAAAAGCCGCCGCCGCAGAAATTCACCAGTTGCGTGGCATTGCGGCCGGCCAGCAGGTTGAGCTTGCCGGCCATTTCCATTTCGGAGACGCCGGGGGGGATGTTAAAGGCATCGGTCTGCAGGCTGGTCGGGATGTCGCGGAACAACTGGTCGAATTCGGTCAGGCCGATGGCCTGCAGCATGGCCTGGGCTTCTTCGACGCCGGGGCCGTGAAAGAGAGTGGCGCTCATTTTTGCTCCTGGGGAGTTGTTACCTTATAATTGAATAAGCCGTGCTTCAGGCTGCCGGCGTTTTATGGCGCGCGGTGCCGCCGTCATAAAACGGCAGGGCCGTCGTTACTGCCGGCAGCCGGCGGTTGCGGGTGGAGATTTCCAGTTGACGGCCCGGGCCGGCGCATGTGTGATGCACATAGGCCAGCGCCACGGCGCGGTTGAGGCTGGGGGCGAACAGGCCGCTGGTGACCGTGCCCACCTCCGTTGCGCCGTCGAAAACCCGGTCGCCATTGCGGGCGGCCATGCGGCCTTCCAGCAGCAGGCCTGCCAGGCAGCGGCGCCGGCTGTCGGCCAGCTCGCGCCGCACGGCATCGCGGCCGATGAAATTTTTATTCAAGTCCATGAAACGGCCCTGCGCCGCGCCGGCGGGTGTCTGGTTGCGGCTCAATTCATGTCCGTAAAGGGGGTAGCCCATTTCCACCCGCAGGGTGTCGCGCGCGCCCAGGCCGGCCGGTTTAATCAGGCCCGCATCCAGCATCAGTTTCCAAAACCGCCGGACCTGGCCGGCCGGCAGGTAAAGTTCGTAGCCCCATTCGCCGGTGTAGCCGGTGCGGCTGAGCAGACACGGGGTATCCTGCCAGACGACTTCCTGGAATCGGAAATACTTTAACGCCGGCACCTGGCCCGGGAAAAGCTGCGCCAGGGCTGCGAAGGAGCGCGGTCCCTGGATATCCAGTTTGGCGGTTGTCGGGGAAAGATCGGTAAACTGCGTGTTGCCGGAAATATGCTCCCGGATCCAATCGGCATCGCCGGCGGCCGTGCCGGCGTTGACCACCAGCCAGAAGCGGTCGGATGCCATCCGGAAACAGATCAGGTCGTCCAGCACTCCGCCATTTTCATCCAGCAGGTAGCCATAGGCGCCGGCGCCCGCGGGCAAGGCGGCGATGGACTGGGTCAGCAGGCGTTCCAGGTCGGCTTCCGCGCCCGGCCCGCGCAGTTCAAATTCGCCCATGTGGAAAATGTCGAAGACGGATGCCTGACTGCGGGTGTACTGGTGTTCGGGGATGATGCCGGTGTAGAGCAGGGGCATCTCCCAGCCGGCGAAATCCACCATGCGGGCGTTCAGGGCGCAATGATCGGCGTAGAGCGGTGTTCTCATGCACAAATACCAATTGGAGGAAAATAATTGACAAATTTGTCACTATGATAGCACAATGGTCAGGCCGAATTCAAGTATTCTTTTCGACATAATTCTTTCGACGTGGAAAACACATTTGACGCCGAGACCGTCGCCCGGTATGATTACATCAATGACGCAGACGGCCGGCGGGTGGGGGTTAAACAGAGTGGCGCCGGGTTCCAGCCGGCGGGTCAGGCGTTTTTCCATTACGGCGACAATACCCGGAGCCCGCCTGCGCGTAAAGCTGCGGGCGGGCACGGCAAAAAACCTGATGCGCTCGTGATCAGAATACCGGATCGATTGATTAAGTAATCAATAGCCCGGCGATTGCTTTCCTATGTTGTGTGCAAGACACATAATGCTGATTATTGCCTTATTGGTTTTCAATGGGTGTGTTCATCGTTTCAAAAGCCAATGCAATTTAAAAGTGAAATTGGAAGCAGATGCTGTGCAAGTGTTGTTTGATTATTTAATTGAAGATTATGATAAATGGAAAGTTGGAGGAGAGAAAGTAGTATTTATTGGCTATGGCTGGAAAAACTGGGATGGGAATATATCCCCTATGACGCATCACTTTGCCCCTGCGCCAGACGATTGGGTGCGGAGATTATCTATACCTGGTATAGAAACAAAAAATGTGACTGAGTGTGTAGGGAAAGACAATGACTCTTTCGTGATAGACCGAATAACAGGTAATCTGGGATTCATTTTTCAGGTGGAAAATATTGAGTGGTTGTCTCAGGATGAAATCCATGTAAAAATATGGCTATACAGTGGATTCATGCAGGCTTCCGGGAAGACAATAATTCTTTTGTTAAAAAATGGCAAATGGGGTGTTGTAGGGTATAAGGATGAATTCCTGCAATAAATACAAATGGTTATATGTGGCAGTAAAACGTTCTATGGATGATGCATTTGTCTTAACGGCAGAATGTTTAGTGTCGGACGGAGGATTATCGCTGCAAGGGATAAAATGTCATATGCCCAGTTTATGGTTTGGTGGTTTAGGAGGTACTGGTATTGCAGCGGCGCTCTTTTCATGGTGTTCTCAAACGATTTGCGTTTTATGATGAAAAACGTATTGCATAATTTACGTTGGTTGCTTGCTGGTGTAAGCGGGGGCATCGTTATGGCATATTGGCTTAGTTATACCCAAATGGTGTTTATTGTGTTTTTGATGCCATCGTTGCTTGGTCTAATACGTTTGGGCGAGTATTTGTATAACCGTTATTATTGTAATCGCCCATCAAAACAATAATTCCTGTAGTGGTTCAGGCGATTCGGTGACGGATAAATTGTTGATTATGGGGCGGGAAAACCCGGAGGATGACGCCGGGTAATTACTAATGACGGAAAACGGTCATTGGAACCGGTGGAATTGTCAATAATCCCGTCACCGGGCAGGACATTGGCGCGGCATTGTGAGTTTTGGGATGGGCGTTGCATGACGCCGCCGGCTTGATCTCAACAACAGGCAAAATAATTGCGTCCTTCTTGGTATGAGACGGCCAGTTCCAGCGGTGTTTTGCGCGGGTCGTGCTCGGGTATTTTGTGCACGCGGCCTGAATTGACTTCGGCGGGGCATCTGCCGCCCAGCCCTTGATGCGGCGTGTGCATTCGGATTGCATGGAGCGAAAGAATCGTTCGATGATTGCAATGGCCCCATATTTTCCGATTGCGTCGAAGCGTGGCGATATTTTGCGGCGTTTGCACCATTACGTCTGGAATGCGCCATGCTTTAGCCGTCTGGAATTGAAGTTAATAAGCGTGTGCGTTATACTATAATGCATTACATGAAATTGGCGATGGATTCTGACTGCCTGCTCAAACTGACAAAAGCGGGGTTAAAAGAACGGGTGTGCCGCGCCTGGCGCATTGTTGTGCCCACGGCCGTGCGCCGCGAGACGGTGGGGCATGCGCCAATGCTCGCCGATGCCGTGCGCATCCGGGCGAACATTGAGGCCGGTCTTTTGTATGTTGACGACAGAATCTCGGAAGCTAAAAAGGAAGAGGAAGCTGTCCTCCGCCTCTATGACCAGGACGGCATTCATGCGGTGGCCACGGACGATGAACGTTTCATTCGACACCTGCGCGGGCTGGAGATTCCCTGCGCCGTGCCCGCAGTCATCGTCGTTCGGCTTTATTTGGAGGGCGCTCTGAACTTGGACAAGGCGCACGAGTCGCTGGAGGCGTTGCGCCCGCACATCAGCGTGGAGGAATACGCCGCCGTCAGCTTGATGATTGAAGGAGGCAAAATACGTGACCACAAAAACGTTAAGGATGCCGGAGGATCTGACGGCGGAGGTGCAGGCCGTCGGCATGTCTGAACATATCGAGGAATCCACAGCCATGCGCAAACTGCTCCGCATGGGCTACGAGTTGTACACCGCGGAACAATACCGCTTAGGTCGGACGACGCTGCGCGAGACTGCTCGACGCCTGAACCGATCTTTGTGCGACACGCTCGATGTCCTTCGCCAGTTGGGCATTGCGGGCAATGTCACAGCGGATGCAACGCTGCAGTCGCTCCGCTCACTCGGCAAAAGCCTTCCTTGACTTGATGTAAAAATGGAAAGTTGGAGCCCGCCTGCGCGTAAAGCTGCGGACAGGCACGGCAAAAATACTGACGCGCTCGTGAGCAGGTTGCCTGCTCGGGTATGGGAAAACTTGTCATATTCAGTGTATACACGCTGGACGGACAAAATGTAAGCATCTGAGCACGTACCGACCATGCAGGGCCACCAGGATGTGATAAGCCGGCGGCACAAAAATCAAACAACGCGCAGGCAGATGGGGCGGGTGCTGCGGACAGCGGCGCACTTGAAAACGGGGGAATGTTCACATTCGTTCGGTACAGATTCTTTTCGATACTTGACGCTGGCATGCCGTTCGGGTAACATAATTGCGATTGATTATAAGGGGTATTGGAGAAACATCATGCATTTTACCGATCGGCAGGAAGCCGGAGTGACGGTGGTGGCGGCGGGCGGGCGGATGGACTCCATCGGGGCGCCGCTCCTGGAGCAGCACATGAATCATCTGCTGGCCGCCGGCAAAAACCGCGTGGTGGTTGACTGCGCGGAATTGGAATACGTCAGCAGCGCCGGGTTGCGGGTGTTCCTGGCGGCCGCCAAGCAAATCCGCAATGCCCAGGGCGCGTTCGCGCTGGCGAACATGAGCAAGGGCGTCCGGGAGATTTTCGATATAGCCGGATTTTCGACGATCATCGCGATTTACGCTACGGTGGCGGAGGCTGTCAAGGCCTGTGGCTGAAAAACAAGGAGAAAGTATCATGCTGACCTTTGCCGAGGAAATTCTGTTGCTGGCGCTGGACGATCAGCAGGGCGTGATCAAGCCCCTGCCGGTATCCGCCATGGAATACGCTTTGTCCGGAGGGGTTTTAATGGATTTGGCGCTGGCGAACCGGATTGACACGGACTTGAAACAATTGCGCGTGGTGGATAAAACGCCCACCGGCGATCTAATCCTGGACGAAACCTTGCGGATTTTACAGTCCCAGCCGATTGCCCAGACCACCACCCATTGGCTGAGCTACCTGGCGGGGCAGGCCAAGGATTTGCAGGACCGGGTGCTGAAACGGCTGGTGGAAAAGGGCATTCTGAAACTGGAAAACCGCAAGATTCTCTGGGTATTCCAGGTGCGCCGGTATCCGCTGCAGGATAACCGGGAAGTCAAGGAGGTCAAGACGCGGCTGCGCGAGTTGATCAAGAGCAATGAAATTCCCGATCCCCGCGAAGCGGTCCTGATCAGCCTGGTGAATGCCTGCCGCCTGTTTGACGAAATCTTTACCGAAGCGGAACTGGAGCAGTACCGCCCCCGCATTGCGGCCCTGGCCAAGCTGGATTTGATTGGCCAGGAAGTGGCGCGGTCCATTCACGAAATTGCCCAGGCCATGGCGCTGGCCATGCCGATGATGATCTGATTTATCGCTGCTTTTCCAGTTCCTTGCGCTGCATGGCCGCAAAGTAGCGGTCGGCTTCTTCCAGGCTGGTGAAAATCGCCTCCCGCGGAAGGGCGGCGGCGATTTCAAAAACTTTGGCGATTTGCGGCTGGAGCTTGATCATCAGGAAGGTTTTGTTTTGCGCTTCCAGCGCTTTGCGCACCTTGAAAATCAGCCGCAGGCCCATGCTGCTGATGTAGTCCAGGCCGGACATGTCGCACACCAACACCAGGAGTCCCGGCGTGGCCACGGCCGGCAGCAGCTTTTGTTCGCAAAGCGGGGCGGTGGCGGTGTCCAGCCGTCCGGTCAGACTGACAACGCAACGGCCGTTTTCCGGTTTGGCAATGCTGATGTTTAACATAAGGGGCTCCTTGTAGTTTTAAGGAAGTTTTAAGTGTGTGGCGGCGTAATTAACATAAACCGGCGGTGAATACCAGTAAAATCAATGAGGTTCCAGATATGCAAGCTGGCGCAAGAATCATGGCGGCGGGATTGGGATTGATCATGGCCGGCGCTCCGGCCGCGCGGGCGGCGGCGGTTTTGCCGCCGGTTTTCAGCAGCCACATGGTGTTGCAAAGCGGCCGGCCGGCGCCGGTCTGGGGGACGGCCGCCGCCGGCGAGCAGATAACGGTGCGTTTCCGCGACCTGGAAAAAACGGCCGTGGCCGGCGTGGATGGGAAATGGCGGGTCATGCTTGATCCCCTGACCCCCGGGGGGCCGGACCGCATGGAAATCGTCGGTTCCTCCACCAATGTCCTGGAGGATGTCCTGGTCGGGGAAGTTTGGCTCGGTTCCGGCCAGTCCAACATGGCCGGCAGCAGCCGGACCTATCGCAAGCAGGACCCGGTTTTAGATGCCGCCATCGCCGCCGCGCCGTATGCCCGGCTGCGGCTGTTTCGTTCCGGCGGCGCGGGCTGGCAGACGGCCGGCGCGGATGAGTTGGATGGTTATTCCGCTTTGCTGGCTTCGTTCGGGATGGCCTTGCAAAAGGAACTGGATGTGCCGGTGGGCTTGATGGTCGGCGCCGTTGGCGGCACGCCGTCGGGATTTTGGATCAGCGAGCAGGCTTACCGCGCGGACGAAGCATGCCGGTCGGCGGCGGCGGCATTCGCCCGCACCTATGATTTCGAAGGGACGAAAAAAAATTATGCCGTTGTGCGGGAGCGCTGGGAACAGGCCGCCGCCGCGGCCAAGGCGGACGGGAAAAATCCGCCGCGCCAGCCCATTCCCCCGCAGCCGGCCGGGGAATGCCATGCGCCCATCGGCAATCTTTATGAGCGGCTGATCCGGCCGTTGATTCCGTATGGCATCCGGGGCGTGCTTTGGGACCAGGGCGAAAGCGGAACGGCGATCACCGGCGTGGATCAATACACGCTGATGGGCGCGTTGCTGCGCAGTTGGCGGCAGGACTGGGGGCAGGGAGATTTTCCCTTCATCTACATGCAGAAACCCAGCGGCGGCGGCTGCGCCTGGGATCCGGCCGATCCCGCGACCAGGCTGGCGGATGTGTTTGCGCCATTGCCGCCTGCGCCGCCCCTGACCAAGGAAGGTCTGTCGCGCGAACTGCACATCCGCCTGATGCGCCACCCCGGCGCGGTGATGGCGGTTTGCAGCGACCTGGGCGGCGGCACGCATCCGGTCAACAAATCCGGCTATGGCGCGCGCGCGGCGCGGACGGCGTTAGGGGCGGTCTACGGCCGGCCATTAACCGTCTGCGGGCCGCTGTATGACAGTTACCAGGTGGAAGGCGGCAAAATCCGGGTGCGCTTCAAACACGTCGGGCAGGGGCTGGCTTGGCGCCATGGCGATCAGCTTCAGGGTTTTGCCGTGGCGGGGACCAACCGGGTCTTCCATTGGGCGGAGGCGGTCATCGAAAACGAAACCGTGCTGGCGGGCTCGCCGGCCGTGCCGCAGCCGGTGGCTTTGCGTTATGCCTGGGGCGCGACTCATCCCTGGGCCAACCTTTTCAACCGGGATGGCTTGCCGGCGCTGGCTGGGCGCACGGACGACTGGTGACCTTAAACCACTGCTTCGGCATGCCGGTGGCTGTGGCAGTCCAGGTTGACGGCCACCGGCAGTGAAGCGATATGGCAGGGGTGCGCCGCCACATGCACGGCCAGTGCCGTCACCGCGCCGCCCAGCCCCATCGGACCCACGCCCGTGGCGTTGATTTTTTCCAGCAGTTCCCGTTCCAGTTCCGCGTCGGCAGGGTCCGGCGCCGGGTCGCCCAACGGCCGCAATAACGCCTCCTTGGCCAGCCGCGCCGCCCATTCAAAGTTTCCGCCCAGCCCCACGCCGACAATTACCGGCGGGCAGGCGTTGCCGCCGGCCGCCTTGACGGTCTGCACCACGAAATCCACCACGCCGGCCCGGCCGGCGGAGGGCGTTAACATCGCCAGGCGCGACATGTTTTCGCATCCGCCGCCCTTGACCGCGAAACGCAGACGCACACGGTCGCCGGCCACGATGCGGGTGTGAATGATGGCCGGGGTGTTGTTGCCGGTGTTGACCCGTTCCAGCGGGTGGCGCACCATGCTGGGCCGCAGAAAATTTTCCTTGTAGGCCGCGCCGACCGCCTGCTGCAGCGCGGTGTACAAATCTCCGCCAATCAGGCGCACTTCCTGCCCGATCTCGACAAACACCACGGCCACACCCGTATCCTGGCAAAGCGGGCGGCGATCCGCGGCGGCCACGGCCTGGTTGGCGGCCAGGTCGTTCAGGATGGCGCAGCCGGTAGCGCTGGTTTCGCGCGCGCGGGCGGCGCGCAGCGCCGCGGCCTCGCGCGGCCCCAATTCAAAACTGGCGCGGCGGATGCACGCTTGCAGTGTTTCGGCGAGCTCCTGCACATTTACTTCACGCATGCCGGTCGTTCCTGAAAATTAATTATTGCCAGATCCTTAAAAGATGGGCATACTTTTCGGGCTGTGAATTTGCGGGAAATTTAGCAATATTTTCGGTGGATGTATAGTTTTTAAGTGAGCCTGGCCATGCCGGATTACGAAAAATGGGTGCGGCGGCTGAACCTGGCCGCGCACCCGGAAGGCGGTTATTACCGTGAAACGTACCGCGCCGCGGAGTCCATTCCGGCGGGCGCGCTGCCGCCGCGTTACATCGGTTCCCGATCCTTTGCCACCGCCATCCTGTTCCTGCTCCCCGCCGGACAGGCTTCCCGCTGGCATCGCCTGCAATCCGACGAAACCTGGCATTTTTACGACGGCGTGCCGCTATGGCTTTACGTCTTGACCGCCGCCGGGGAATTCACCCGCCATACTTTGGGCCAGCCGCGGCTGGATGATGAAAATCGGCTTTGCCAGGTGACCATCCCCGCCGGCCATTGGTTCGGGGCGCGGCCGGCCGCGGCGACGGGTTTTTCCCTGGCAGGCTGCACGGTGGCGCCGGGTTTTGATTTCCGGGATTTTACGCTCGCGGATTCCGCGGAATTGTGCCGCGCATTCCCCGGGCAGGCGGCAATGATTGCCGAATTGACGACGCCCGCGTCCGGGAATTGCGGCGCCAAGGATTAAGGCGGATATGGTCTGAGCAAAATTTAAAACTCACGTTTTGAATGAATTCAGGATTCAGAAGTCAGAATTCATAATGATTGCAAACGTCACAATATCAATATCTTACGTTGCCGTAAAGTCTTAGGTGCCGAACACTGAACACCGAACACTTTTGAAAGCCACTCGCATGTGCGGTTTTTTGAAAACTTACAGGATGCCTAAAATGAAATCAGTCCGGTATTCGTGGATCAAGCGTTGGGCGCTGTTGCCCTTGGCAGTTGGTTGGTTGGCCTTAACCGGCGGTTGCGCCACCCGCGGCCGCGATACCGTAACCCAGGTGGCGACCATTGACGCCCTGCTGGCCGGCGCTTTTGACGGCAGCATGGCGTTGAGCGAATTGCTGCAGTATGGCGATTTGGGTATCGGCACGTTTGACCGACTGGATGGCGAGATGGTGGTGTTGGACGGCCGGGTCTGGCAGGTGCGGGCGGATGGATCGGTCCGCGAACCGTCCCGGCAGACAACCACCCCGTTTGCCGCGGTCATCCGGTTCGCGCCGGATTTGACCATGCCGGTGGATCAACCCCTGGATTTGACCGGGTTGCAGGAGCGCATCAATGCCGCCGGCCTGAATTCCAATTTGATGCATGCCGTGCGGGTGCGCGGAAATTTCGCGGCAGTAAAAACCCGCAGCGTGCCCCCCCAGCAAAAACCTTATCCGA
Source organism: uncultured Verrucomicrobiota bacterium (assembly GCA_964650945.1). GTDB lineage: Bacteria > Verrucomicrobiota > Kiritimatiellia > JAAZAB01 > JAAZAB01 > JAXGPF01. The sequence goes on along the minus strand of CAZYXU010000023.1, from coordinate 11,362 downwards.
CGCTGGCGGAGGTTACCCGCCACCAGCCGGTTTTCAACGCCACCAATGTCGCCGGGACGCTCGTGGGATTTCGCCTGCCGGCATATGTGGGAGGAATTAATGTGCCCGGATATCATTTGCATTTTCTGGCGGACGACCGGAGCTTCGGCGGGCATTTGCTGGAATGTGTCATGACCGACGGCGTGATTGAAGCGGATGCCTCACACCGATTTACGATGATTCTGCCGGAAGGCGACGCCGGGTTCGGCCGGGTGGATTTGAGCCTGGACCGGTCCGCCGCTTTGCATGAGGTGGAGCGTTGAAAGCCAGCGCATATATGCGCGCTGAAAATGCCGGGTTGCCGGCGGCGCTGGCGGTTTTGCCATTAATCCTGGGGATGTTTATGTGTCAATCGGCATCGGCGCAGGCGGTGGCAGCCTGGCCTAAGAAAATCGTGGCATTTGGCGATTCCACGACCGCCCCGCGCGGCAAGTTGAAGGTCTACGCCGATATCTTGCGGGAGGAATTGTCCGGCGCGCAGGTAATTAACGCCGGGGTGGGGGGCAACAACACCGCCATGGCCCGCCAGCGCTTTGAAGCCGATGTCCTGGCGCATAATCCTGACCTGGTGCTGATCCAGTTCGGCATCAACGATTCGGCGATTGATGTCAGCCGCGGCGCCGCGCAGCCGCGGGTCAGCCGGGAAGATTATGAAGCTAACCTCCGTTATTTCATCACCATGCTGCAAGCGCGCTCGGCGCGGGTGATCCTGATGACGCCCAACGCCCTGTGCTGGACTGACCGCTTGCGCGAGGTTTACGCCAAACCGCCTTACCGGCCGGAAGACCCGGACGGGTTCAATGTAACTTTGCGGGACTACGCCGCGATTGTCCGGCGCGTCGCCGCATCCGCCGCCGTGCCCCTGGTGGATGTTTTGGCGGCGTATGACCGGCGCTTGGAAACTCCCGGCCATGCCCGGACCGACCTGCTGCTGGACGGCATGCACCCCAATGCGGACGGGCAGCGCCTGGTTGCCGGCCTGTTGCTTGAACAAATACGTAAAATGGGCGCCATACATGACGATTAATTCCGCCAAAACACCGCCGGTGAATCTGACCCCGCCGTTGGACGCCGCCCTGATCCGCCGGCTGACGGCCGGCACGGTTGTCCGCATCAATGGCGTGGTTTATGCCGCGCGCGATGCCGCCCACCAACGCATGATCCAGGAACTTGATGCCGGCCGGCCCCTGCCGTTTCCGGCGGCGGGTGCGGTGATTTATTACGTCGGGCCAACCCCGGGCGCGCCGGGCCAGGCTCTTGGTTCCGCCGGCCCTACCACCAGTTCGCGCATGGACGCTTATGCGCCGCGCCTGCTGGCAGCGGGATTGCGGGCGATGATCGGCAAGGGCGAGCGCTCGCCGGCGGTGGTGGATGCCATGCGGGAATACGGCGCGGTTTACCTGGCCGCCACCGGCGGCGCCGGCGCCTTGCTGGGGCGCTGCGTGGTCAAGGCGGAAGTCGTGGATTACGCCGACCTGGGGCCCGAGGCCTTGCGCAGCCTGGAAGTGCGCGACTTTCCCGCGCTGGTGGCCATTGACGCCGCCGGGCGTTCGCTTTACCTGCACTAGCGCAAAGGTTTTTTACAACGGGACGATAAGTCATGTTACACCGGAAACATCGCCAACCTTCCAGTGAAATCTCCGCCTTCCAGCGGCGGGTGTATGCGGCATTGCAGCGCGTGCCCGCCGGGCGGGTCACGAGCTACGCTGCGCTGGCGGCGGCTATCGGTTGCCGGTCGCCCCGCGCGGTGGGGCAGGCCTTGCGCTGCAATCCTTTTGCGCCGGCGGTGCCGTGCCACCGGGTGATCGCCGCCGATGGCGGGTTGGGCGGATTTCAGGGCCGCCGCGCCGGGGCCGCCCTGCGGCGCAAACGCGCGCTGCTGGCGGCGGAAGGCGTGTTTTTCCGGGGCGGCCGGCTGGTTGATCCACAACGCCTGTTGTCACGGTAAGCGCTTTGCGCGCCGATCCGGCCTGTAGCAGCGCCACGGCGTGGCGCAATCCGGAAGCCGAACGCCGTTCGGCTTCTACACCTCAGACTGCAGTAGCTTCCCGACCTCTGTTGCGAGTCGGGACTTGCCGCATCCGGTTCCGTGTTTGGAGTGCGGCGGCTTGACGCCGCTTTTCCGATTCCGCCAATCCGTCAATGCTGCCGCATCGGCGGCGCGGGCGGGAAATCCCGGCCCGTTTCCTCGATGCCGACGTAACGCCCGCCGGCCGCGATGGAGCGGGCCGCCATGTCCGCGATGGCCACGGCATTGCGCGCCTGCTCCGGCGTGGCCAGTTGGATGGGATCCACATTCTCGATCGGCACGCCCAGCAGGGTGGCGATCAGTTTAACGTCGGCGCCGCCATGGCCGTATTCGGCGTGTTTGCGTTCGACGGCGACGTTTTCCACCGTGCGGTCATGCTTTAGCAACCGGATGAACGGCTTGCCGACTTCCTCGAAGTAGCCCATTTCCGCCATCCCCTGCTTGCCGGTTTCGGCGGGCTTGGGCGTGAAAGCCACGCCATATTCCAGCCGGCCTTTATCGCCGGTGAAATAAAAGTAATTATATTCGCGCGGCGCGAAAGCCAGCAGGTTGAACGATGCCAGCGTGCCCTTGGCGTAGCGGATGTTGAGCGATTCATGATCGTTGATGGTGTTGCGGTCGCTGAAAACGCAGGCGTCGCGGATATAGCCGTCAATATGTTCCACATCCACGTACATCCGCCGCAGGCGTTTTTGATCCTCCGGGCGGCCGCCCGGGTAATTGTTGTCGAGATTGAGATAATGCGGGCATTGCCGGCCCAGGGCGCAGACGCTGCAGCGCGGGCCGTGCGGCGGCAGGTCCGGGCGCGGCACGTAGTAATCGCGGGCGCCGATGGCGGAGACGCCCACGGGCGCGTCGTTCAGCGCCCAGTTGATGATATCGAGCTGGTGGCAGCACTTGTGATTCATCAGGCCGGCGGACTTGGCGAATTCCGAGTGCCAGCGGTTGAAGTACGAGCCGCCGTGATCCAGGTCCAGGATTTCCGCCGCTTCGACGTGCAGGACCTTGCCGATGGCGCCGCCGCGCACCAGCTTGGCGATGGCCAGCATGTGTTCCTGGTAACGCAGGTTGTGGCCGACAATCACCTGGCGTTGGTTGCGCTTGGCCGCCGCGATGATGCGCTCGCATTCCCAGACGCTGGTCGCCAGGGGCTTGTCCACCACGACGTTGACGTTATGATCCAGCGCCGCTTCGCAAATGTCGGCATGGGTATGGTCGGCCGTGGTGACCACGGCCCAATCGGCCTGGACCTTTTCCATGGCTTCATCCACCGTGGCAAAAACAGGAATCCGCGTGGCCAGCACCTCGTTGGCCACCCGGGCGCGGCCGGTGTTGATATCCACGAAAGCCGTGATTTCCGCGCGCTCCTTGAAGGCCGGCAGGCCGCGGTTGGGGAAGCCCAGCAACGACCGCGCGAATGAATCCCGGCCGCGGTTGCCCAATCCGACGATGATGAATTGCAATTTTTTCTTGGCTGGCATGTGCGGCGTTCTCCGGTATGTTGTTTTGACGCTGAAGGTTCTGGCGAAACTGGTACCCCGGGCGGGAATTGAACCCGCGACCTGCGGATTAGGAATCCGCCGCTCTGTCCAGCTGAGCTACCGGAGTGTCTTTTTAAAATATGCCAGAATGCCGCGGGTTGGCAAGTCAATTTGTGGACAGTCAATTCCGCGGACGGCACAGTGAGGGATGTTTTTCTTTGACAAGCGCGGGGAATTCAACTAGATTGCCGTTTTTCCGATGGACATGGGCCGGTAGCTCAGTTGGTAGAGCACGGCACTTTTAATGCTGTGGTCGCGGGTTCGAGTCCCGCCCGGCTCACCCGGCGCCCTTGGCGATTGGCCCGCCGGTTGGACGCCTTAACCCGCAATCTCCGGGTTCGATCCCATGTGTTCCTTGCGCCGCAAACTGCGATTCCGACTGGAAATAATTCTGGTGAAGTTGGGCATGGCGGTTGTCCCGGTTATGCCGCGCGCGCTGGTGCGGGGCCTGGCGGCGATGGGCGGGACGCTGGCGTATTGGCTGGCTCCCGGACTGCGCCGCCTGGCCTTGACCAACCTGGAACTGGCGTTGAGCGCTGAAGTTGCGCCCGCCTTGCGCGGGCGGATCGCCCGGCGGGCGTTCCGCAATTTCGCCCTGGTTTTCCTGGATTTCTTCTGGTTTTCGCGGCAGACCGCCGCGCGTTTACGGCGGTATGTGCGGGTTGACCCATGGCTGCGCGAAGGTTTGCGGCAATTTCCCACGATCGGCGTGACGGCGCATTTCGGCAATTGGGAATTGCTGGCGCAGGCTTTTGCGATGGATGGGGTGCCGGTGTCGGCGGTCGCCGCGCCGCTGGCTAACCCGGAGGTGGATGATGTCTTCGGACGTTTCCGGGCCGATGGCGGCGTGCGGATCATTCCCAAACAGGGCGCGGTGCGGCAATTGCTCCGCACTTTGCGGGCGGGCGGCAACGTGGCCTTGCTTTTGGATCAGAATGTGAAGCTGGAGGATGGCGGGATTTTCGTAAAATTTTTCGGGTTGCCGATCCCCATGTCCACCGCCGCGGCGGTTTTGGCCGAACGCACGGGCACTTGCATCACCATGGTCTTCTGCGAGGTTGAGCCGGGCGGGTTTTACCGCCTGTACGCCCTGCCGGTCTGGTGCGTGTGGCGCGCGCCGGGCGAGGATGTGGAAATGGTGCGGCGCGAGACCACCCAGCGCATCGCCAGCCTGTTCGAGGCCGCAATCCGCCGGCATCCGGATCAATGGCTCTGGATGTATAAACGCTGGAAACACGTGGCGCCCGGCATGCCGCGCGCCGCCTATCCGTACTACGCCAAGGTGCGTGAAGATTCCGCGCATCCCAACCCACCCACCGATGGTTGATCAGCGCCGCGCTGCCGCCCGCCAGAGCGCCCGCCCGGCCCGCCGGCGCCGGCTGCCGTCCGGCGCGATCCAGGCCGCCGCGCGCCGGAGTTTTTCCAGCATCTGCCAGCCGGGGGTGTTGATCATGGCGGCAATTTGCCCGTGCAGGTCTTTAACCACCTGGCGTTGGTGCGCGATGGTCTGTTCCAGCGAGGCGATTGATACGTGCGCGTATTGCGCGTAGCGGTCGAGGTAGGCGTAGCAGCGCTCGCGGCCGAAGACGTGGGCTTGAAACCGTTCGTCCATCTCGCGGTAAACGGCCGCATCCTCCGCCGTGATCTGATAATGCGCCAGGGCTTCCTCCATGGCGATGAAATCCGCCAGGTTGGATTGGGCATGTTTGATCCTGAAAAAGTAAAACAGGCTGCGGTACATGGCAAACGCCGCCGGCAAGGCGCCTTCCATGACCCATTCGTTGTCAATGAAAACGCGGTCGGCGCCGCGGCACAGGATGTTTTCAAACACCGGGTCAATGAAGGCGACCCCGCTGCACGGGCCGCGTTCGGCCAGGCGCGCCGCCAGGTCGTTGCCGAAGATCGCGCCTAACTGCGGGGTGATGACGGGGCGGGGCTGGGCGCCGAAGGCGGCGGTCAGCAGACGGTGGTAATCGTCCAGCGCTTCCCAGAATGCCCGGGCATCGCGCGCGCGCAATGCCTGCCAGAGGATTTGATCCAGGCTGGGCGCGGCGATGAATTCATACGCCAGGGAATCGGGCGTTGATTGGTCTTCCAGCAGCGCGGGGATGGACACATGCGGCGCGGCGCGGCGTTGTGCCAGCAGCCGCTGCGCCTGGCGCAGTTGCGCGAGGTGGGCGCGGGCTTCCGGGGTCAGCGCCTGTTTCACGACATAGCGCCGCGCGCCGTCCTGGACGATGGTGGTGGCCAGTTGGAACGGGGGCAGGCGGTGGCGGTTGAAACGCGCGTAAATGATTTGCATGGTACGGCTACCCGGGTTCACGGTTGCATGGTTCACGGTTTGGAATTTGAAGGAACATTTCATCACTCAATCATCGGATCTCGCGGCGCCCGGACCCGGCCTGCGGCCGCTTTCCTGGAAACGCGCACAGGCGCCGATAATGGTGGCCAGCGGGAAAAATTCCGTGCCCGGGATGGCGCAATAAACACCGGCGGCCAGCGCGCACCAGGCCGATGCCCGCCGGCTTAATCCCAACGCCTTGCCCATCCAGTACCCGGCCAGGCCGCCGATGGGCAATCCCAGCAGCAGCCCCACCGGTCCGAATGTCGCCAGGTCCAGCAGATCAATCAGCATCCCCGCGATGATCGGGCCGAAAACGCGGTTGGCCCGCCGGGCCAACGCGGGAATTGGTTCGGGCGCGCTGCCGGCGGCCGCCCGTATCCCGCCGGCGGTGGGAGCCGGCGACGGCTGCCCGGATGGCGCGCCGCGGAGCATGCGGAATTTCCCCGAACATCCCGCCAGCACGAGCGCCAGGAGCGCCAGCGGAATCAGGTTCCAGCCATCGGGCAGGAAGATGAAACAGATTGCCAGCGCCAGCGCGGCCGGCATCCAGAAAAATAAACTCACCGCGGATTTAATGTCAATCTTCATGCACGCAACTCTACCGGTCTGGATTTTTCCGGAATCGGCCATGCGGTTTCACGTCTGCGCCAGCCAATCCGGGTGCTTTTCGGCGTAGTCCGCGATTTCAGCGAGGATGGCCTCCAGTTTGATGGCCGGCCGCCAGTCCCATTGCCGGCGGGCGGCGGCGCTGTCCAGTACCAGCCAGGGAACATCAAACGGCCGGTTGGCGGGCTGGGCGGTCACGGTGTGGGCGCCGAAGCGGCGCTGGCACCAGGCGTCGAGTTCCGCCAGCGAAGCGCTGTTGTCCATACCCCCGCTGACGTTCAGCGGCGCAGGCGCGGTTGGCGGGCGGCGGATTTGCAGCGCGAGCAGTTGCGCCAGGTCGCGCGGGTGCAGGCAATCCCGCACCTGCCGGCCGGCCCCGTCAAACCCGATGAATTGCAGCGGCCGGCGTTCGCGGCAGGCGTGAATCCAGTAGGCGAAAATGCCCTGATCGGCCCGGCCGAATTGACCGGCGCCGGCGAGCACCCCGCAGCGGTTGACGATTACCGGGAAACCGAAGGCCGCGCCATATTCCAGCGCCAGGATTTCCGATGCCAGCTTGGAAGCGCCGTAGAGCGAAATGGGCGGGGCGGTTGAGAAACCTTCGGCGATGCCGGCGGCGGTCAGGCCGGCCGGCCATCCGGCTGCCGGGGCGAGGGTGAAGCGCCGTTGCTGGACTTCTAACGGCAGATTCGCCAGGGCGGGGATGGAATAGACGCGGCTGGTGCTCAGGACAGTCAGCCCGCAATGCCAGCGCCGGCACAATTCCAGGAGATTGGCCGTGCCCGTCAGGTTGTGGCCGAGCAACTGCCGGCTGCCGATCCGCCCATCCACGCCGGCCATCACGCTCGGGCAGGCGGCGGCGTCCAAAATCCAGTCGGCCGGCGCCAGGTTTTCCAGGTCGGCCGGGTCGCGGATGTCGCCGTAAACGCAGGCGATGCCCTGCGCCGCCAGGGCGGCGCGGTTGATGTGCGCGCCCGGGCGCAGCAGATTATCCACCCCGGTGACGGTCAAATCCGCGAGCAATTCCGGCAGTGCCCGCGCCAGCGCGCTGCCGACGAAGCCGCAAATGCCGGTAATCAGGATTTTCATGATTCCCGCAACCGCCGCCGCCAGGCGGCGACGATTTCCTCAATGATTTTCGGCAGCGGGATGGTCACCGACCAGCCCGGGTAATGCTGCTGCATCTTGCGCAAGTCGCTGTAATAACAGATATGGTCGCCAACGCGGTTTTCATTGACGTAAACATGGCGGGAAGGCTGGCCGGTGCAGGCGGCCGTCATTTCAAAGGCTTCCAGGATGGAGCAGGAGTTTTCACGGCCGCCGCCCAGGTTATACACCTCGCCGCACCGCGGCTTTTGACTGAAGGCGAACATGAAAGCCGCCACGTCGGCGGAATGAATATTGTCGCGCACCTGCTTGCCCTTGTAGCCGTAAACCCGGTATTCGCGGTTTTCCAGGTTGCATTTCACCAGGTAGCTCAGGAATCCGTGCAATTCCACGCCGGTGTGGTTCGGACCGGTCAGGCAGCCGCCGCGCAGGCAGCAGGTGGGCATGTTGAAGTAACGGCCGTATTCCTGCACCAGCACGTCGGCGGCGACCTTGGACGCGCCGAACAGCGAATGCTTGGATTGGTCAATGGAAAAATTTTCGTCAATGCCGTGGATGAAGGCGGGATCGGCGTAATCCCAGCGGGTGGCCAGTTCCTGCAACGGGATGGTATTGGGGCGGTCGCCATACACCTTGTTGGTGGACATGTGAACCAGGGGCGATTCGGGGCAGGCTTGGCGGGCGGCTTCCAGCAGGTTTAAAGTGCCGACGGCATTGGTGTCGAAGTCGTCGAACGGGATGGCGGCGGCGCGGTCGTGCGAGGGCTGGGCCGCGGTGTGGATGATCGCCTGCGGGCGCAATTCGCGCAGCAGCGCCAGGATGCCGGGGCGGTCGCGCATGTCCAATTCATGGTGGTGGAAGGCGGACAGGTTTTTGGTCAGGCGGCGCTGGTTCCAGCGGGTATCGCCCTGGGGACCGAAAAAAACGGCGCGCTGATTATTGTCAATCCCGTGGACGGCATAGCCATGGTCGTGGAAATAAACGCAGACTTCCGAGCCGATTAATCCGGAGGAGCCGGTAACCAAACATGTTTTTTGCATAATTACGTGATGCGGAGCGGAGTCCCCTGAATGTTGCAAGGTTTAATTATTGGATATTTGCGGAAAATGCAAGCATAATGCTTGATTTTAACATGAGTCAGGCCGGACCGGGGAGCGCGGCAGCCTGGATTTCCGCCAGGATGGCGTCGGCGGCGGCGGCCGGGTCCGGGGCGTCCAGGATCGGCCGGCCCACCACCAGAAAATCAGCGCCGGCGCGCACGGCGGCCGCCGGCGTGGCGATGCGCTGCTGGTCGCCTGCCGCCGCGCCGGCGGGCCGGATGCCGGGGGTGACGATGCGGAGGGCGCCGCCGAAATGCGCGCGCAGGCCGGCGGTTTCGTGGACGGACGCCACGACCCCGCCTATGCCGGCGGCGGCAGCCAGTTTACCCAGCGCCAGCGCCTGATCGGGCAGGGAGCGGGTGACGCCGAGTTCCGCCAGGTCGGCGGCATTCAGGCTGGTGAGCGTCGTCACGGCCAGGAGCAGGGGGGCATTGGCGCCGGCGGCCCGCGCGGCGTCCGCCGCCGCCGCCAGCATGGCGCTCCCGCCGCCGGCGTGCAGCGTGAGCATGGCGATCTCATGACAGGCGGCCGCGCGCACGGCGCGCTGGACGGTATTGGGAATATCGTGCAGTTTTAAATCCAAAAACACTTTTTTGCGGGCCTGGCGCAGGGCCGCCAGCGCCGCCGGGCCGTCGGCGATGAACAGTTCCAGGCCGACCTTGAAATACTCGACCGCGGCCGGCAGTTTGCGCAGGAGCGCCGGCAGCCGGCCGGCCGCCGGCAGGTCCAGGGCGACGATCAATTGCGGGGCAGGCGGGGTTGCGGTCACGGAATGCATATGGGCCTCTCGGTTTGAACCAGCCATGCGCAGCGTGAGCGCTCACGCCGCCGGGGCGCTCCATCATCGGCATTACCGGTTTTAACGAACAAATTTTGACAAAGACGGCGGTGTTTGATACAGTAGCCGGATATGCGTTGGATTATCAACAAAATAATTGGCACCAAACATCACCGGGATTTGAAGAAATTTCGTCCGCTGATCGACCGGATCAATGCCTTGGAAGTGGAATGCCAGGCTTTGAGCGACGAGGCCCTGCGCGGCAAGACCGCGGAATTCAAGGACCGGCTGGCGCAGGGCGCCGCCCTGGACGACTTGCTGTGCGAAGCCTTTGCCGTGGTGAAAAACGCCTGCCGCCGTTTGCAGGGCGCCACCCTCGACGTTTGCGGGCATCAATTGACCTGGGATATGGTGCCGTTCGATGTCCAACTGCTGGGCGGCATTGCCCTGCACCATGGCAAAATCGCCGAAATGGCCACCGGCGAAGGCAAAACCCTGGTGGCCACCATGCCCCTGTATCTCAACGCGCTCACCGGCAAGAATGTCCATCTGGTGACGGTTAACGATTACCTGGCGCGCCGTGACTCGCAATGGATGGGGATGGTTTTCCAATATCTCGGCCTGACCGTGGGCTGTATCCAGAACCAGATGAACCAGGCGGAGCGGCGCATGCAATATGCCTGCGACATTACTTATGGCACCAACAGCGAGTTCGGCTTCGATTACCTGCGCGACAACGGCATGGCCCACACCCCGGACGACGTGGTGCAGCGGGGCCACTTTTACGCGATTGTGGATGAAATTGACAGCATCTTGATTGACGAGGCGCGCACGCCGCTGATCATTTCCGGTCCGGCGCCCGTGGATAACCACCAATTCACGGAACTGACCCCGCCGGTTGACCGCCTCGTGCGCCGCCAGCGCGAGTTGTGCAACCAGTTCATGCAGGAGGCGCGCGAAGCCCTGGAACGCGGCGATACCGAGCAGGCCAAGCTGCGCCTCTACCAGGTCCGGCATGGCATGCCTAAAAACAAGCAGTTACTGCACCTCCTGGAGGAGGCCGATACCCGGCGGATGGTCGAGCAGATCGAAAATGCCATGCTGACCGATATGCGCAAAGAGCAGGCGCGCGCCTTGCGCGAGGAGCTCTACTTCACCATTGACGAGCGCGGGCATGACGCTACTTTGACGGAGAAAGGCTGCAATGCCCTGAACCCGTCCGATCCGGATGCCTATGTGTTTCCCGACCTGATCGGGCAGATGTCGGAGATCGACGGGCAGACCGGTTTGTCGCCCCAGGAGAAAATCGAGCGGCGCCAGCGGGCCCAGGCGGCGTTCGCGGAAAAAAGCGAGCGCATCCACAGCGTGGATCAATTGATCCGCGCCTTCTGCCTGTACGAGCGCGATGTCAATTACGTGGTGCAGAACAACCAGGTGCTGATCGTGGATGAGTTTACCGGCCGCATCCTGCCCGGGCGCCGCTGGAGCGACGGGCTGCACCAGGCCGTGGAGGCGAAGGAGGGCGTCAAGATCGAGCGCGAAACCCAGACGCTGGCCACCATCACCATCCAGAATTACTTCCGCATGTACAAAAAATTGTCCGGAATGACCGGTACAGCCCTGACCGAAAAAGAGGAATTCTATCGCATTTATGGGCTGGACGTCTTGGCGATCCCATCCAACCTGGAATACAAGGCCGAACGCGGCACCGCAGGCTTGAAAGCGGAAGAGACTAAAGACGAAAATGGCTATAAATACACCTATTATTTCGAGGAAGACGACCCCAAGCAAACCCCTCTTTTTTACAAACGGAAAGAC
>CAZYXU010000022.1:0-36970 GCA_964650945.1 uncultured Verrucomicrobiota bacterium | reverse complement strand
TGGCCCAGCGGGATTTGACGGCCGATTCATGGACGGAAATCAAGTTGCGGATCGAACCAGGCCAATGGTGGCGCGGCATGAAGTTTGCGCGGGTGATCGTGCTGCCCCAGCGCCGGGATGCCGCCTGGAATTTATGGCTCGACGATCTGGACCTGCGGGAGATTCCCGCGACATAAAATTGTTGTTGGCTGAGATTCTTTCAAAAATTCAGCTTTTGCAATAATTCGGGAATGGCATGACATTGATACATAATCAATTGGAGCGAAGCGTATGACGATCGAGATGGGAATTGTCGGCTGCGGCAATGCGGCGCGGGGGATTCATTATCCGCCATTATCCAAACGGCCGGACCAGTTCCGGGTGACCGCCTGCTGCGATCTTGATCCCGCCCGCGCCGCGGAGATTGCCGGGCTTTACCAGGCCAAACCTTACACCGATTTGAACCGGTTTCTGGAACATCCGAATCTGCGCCTGGTGCTGGTGGCCACGCGGCCGCCATCCACGCATGCGCCGATTGCACTGCAGGCGCTGGCGGCCGGCAAGGATGTGCTGCTGGAGAAGCCGATGTGCGCCGCGCACCAGGAAGGCGTGGCCATCATGGAGGCGGCGCGCCGGCACGGGCGGCTGGTGGCCGTGCATCAGAACCGCCGGTGGGAACCGGAATTTTTGGAACTCAGGTGGGCAGTGGAACAGGGATTGTTCGGCAAAGTTCGGATATTTCACACCACCGTTTGCGGTAACCTGCTGGGCGCGGACTGGCTGTTCGATTGGGGCGTCCACCTTTTCGACCAGGCTCTGCTCATCGGCGGCGGTAAACCCGTGGCAGTGGACTGCGCCGCCAGTTTCCCGCGCGGATTCGAGAAAGGCAGCGGCCCCTGGACCGCGGTCATCCGGTTTGATAATGGCGCCGCCGCGGTGGCGGCGATGATGATGGCCCAATCCGGCTGTCCACGGTTTATGGTGGCGGGCGACCAGGGCGGCTGCGTCTGGCCGGGCAGTAAGGGCCGGTTGAAATTGGATGAAACCACATTAACCTCGCAACTGCCGGAAATCTGCCGGGGCCGCGACAGCGGCGGCGAACCGCTGGCGCCATCCCGCGAAGCGCGTATTCCCATCGTGCCCTTTTATGACAATCTGTATGAGGCGCTGCACGGACGGGCTGAGCCGGCCGTGCGGCCCGCGGAATCATTGCTGGCGGTGGACGTAACTTTGGCGGCCATGGAATCCACCCGGACTGGCCGCGCGGTGCAAATAGTTTAATTCAACATCAAACAAAGGGGAGCGGAAATGAAATTTGCGGCCCAGTATGGCTTGCAGCCGGAATTGACCTTCGAAGAAAATATAGCGCGCATACGGCGGGCGGGATATGGCGGCATCGAATTATCCACCGCGGGCATTTTCGAGGGCCGGGCCCGTCCGCTGGCGGAAAGCGAGATGCCGGAGCTATGCGCCCGCGCGCGGAATTGCGGCGACAGCGCACGCAACGCCGGGCTGGAGATAATCGGGTTTGTGCCGCCGTATTTCGCCTTGAGCTACTTTGAGGCGCCGGTATTTGAGCCGTATTACCGGCTGGCGCAGGCCATGGGCGCCCCCGCGATCCGGGTGTTCGGGATGCTTTATGACCGGAAACAGGGCTATCGCGCGCTTTTTCAAAAGACGCAGGCTATGCTCAAAACACTGCTCGGCTATGGCGCCAGGTACGGCGTACGCAGCCTCCTGGAATTGCATCCCGGCAATCTCAACGAAAGCTGTTCGGGAGCGTACTTGATCATGCGCGATTTCGATCCGGAACTGATCGGCGCGATCCACGATCCGCAGAACATGGTCCTGGCCGGCCGGGAAAACTGGCGGATGGGATTGGAAATCCTCGGCAACTATCTCGCCTACGTGCATTGCAAGGATTCCTATTATGCCCGCAACGACCAGGGGCAATGGAAATCCATCATTGTGCATCCCGGCGAAGGGCTGGTGAATTGGAAAGAATTCACGGCCGCCTTGAAAGACACCGGCTTTAATGGATACTTGTGCAACGAAAACCGGATGGATAAAAAGGAATTGCCATCCGAAGAATACCTGGAAAAAGAGTTAGCCTACCTGAAAGACATTTGCGCCTGAAACCGCCGGCCCCCGCCCGCGGCCATGGTTGGAGATGGATATGGATCAACCCTGCACTTCAGTCAACGAACCGGCGCGGGACGTGCCCGTATTGGCGGATTACGACGTGGTCGTTTGCGGCGGCGGCCCGGCCGGGTGCGCGGCGGCGATTGCCGCCGCGCGGTTGGGCGCCCGGACGCTGCTGGTCGAGAAATACGGCTACCTGGGCGGCGCGGCGGTGGCGCAGTTGGTTTGCACGGTCCACAGCACCAATGGCGCCGACTTGCAGGGCATCTGGCATGAATTCATGGCCGGACTGCTGCGGCGCGGCGCCGTGCGCCCTTTTACCGCGCAACGTATTGACACCACCTTCGATCCCGAACAAACCAAATACGTCTGGGATGAGTTGTTGAGCGCGGCGGGCGCCGATCTGCTGCACCATGTCCATGCGGCCGGGGCGGTGGTGGAACAAGGCGCGGTCCGGGGCGTTTTCGCGGAAACCTGCGCCGGCCGGCGGGCGATCCTCGGCCGGCGGGTGATTGACTGCACCGGCGACGGCATGGTCGCGGCCGCGGCCGGCGTTCCCTGGGAACAAGGCGATGGCACGACGCCGTGGGGCATGGCGCTTTCCAAGGTTTTCCGTCTGGGCAATGCGCAATGGCCGGAGACGGACCCCGACCCAACAACCGTGCGCCGGGTTGAAAAGGAATGGGCGGAGGCCATGGCGCGGGGTGAATTCACCCTGCCGGAACTGGCGCGCGCCAGGGATATTGCCGGGAAGTTGCGCGTGCGCTATGGCGCCCTGCCGGATTACCGCCGCGAAGTGCGTTGCATGCACCATGCGCGCATCTACCGGGTCAACCCCCTGGACCCCTGGGATTTAACCCGGGCCGAGCGCGAAGGCCGCGAGCAGGCGCGGCAGACCGCCCAGGCATATTGCCGTTACATGCCGGGATTCGAATCCGCCTACTTGCTGGATACCTCCCACATGGTGGGGCTGCGCGCTTCGCGGCGGCTGCGGGGACTGGCTACCGCCACGGCCGAGGATGTCAAGTTATTGCGTAAATACCCGGATGGCATTGCCCGTTGTTCCTGGCCGGTGGATATCTGGCCCGCCGACAAAGATCAAGCCCGCTCTAGTTTCTCGTCTACCCCGGAATTTCCCGCCTGGCGGGATAAGTTGCTGGCGGGCGATTATTATGATATACGCTATGGATGCCTCGTGGCCCAAGGCGTGGATAATTTGCTCATGGCCGGCCGGTGCGTTGCCTGCGATTTCGAAGCGCAGGCCAGCCTGCGCATCCAGCAAACCTGCATGGCCACCGGACAGGCGGCGGGCACCGCGGCGGCGCTCAGCCTGGCCGCCGGTACGGTCCCGCGTTTGCTGGACCCCCGCTTGGTTGCGGAGCAATTGGAAAAAGACCGGGCCGCCGTGGCGCCGGCATTTGATATGCGCCGCATTCAAGGTTGATTTTTCGGTTGCGGTCGTTGGCGCAGGCCGCATGGAATAGGATCTGGTGCCTGGAGGTGATTAAGATGAAATCTGCAAAAGCACGCAATCAAAAAACCGCGCAGCCCGAATTGGCCGCGCCCTTGACGCACATTCCCGGCAAATATTTTCAAAGTTTTTTGAACGCCCCGACCGTGGCCGACCTGCGCCATTGGCCGGAACCGATGCCGCGGGCGGCCGTGATTGGAGTCCCTTACGCCATGCCGTACGCGATGGGGCAATCGCGCAGCGCCGGCGCGCCCGCCTACCTGCGCGAAAAATCGCTGCGTTTCGTCAAAACCGCCCAGCCCTGCCGCAATTTCGATTATGCCGCGGCGCCGATGGATCTGAGCCACATTCATCTGATTGATTGCGGCGATGTGCCATTCGACCCGCTGGACATCCCCGCCGGAGTGGCGCGTTCCACCGCCGCCATCAGCGCCATCCTCGCGCGGGGGGCCGTGCCGCTGATATTCGGCGGGGATGACGCCGTTCCCATTCCCGCTTTGCGGGCATTCGAACACCACGGACCGATAACTGTAATCCAGATTGACGAACACCTCGACTGGGCGCGGGAAATCCATGGCATCACCGATGGTTACAGCAGCCCCATGCGCAACGCGGCCGCCATGCCCTGGGTGGAGCAGACCGTGCAACTCGGCCTGCATGGGTTCGGCCTGGCGGAACACTATGAAGACGCCCGGCGCGCCGGCAACATCCTGATTACCGAAAATGAAATCCACAAACAAGGCATTGCATCGGCCTTGCGCCGCATTCCCGACGGGCGGAAATACGTTATCAGCCTGGATGTTGACGGGCTGGACGCATCCATCTGTCCCGCGGTCAGCCACCCCGAACCGGGCGGCTTGAATTTTCATGAAGCCAACGATCTGCTGACCGGGCTCGCGCGCCAGGGAACTATCGCCGGCCTGATCGTGGCCGAGTTGGTCCCGGAACACGACGTGCATGGCTTGGGCGGCCATACCCTGTCGCGCCTGGTCGTAAACCTGTTGCACGCATTGGCCACGCGCGGCCCATAAATTTGTCCCCTGCCCCAATCGCCGGCAAATATGACTCACACCCGGCCGGAATGCGCACTGTGTTTTATGCCTGCTTTTTGAAACTCCAGCTTGCACAACACAAGGCATGCAAGTCCCCCTCAAACATCGCCGCTAAGCCTCATTTTCGACGGCTCTACAACGACTAACATTTTCGCATGCTAGCGTTTTCCTTGGTCCGACCCAAGCTCTCAACAAGCCGCTCCGCTTTTATTTTCCCATGACGTGTTTGCTTACGGCTGCCTTGGTTTAACGGCTGGCGTTGCCGGGCGGAATTCTGCCGATGTCGCGGCCATCCTCCGCGGCGTTGACGCCCGGGGAGCCGTCCCGCAACCTGAAATCAAATTTTTCGGGATCGACATACTGCGGCTCCGCGAGGATGGAATGGCGGCCCAGGTTGAAGTTGGTCTGGAGTTCGCCGATGGTGAAGGCCCGCTCGTCGATATTTTTCGCTGGATTTTGAATGCCGAACAGGCGCATCTCGGGGGAAGCCTGGCGCCAGAACAGGTTATAATCGAACGCCGAGTCGGCGGGCCATCCGCTGGCCTGGACGGCGGGATTCTTTTTGTCGGGATTGGTGGCGGAATCGAAAATGTTGTTGCAGATCCGGGGGCCGCCTTCCGCCGGCAGGCGCGTCATGGAGACGGCGAACCAGCCGCCGCGGTAAAAGGTGTTATGATCCACGACGACGTTGGCGCTCCGGTCGGCCGTGACGCCGATGCCGAATTTTACGAAGAGGTTGTTGGTTACGGTAACATTGCTGGAATCAAAAATACCAACGAGCAGGCAACTCCACCCGGCCGCGGCCCCCGGCTCAAAGACGCAGTTGGCGAGCGTAAAATTGCGGCAATTCCTGATAATGCCGCCCAGGTAGTCCCAGGCATACCAATACCCCCGGAAATTGAAACCATCCAATACGACGTGATCAACCTGGTCGGCAACGAAGACATTGTCGCGCAGGTAATCGGAATCAATCACGCTTTGGTTGGAAATTTCGGCGCGAATGGTCAGAGGGCGCTTGGCGCCAATTCCGCCGAACCAGATACGCAGGGTTTCGCGGTAAATGCCGGGCGCAACCAGGATGGTGTCGCCGGGCGCCGCACGCAGGGTGGCGGCGGCCAGGGTCCGCAGCGGCCGGCCGCGGTGCATGCCGTCATGCTCATCGCTGCCGTCCGGGGCAACGTACAAGGTTGCCGGCGGGCGTTGCGCCGCCGGGGTACGGAAATTCAACGCCTGCTCCAGCGGCGGCTTGTCATCCAGCGGATAAAACAATTGCAGGCGGGCGGTGTAATCGGTTGCCGGCTGCAATCCCCGGAAAACACAGGCGAACGCCTGCTGCTTGATCCGCGGATTCTGGGCGATGGTCTGTTCGGCGACCGGCTGCGGCCCGGCCAGGATTTCGATGCGACAGTCGGGATGATCGCCGGGGGTTTTCCAGGCAATCACCACGGCCTGCGGCAGCGCGGCCGCGGCTTTGAAATCCTGCAAGTCGATTGGCGGCGGGACCGGCCGGCAGCGGCGCGCGCCGGCGGGCGCATGTTGCAAGCCGGCAAACCCGAGCGCAGCATTGCCGGTCGGTCGGAATGCTGCATCCAGCCCCGCCTGCGCCAGCGCCGCGGAAGCATGCGGCTCGTACACCCCGGCATCCCGCCAGATTTGCAAATGAGCTTCGGCGCCGGCGCCGATGAAATAATTGCGTTCGCTGACGATCAGGGATGCGTCAGCCGCGGCCGGCGCCGGCACTGAATTGTAAAAAAGATTATTGCGGCAGACCATTTTGCCGCGCAGATCGGCGGACGTATAAATCCGCCGGCAGTCATGGAAGGTGTTGTTCAAAATCAAAAGCGGCCCGGCCTGACGCAGGTCCATTCCGGCGGGCCAGCCGGCCAGGATGTTTTTGCGCAAAATCACCTGTTCTGAGCCGGCGATGCTGACGGCCGCCGGGGAATTTGCACGGGGCGGCCCCAGGATGGTCAAGCCGTCCACGATGATGTTGGCGGACGCGGCGACCGTCAGGCTGCCCTCCAGCACCACCGCGGATTCCGGGAGGTAACTGCAGATCGTCAGCGGTGCGCCGGACCGGGCCTGGCAGTTAACCACCGGATGTTCGCGATAGGTGCCCGGCATGATGTAGATGGTTGTGCCGGGTGCAGCGCGCTGGAGCGCCGCGCCGATGCCGGACAGGGACCGCTCCGGCACAAGGCCGTCGCGGGCATTGTCGCCGTCCGGGGCGACATACAAGACCGGGGCGGGGTCGGGAAAGGCGCCCTGGCCCAGATGCGGGCTGGCGGCAACGAGCCGGTAATCGTGGCGGTGCGGATTGGCAAAACCCGCCGCGGGGCCGACCGGGTGCGGAAGGTAGAGATTGCCGGCAATTTTCGTCTGGTATTTCTCCATCAATACGGGAACGGCGGTTTCGTGCGGGTAAGGATAAGCCTTAAGCAAGCCGCCCACGACCGTATTGTTTAAATATTCCGACATACCGTTAAATTGCACGGCAGCGTCAGCCGCGAGTTTGGGATGATCGTTGACCAGCAGATTGTTGCAGGTCCGGCGGTTGCCGGCGCCGGATTTGTAACGGATCAATCCGTGCCCGGTAAGGCGTTTTTTGATGACAAGGTTGCCGGAAAACTCCGGGTCGCGCACCAGGCCGTAGATGGCGAAGTCATAAGGATGCCCGCCCAGGTTATCGATTTCAAAAATACCGACATTGGCATTGTCCACGAGAATGTTGTTAATTACCCGCAAGTTGCGGGTCTGGCGCAAGCTCGAGCCTTCGGCCAGGATGCCGTGTGACTGATTACGGAAGCAAACATTGCCTTGGATGGTATTGCTGCCGCCGTTGAAGGCGGCGATCCCGCCGATCCCGCCGTAGGCCGTACAGTTACGCACCGCGCAGTTTTGGGACTGCGCCCCGGAGAAGGCGGCCCCCACCGGGACATACGCGAAACAAAATCCTTCCACGCGGTTATAAGGGGCCAGGAGTCCGAAGCCGTAGATTTTTTCGCGGTACCAATGCCAGGTTTTATCCTGCGGAACCAGGCGCCTGACGGCCACGATGCCGGCGGCATTGGCATCCCGGCGGTCAAACGTGTGAAGCTGGATTTCCCCGGACGCCTGGTCGTAAGTGTAGGTGCCCGGGATGTCCGCCACGGTGCCGGCATCCGCGACTTCCTTGTAAAGACTGATGGTGGAATTTTCCCAGACATACATCGGCGGTTCCGCCAGGGCGGCGCGGTAAACTCCGGTTTGCCCCGGGCTGGCGCGCCAGCGGTCCACGGGCACGCCCCAGGTGATCACCGGCGTTTCATCGGGCATGGCGCGGAAAACAATCGGATGCGCGGCGGTGCCGGCACGCGTCAGCGATATGCTTTCCCGGTAAACGCCGCCGGCTACCAGGACCAGGTCGCCGGGTTCCGCCCGGGCCGCGGCCCGGCTGATGGTGAGCAACGCCTGCGAACGCGCCCGCCCGGGATTGGTATCGCAGCCGTCGGGCGCGACATACAGGGTGCGCAAGGGCTGGCATTCAGGCAGGTCATCCGGCGACGGCGGCAGGGGCGCGTTGAAAATTTCCAGCGCCCACCCCGACGCCGCGCAGCAAAAATATACGCAACTCAGAAAAAAGAAAATGCGCATGAGGGACATCCCTGGGTTTTTTATTCGGCGGTCAGTTTGCGGCCGGTCATCCACTCCACCGCAACGGCGGCGAGCATCTGCCGCAGCGTCATGGCCCCATACAGCGCGCCGGTATTGTCGCAACCGATTATCACTATCTGCTCATTATTCGGCGTGAAGCGGGTTGATTACCGCGGGAAACAATCCGATAGCGCATCCCGCCGGGGCGCCGCCGGACCGCAGCGGCGAATCCGCGGGATGGTTGAACTCCCGCAATTGCAGCCGGAAATTCCCGTTTTCCGGGTCCACAAACAGCGGGTCGGCAAAAAGATTATCAGCCGTGCGGAATGCGCCCTGGCCAAGTTCGAGGTCGGATTTATTCTCCCAGAAGGCGTTGTGCGCGATGACGCCGGAATACGACGCCGCGCCGCTGAACACGGCGGCGCCGCAGCCGGCGAAAACGCTGTTGAGGATGGAGATGGTGGCGGCGGCCGGGGCCGCTTCCCGGGCGCCAAGATGAACGCCCGTGCCGGCGCGCCAGACCACGCAATTCCGCACCAGGTTGTCCGCGCCGCCCAGGACCCGCAACCCGATAGAGCGGGCGCCGTCAATCAGGCATGCCAGAACAGTATTGTTTTGCGCGCCGGCATGCAGTGTAATGCCGTAGGTGTTGTCGAAACAATCGTCCGCAACCAGGAGGTTGTTGCGGCTGGCGCCGTAAAGCTCAATGGCCGTGCCCCGGCCGTAGAACCGGTTCTGCGCCACCCGGCTGTCCTCGGTATTGTTCAGTTTCAGCATGGCAGCCGTGCGGTGGCCGCCCTGGAAAACATTGCCGGTGATTTTCGCCGCCGTGCAATGGAACAAGGCCAGCCCGACGCCGTCCGGGCCGTCAAACACACAATTGCTCACTGCCGGTTCCTGCCCGCGCACGATTTCCGCCGCCGAGCAGTTGTCAAAACGGCAACTTTCAATGGCGGCGGGCCCGCCCAGAATGCTTAAAAAGGCGTTATGGTACCGTTTGGATTCCGTCACCAGGTTGCTGAAGGCGCAATCCTGCAGGCGGCCGCCGGCGGCCAGGGTCAGGCGCGCTTTGCCCGTCAGCGGCTGCGCGGCGGTAAAAGCCGCGCCCCGGGCGTGGAACTTTCCCGCGCATACCAGTTCCCCCTGCGCCTCGAAAAATATTACCGCGTCCGGCATGATGGTCAGCGATGCCCGCGGACTGAAGGTGATTTTTTCGCGGATGGTAATCCGCCCCTGCCAGACGGTATTGCTTGTGATTTCGTCGGCCGTGGCGCAGGCGGCGCCGGTCAGGATCGCCCATGCGCACATGATTGCCGCGTTGTTCCGGTCATGCATCATCGCGTTTCTGGATCAAAAATGTGAAAACAAAGTTCCGCCGGGCCGGTGCGGCCGGCGGCTGAGTCCTGCGCCGGAATCATCGGGTCAATTTCAATCCCGTGAACCATTCCACCGCGCCCTGCGCCAAAGCGGCGTTGAAACCATACAAAAGTTTTTCCTCGGCGTCGTACCCGCTGCCCACGCTGGAGACGCTGACCGTGCCGCTGCAAACCACCTTGCCGGCGCCCACCGGGCCGGCCACCGCCACCGCCTCTCCGGTGGCGCTCCGCGCGAGCACCTGGCCGTCGGGCCCGGGCACGGGCACGATCCAGTCCACATACATCAAGTCCAGCTCCGCGCCCCGGGCGAGGCCCGGCAGCGCCGGATGCGGATCGGCGATGACGGCTTTGCGTCCGTCAATGCGCTGCGCACCCTGCCGGCAGACTTCCGGGAAGGGGGAGGCCTGGCCGAACGGGCCCCGCGGCCCGCCGATCAAGTCATGCTCAATCAACACGCCGCCCCCGCCTTCCGCCGCATACCGGCGCAGGTTTTCGAAAAAATCTTCGCGGCGGATGTTTTGATTCTTCATGACGAACACGCAGTCATACCGGTCCAGGACGGACAGATTCAGCGAATCAATGATTTCCGCCCTCACATTTTTGAATTGCTTGAAAAATTCCAGCGCGCCTTGCGCGCCGGAGCCGCGGTAAATGCCGACATTGGCGTATCGGCCCGGCCGGCGCGGCTTGAGAATCAGCTTTACATCCGCCAGCCGCGCGGCGAGCATCGCCTGGAGCTTGTCTGCCTGGGGGATATCGCCGGAAATCAGCTTGTCGGGCGCCTGGATATCTAATTTGCCGCGAGTCCGTTCCTGGATTTCCGCTACCCTGCCCCAGTCGGCTTGCAGGTTGGCCAGCGCCTGCTCCAGTAATGCCGACGCTTGGGCAAAATCGCCGGCGCGCTGCAGGGCGGCGGCCGCGCGGTCGGCATGGACGGCGCGCGCCACGGCATATATCTGTGGCATGCGCCGGTAGTGGTAAATATAAATCTTCCGCGGAGCCGGCGGTATGGTGTCGTAGAGCGGCCACGCCGCTTCCAGCGCCGCCAGTGAAGTTGCCGCGGCCTGGACCTGCGCGGCCATTCGCTCGGGGGTATCCACGATGTCCGGCGCGATCCGGCCAAGGTCGGAATTGCTGCTGACCTGGTCAGGGTCCACGTCCGCCAGCGGAGCGCGCCGGGCCTTGTTGGCGCGGTCCAGGATGCGGCCCGGATCGGCGACATAGAACGGCTGGACGCCGGACTGGTACAAGGGCGTGATCAGATCGCCCGCGGCATCGCCGTAAAAATTCCGGCAGGCTTGCGGCAGCCAGCCGCGGATAATTTCTTCCGGCTGGGTATGATCGGTTTCCGGATCGTAAAACAGGCCGTTATATTCCGGATCGTTGCCGGGCCCGCCGGTATTCCAGGCGAATTCGCAGCAATTAATCAGGGTCAACCAATTGCCATTGCCATCCGTGCCGCGCACCACGAACATATCGTCCGGATGATTGAAATAATTGGCGGCAATCCGGCGGAAAGACGTGGAAAAAATGCCCGCATTGTACTGGTAAGGGCTGCAGACGCTGACGCTCCGCCCGGGGAAGCATTCCCGGTATTTCGCCATGGGCAGCCGCCAACTCGTCCAGGTGCCGAAAGGCACGCCTGGATCGAGTTCGCGGTGGAGGTTCGTCCAGAAATCCACGGAATTCCGGCGCCAGGTTTCATCGCTGACATTCGGGAAACGCGCACGAACCGAATAAACGGCGTTGTAAGGATAAACTGGCGACTCCAGGATAATGCCGGGAGCCCGTTCGCGGAAAATCTCGACCCACATCCCCAACTGGTGCGCCGTGGCTTTCCAGCGTTCGTCATCCTTCCAGCGCTGGCGGCATGCCGGGCAGCGGCGGCTCCATTGCTCCGGGTCCTCAATCGCGCCGCCGTCCACCGGATGGATCAAAACCATCCTGAAATTGCATTCCCGGAAAACATCCGCGGTTTTTTCAATCTTCGCGCGCTGCAGCTCGTCGTCGCTCCAGCAGGAGAAGGAATATTTTCCGCCGCGGGATTCCTGCACGCAGGGCCAGTTCTGGAATGGCTTGGGAATGGCGCCCTTGCGGTAGTTGCCGGCGGCGGTATTGTCGTAATTGGCGGGGTAAATCCCGCGTTCCGCGGCATAGGCGTTGGCCGCCGCAATAAACTTTTTCCGGTCTGCCGGCATGTCCCAGATATTTTCCCGGGAAAAATTATAGTCGAACACCATGTTCATTTTAAAACGCAGCATCAGGTCGAAACCGGCCTTGCAGGCTGCCAGGCGGCCCGCCGGCGTCTTTTCGTCGTAAGCCAGCCGTTCCAGGCCGCGTTGGAATGATATGCTGGAGCGGTAGCGGAAATCCGGCCAGTCGCGGATGGCACAGGCCGGCAAGACGACCTGCGCGCCGGCTTTTTTCATCAACTGCCGGAAGGTCATGGCGCCATACAGCGCCCCCACGCTGTCCGAACCGATGATGATGATTTGTTCTGCGGCGGTCTTCAGGACGTAGCCCTGGGGGCCGGGATCGGCAGCCGTAACCTGCAGTTGATGCATTGCCATCAGGCGCGCCGCCGGGGCGGCTTGCGCCGTCAGAATGTAGATGCCCGGCGCCGCCGGATCGCCCGCCGGGACGGCGGCGGGCGGGACGCCGCCCAATTCCGCGATGCGCAGCCGCACTTCTTCGGCCGCAATCTCGCATTGGCGGCTGCTTTCAATGAAAATATGCGGCGCCGCCAGGCGCAGGACCGGACCGGTCTCCCGGTAAGATTTCGGCAGCGGCACCAGATCCGGGGCGCCCAGCGCCGCGGCGGCCCAAAAACATCCCGCCACAAACATGATCGCTGTTTTTATTATTAGACTCATCTTCGCTCATTCTCCTTTAACTCCCCGCCTTACCTATTTTCCGAGCCGCTCCGGACGGCTCACCGGAGACGGTTCGCCCCACCTGAGTTAGACTGCAGATTCCACCCGCATTAAACATTATTGCGTGAAAACGCGGTCAATTCACTTTGAGTGCGGACGCCCCGCAGTCCGGCGCCTTACCTTCGAAATATCCCGGCGGGCAACCCGGCAGCGGCCGGCCGAAATACGTCGAAAGGTCAACGCCTTTTTCAATGTAATCCGCGCCGCATGAGCCATGTTCGTTCAGCCCGTATTTGGCGATGACACCATGCGGATCGTCAAGATACACATTGTAGCCGGCCTTGAAATTGGGAATGATTTTGGCCGCCCGCACCCGGCTGGTCATGCCGAAATAATTGCCGATGAATAAATTGTTATAAACATGCACATTCGGGGTGCCGGCCGCTTCGACGGCATGATAACGCACGCCGTCGCCGCCGACCGCGGTATTGTGATAAATATATATTTCCGCGTCCGTGCTGTGCATGAACCGGACATTGTCCTGGCGGTTTTGCAGGAAGCGGTTGCCATAGATGTAAACCGGCCCCCGGTTATGCGGGTTGGGCCAGTAGCGCAGCCCGGCGAAGGCGTTCATGATGGTGTTGCCGCGCCATTCCTGTCCGGCATCGCCGGTAACGGTCAGGGCATCGTCCCGGATATTGACGATACAGTTCCGGCTGATTATGTTCCCCGGGGCCTGCCGGCCGCCTACGCTGATGCCGTCCCAGTAATCATGGATATAGTTTCCCGACACCTCGCAGTCCGCGGATTCGCTCAAACCGATTGCGCAACGGTCGTAGTATCCCACCCACTTGTATGCCCCCCAGACATCCATCTGGAAGCGCGGCCCCGGCGGCGTGTTGACGGACTGCTTGTGCGGATTCATTTCATGGCAGGCATGCAGGGTAAGGATATTGTGCAGCGACTTGACTGCCCGGGAAAACTTAACCTTGATGCCATATTCCACGGCCGTAAAATTGCAGTTCCGGACCGTGACATTTTGGGAACGTTTGATATTGACGCCTTTGACGGCGTTGATCAGGCTAAGGCCTTCAACGACAATATTGCTTACGCCGTCCGCGTCAATCAGCGCTTCCCCTTGCACCAGCCGGAAAAACAAAATATTCGGATCGCGGTTATCGCCGAAACGAATGTAAATCCGGCGGTCTTCCGGATTGAACATGGCGACCGCCCGCAGCAGTTCGAACCCCTGCCCCGGCTGTTTTTCGGGCGTCATGATGCCGTCCCGGAATATATTGCGGAAATGCCAGATATCGTCCGGCGCCCGGGCGGCATCGCCCGCGCGTTCGTAGCGGATCAGCGGCAATTTCCACCCCGTTTCCGCGGGGGCGGCGCTGAAATAAATGCCGCGAATGAACCCGATGGGGCTGGTGGTTGCATAGACGCCCGCGCCCCAGTCCGGCGCGGGTTGCCAGTTGAGCTTGGCCGGCAGCGCGCCCTGAAGCACCGCGCCGGCAACGCCCCGGAGCGTCAGGGGCGCATCGCCGCCGCCCCCGCGCCGGAAAACCGCACTGCCCGTGTAAACACCCGGCCCGACCTGGACGACCGTCCCCGGCCCGGCGGCATCCAGCGCCGCCTGAAGCTGGCTGAAGGGTTGGAGGAGCGATCCATCGCCGCCGGCCGGAGCGTCCGCCTGCAGGTATATTTCCGCGGGAAACGCGCCGGTTGCCGGCGCCGCCCGCGGTTCTAGCGGGTTTTCAGCCGGGCTCAGGGCCAGCCCGTCGAACCAGACGGTATCGCCGATGAATTTTTCATCTTTCTTCAGGGAGCAGACAATTTGCACCATGTCGCTGTTGCCGGGATTAAAGACTTTGGAATATTCCATCCAGCGCCCGGATCCCAGCCGGTACTCGCCCTGACCGTCCCAGGCTGCCAGCACAAATTCATCGGATACGACGCCTTGCTTGATCAGCCTGATTTTGAAAGCGCCGCTGCCTTTGTATGAGTTTATCCAGCCCGTGAAAATATAATCGCGGTTGGACGGCAAAACGGCGGCGGGCAGGTCCTGGCAAATCTCCCAGTCGCCGCCGGCGGGCAACGCGTGCATCTGCAGCTTAAGACTTTGCGCGCCGAACAAATCTTCCGCGCTGTCCTGCTTGATCAGCAGCCCTTGTTGACGCGTGCCGTTGACCTTCCAGCCGGGGATGGCGGCGGTGTCCAGGCCGATGTTTTCCACCGCCTCAAATCCGCCGTTGACCAGCAGATTGCCGGCGGCGGCGCTGTCCGGGGCTGGTCCGGCGGCGCGTTCCGCTGCG
This sequence comes from uncultured Verrucomicrobiota bacterium, assembly GCA_964650945.1. Classification (GTDB taxonomy): domain Bacteria; phylum Verrucomicrobiota; class Kiritimatiellia; order JAAZAB01; family JAAZAB01; genus JAXGPF01. The sequence continues at coordinate 22,129 of CAZYXU010000022.1, read as the reverse complement.
ATCCCGACCCCTGGCAGACAGCACGCCAGACATAAGAGGAATATCAACATTAATTTTTATGGATTAAGTGGCGTTAGCGAATGGAGAACACGGTGCCGCGGTTCAAAATGAATTCGTAGCAGCCGATATCCGGGAGGCGCCAGGCGGGGTCCAGCCGCGGGTGGCCATCCAGGTCCGTGGCGTCATCCATCCAGGCAAAATATAGCGCGGCGTTGATGCAGGGCGAGCCGTAGCGCAGGCGGCAGTCGCTTCCGGCGGCGGGTGTGACCAGCGCCGGCTCGTTGGTGATGTTGAATCCCCCGCCGTAATTCACCGGCGGTTGATCGTAAGGAATCAGGGATGCGGAGACGGCGCCCCAGCCCAGGCAGTTGTTGGTCAGCGAAGAGGTTTCGTCGCGATTATAACAGAACCAGTCGTCGCCGGCTTCAGCCGCGGTGTTATACCAGAGAATGGAATTTTCGACGATATCGGGCGAAGAGGCATGCTGATAAAAACCGCCGCCCCAACGTCCGGCGGCATTGGCCACGAAGGTGCAATTATATACCTTTGCTCCGCCCTGCAGCAGAATACCGCCGCCGTTGTTGTTGGCAGTGTTGCGCGCGACCAGGCAATTTCTGACTTCGCCACCCTGGACAAAAACGCCACCACCGCCGATATAAGTGCTGCCATTGGTGTCCGCGAGCGACTGATTGTCGTAAAAGCTGCAGTTTTCCGCCAAACCGCCGATTATCCACACCCCGCCGCCCTGGCTGGCCGCAATGTTGGAAACAACGTTACAGCGTCGGACGATGATATTTTCACCGATGCCTTTACGCATGTAAACGCCGCCGCCGTGGCTGGTTGTGCCCCGGTTGCCGACGATGGAGCAATCAGACATGATGGCATTGTTGGTTAAGAACAGCCCGCCACCCGATGTCGCTTCGTTGCCGTTGATGGAGCAATTGACAATGATCCCGGTGGTGTCCAGCGGTGCTGAGCAGAAAATGCCGCCACCCTGGCGGGTCAGGTTGATGTTGCCGGTGATGATGCAGTTGGTAATCGTGGATCCGCCCAAGAGCCGGATTCCCGCGCCAAATTGGCCGGAGGCGTTGAGGTAACCGTTGGTGATGGTGAATCCCGCCAGCAGCGCGTTGGTGGCGGAAATGGCCACCACCCGCGTGATGCCTCCCGCGTCCAGCATAGTGTTTTCCGGACCGTTCACTCCGATCAAGCGCAGGGGCTTGGCGATCAAAATGGTCGTCGTAATCTGGTACAGACCGTTGGAAGCCAGGATTTCATCGTTATCCGCCGCCTTAGCGATGGCGTTGCTGATGGTGGCGTAAGGCAAGTCCCAACTCGCGCCGCGGCCGGGATCGGCATTATCCACCCCATTGGTGGCTACGTACCAGGTGGCACTCCGGGCCAGGGAACCGGCCAGCAGCAGACAGGTTGCGATTAAGATGCGGGGCAGATGCATGGCATGACCTCCCTATGATTTGTTTGATTCGGACGTTTTACAGGTTTCAACCAGGGCCGGCGGCAGACAGGCTTTGTGCGCCGGCTCGCACGGCGTCCGGCGGCTGCCGCCGTTTGCCGTTATCCGCCGCAGCAGCATGCGGGCGCCCAGGTAGCCGATATGCTGCGCGGGCTGAATAATCCAGGCCAGCGGCGGCGGCAGGCCGCGCGCGGGGGAAATTTCGTCAAATGCCACGACCGGCGTGTTCTTCCGCGTGTCCGCCACCGCCTGCATCACACCGGTGATGAGGTTGCCGTTGGCCAGCAGCAGGCCGTCGGCGCCATAGCGCAGTAAACTTACGGTAAGCTGGTAGGCTGAGGCATTGTTGAATTCGACGCCGCCGGCCAGCCGCTCGTCCAGGGGTTGGCCCGTATTTAAAACCGCCAGCCGGTAACCGGCCAGGCGTTCCTGCGAGCTGGAGGTGTTCAGGCCACCGCAGACGAAACCGATCCGCCGGCAGCCGGCCGCCGCCAGGCGTTTAACCCCCATGATTCCGCCGGCGACATTGTCGGTCTGGACGGCATCCGCCGCAATGTTTTCGGGGTAAGTGTCCAGAAATACCAACGGGGTGCCCGCGCGCTGCGCCGCGGCGTAAATCCGGGGATTTGATTTGGCCGATGGGGTCAAAATCAGGCCGGCGGCCTTGCTCCTGGCAAAGGACCGGATATACTTGGATTCCTTGTCGGGGTCGCCGTCAAAATTCCCCAGCAGCAAACAGCAGCCGGCCGCTTCCAGGGCGTCTTCCACCCCGCGCACAATGCCGGTGAAAATTCCTGCCGTCACGCAGGGCACCAGCAGTCCGATTTTCAAACCAGCCGGCGGGGCGCCGTCCGGCGGTGCTTTTAACAGCGCCAGCGCCTGGGCCTGGGGGTCGCTGACAAATGTGCCCTTGGCCGGCAGCCGGTAAATGACGCCGTCCTGGCTCAATAACTTCAAGGCGCTGCGCACGGTAATGCGCGAGACGCCCCACTGGCGCATCAAGTCGTTTTCCGTCGGCAGGGGGCGGCCGGGAGCGTAAACGCCCGCGGCGATGCCGGCGCGCAAATCGCCGGCGATTTGGAGATAATACGGCGCGGATTCTTTTTTAACGCGCGCGGTCATGAATTTAATCGCTTGCTCAAACTGTTATATAATGTATTATTCAGGATTGATATTTACCATGAACCCCGCCGGGTGTCAACCTGATTTTTCCGATTCTGATTTTCCCGATTCTACGATGCCGGCTCACGGCTGTTTCATTTTCCGCGGCCCGGCAGGCTCTTGCGGACGGTTCCAGGGAGAAGGCGGCCACTCCATCAGGGGCGGCCGGGGGCATTCGCCCGGGGGGAGGGGGAACCGGGCTCGAACCACGATAACTTATTAACATCTAACACTATAAGCGCAAGCACATGCCCGGCACAGGATAACTGCCGGATAAACCTTCAGGCAAAACACCGTCCTGAAAGCGGGCGATCAGCGGATCATAAGGAAGGTTCCCTGCCCGATCCTCTCATAACACCCGATATCCACCTTGTGGTACAACCCATCAAGGCGGTGTCCGCCATCCAAATCGCGGTTTGACTGCATCCACGCCCTGTTCATCCCGGCATTGATGCATGGCGACCCGGCTGCCAGCCGATAATTCCCGCTCGCCCGGTTCGCGAACAACGGGTCGGCGTCAAGGTTGGCGCCACCGGGCAAACCGCTCAAGGGCGCCGTACAAGAATTGGAAAATACCGGCGGGACGCCGGCCAGATACCAGTTGGAATAAGCGCCGCCGGCGCTGTTGCCGTAGAGAATCGTGTTGAGCACCAATCCTGTGTTGCTGTCCAAATCGGTGAAATAAATCCCGCCGCCGCCAGTCCCAGCCGCATTGTCCGCCAGGGTGCAATTTTCAATTTCGACCACATGGGTTTGTCCGGACAGACAATTATAATAAATCCCGCCCCCGTCGGGCGCCGTATTGGAAACCAGCAAGCTGTTGACAATGCGGCCCCGGTTCAAATAAATCGCCCCACCGGCATAATCGCTGCGATTACTGGCAAAAACGCAATTGGACGCCACGAGATTGGCCGCCGCCGCATCCAGCACCCCTGCGAGCACGCCGCCGCCCCGATTCCCGGCGACATTCATGGAGACTTCACACCCCGACAACAGCACGGACGCCGAACGGCGCATGTAAAGACCGCCGCCCTGCTGTCCCACAGTGTTTGAGGCAATCACGCAATCCACAAAAGTGCCGCTGGTATAAATCCACGCGCCGCCGCCGCTGGAGGCGGCATTATTGACGATGGCGCAATTCGAGATCGTGCCGGCTTTCATGGCGAAAATCGCGCCGCCGCTGGGCGAATTTCCCCCGCGGATGGTCAACCCGGCCAGAACTATGCCGGTGTGGTCAAGATAAAAGCAAGGGTTTGTAACCGGCTTGCCGGGATAATTATTACCGTCAACAATCGTGCTTTCGCGGTCCAAAGCGCCATTGTTCCAACTGCGGACGGTGATGGCGTTCGAGATGGAAATCCTATCCGCCAGCAAATAAGTGCCATTAGACACCAGCACGGTTGCCCATCCATTGGTAGCCGCAGCCTGGACGGCATCCTGAATATTGGTGGCGGCGGTTTGCCAGGAATTGAAAGGATCCGCCGGCAGACCGGACTCCGTTCCGGGCGGCACCACATGACAGGTCTGTGCGTAAATCCAACCGGCACTCAGACAAACGGCGAAAAATACCGACTTTTGCATACGCCCTCCATCGTTATATATGGTTGCTTTATTCCGCACTGATAGGCACTAATGACACCCCATCCAGCCATAAATGTCCCTCCACGGCGCCCTGCGCCAATTGCGCATACCATAAAAACGAGATAATGCAACGCCTGGGCGCCTGAAATTCATATGTTAAAAAACTCCAACCATCTTTATCCGCGGGTGCGATGGTCGTGGAAAGGTTCTGTAGGTCCGCGAACTCTGAATCCTCAGCCAACTTTGCGCCGGCAACGTCCGTCTGGTACAAAGGGATCGTATGGCAGGCATACCGCCCGTCAAGCCAGGAAACGCCGTTTTGGCAATAAGCGAGCTGCAGATTCTCCGCGCGGAACCAGCCGGCCAGGCGGTATTTCCCCGGCTCCAGACGTACCCTGGCGGTGTCTGTCAGCGTCCCCGTCCACCAATCCCGATGCAGATTGATGCGCAAGGCCGGCGCGTTACCCTTGAAAACCCGGTAGTCCAGGCTGGCGAGAATCCGGCGGTAATACTGCCAGGGGCTGACATACCATCCTTTGCTTTCCTCGCGTTCGCGCTTTAATTGCGCCGCCGAACCGGCAGTCTTCAAATCCCATTTGCCGATCAGATCGTCATGCGCCATGGCGCGGTTGGCGCGGGGCTTCCAGTGATCCCACCATACGTCCGATTCGGTGAAATCGCCGTTCAGCAACGTCGGCGCCGCGGCCTGCCACATCAGCGCGCGCACTTTATCCATCCATTGCGCTTCGGTGACTCCGTCCGGGAACGCCGACAAAGCCGCCGTCTTGATCACCTCGTAAGCGCCGCCGCCGACGCGGTGGTTGCCTTCCATGGCGTCCACGTAGAGTGTTTTCAATGCCAGTTCCGCCCATTGCGGCTCGCCGGTAATTTCCGCGTAAGCGATCATCAACGGATAAAAAAAGGAACCGCGATGCCGGGCATTATAAAGCGCAATGGCGATCGGCAATCCTTCTTCCGGAGCAAGCCCGGGCCAGATTTGCTGCAAATCCAGGCGGTAAAAATCCATCTTCAGGGAGGTTTCCACTTCCCGGCGTAAATGCGGCAAAATCGCCGGATCGCGGGTCAATTGATGCATTTTTACCAACCCCATGCAACCATACCATACCTGGTAGGGATCCAGCCGCTGCGCGCCCCAGGGAAAAATCGTCTGGTCGCGGCGGTGCGGATTGGGATCGCCCCGCATCTGCGCCTCGGCGTATTCTAGTTGCGCCATGAAACGCTGGCGATAGCGGTCATCCTTGGAAATTTGATACATATCCGCCAGGTTCAACAGGAAGCGGGCCAATTGCCGCGAACCCTTGACGCCCCCGAAATCCGCCGGAATCTCCAGCATGTACCCGCCATGGCGCATGGCCACATCCCGGCTGCGCCGGCTGCCGGTAAGCAAATAATGCGCGAACACGCCCTGCGGCCAGGCATGGCCGAAATCATAGTGCCCGAGCGCGTGGTTGGAATTGTGGTAGATGGTATAACCCGCCGCCTGGTTGATATCCATGTCGCGATAATGCCTGGCGCTGGTGAACCCCTGCCGCAAAACCGCGGGCGCGCTTTCGCGCAATCCCAGCAGAATGAGGGAATAATCCAGAAATGATTCCAGGTTGCTCCAGCCGCCGGCGCCTTGCGCATCGCCGTAGTCAAACAATCCATAGAGGGATTTGTTTTCAATGTTATCGGGGCTGAGCGGCCCCAGCATGTCATTCAGCGCATCAAACGAAGCCTCCATGAACGGAAATTTGTCGCGGTCCTTCTTGTGAAACGGCAACATGATTTGGGCCGCGGCGGTCCAGGCCGGATCGGCAAAAGCAACGGGCGCCCGGAGCAAATGATCCGGGAACGCCGGGCTGGCGCCCGGCGCAGCGGACCGTCCGGCGAAGGCCAGGCAAAAATCGCGGGTGATGGACATCCCGCGGGAAAATGTCACGCCCATGACCGGGCGCGCCGGCCAGACATACGCCTTGAAGTTGCCGGCATGATCCACGCCCAGCATGGCGGGATGTTGCTGCCACCCATGGCGCATCGTCAGAAAATAACCCGCGGTGACACCGGCATACCCCAGCCAAACATCATCGCGAATATTCCGGCGAACCTCCGCCGGACTGCCGTTGACAACCAAGGCCTGCGCGAATTCTCCCCGCGAACATTCGTAATATTGCAGAATGTCCACTTCGCCCGCCCCGCCGCCCGGCGCCGCGCCCCAGGGCAGCCGGATGCTCCCGCCGCCTTCCCCGGCGGACAAGGCGGTTTTAAGATACAATTCGCGGAGTTGGACGCACCCTTCATCGCGGGAATTGATGACCGTTACCTCCACTTGCACGGCGGGAACATCCCGCCAGAAGTGGAGGCGGTTCACATACGCCAGCAGACCGGCGCCCGGCGCGGCGACAACACCATGCTTGGCGATCGAAACGTGCGCCGGCCCCGCCTTTTCAAGCACCGCAACCGCCGCGGGATCATCCAGGGAAGAATATAATCTGCCGGACATGTCCCGGCCCTCCAGCGCCGCGCCGGAAATGAGCACCCGTCCGGAAGCACGCTCGCTGACGGCATCCCACAGCGCCCCGTTCCGCCGGCCAACGGCCACAACCCTGTCCCCCAAAACCACCCGCCACTGATCGGGCGTTTCCTCAAGGAAGCCCGACGGCGCCGCGGCCGCAACGGCATTGGAAAGATCGGGTTGCAGGATAAACCGGTTTTCGCCCGGCGCCAGCGGCGCTGTAAAATACAAACCCAGGGATTGCACGCTGGCATCCAACGGCCACCTGGCCAGAATTTCATGTTGAACCACCGGCAAATTTTCCGCGCCGCGGCTCAGCCTGACTGCGCCGGATCCGTCCCAGACGCCGGCCGCAAACGGAATTCCGAGCTGCACGGCGGCGTGATTAACGGCGGCAGTGCCGTCCTGCTGTACCATCAGGGGAATGCTCCATGCTTTCGCGGCCTGACCTGTGCCTGCCAGCGGCGGCGTATCCCCGGCCGGCGGCGGAACCGGGGATATGGCCGGCATCTGGAGTTCAGCCTGTTGATTATCCATATATTCCGAGTTTGTAGCGCCCGCCTCCCATTGCGCCGCATCCACCCATACCGTTCCCGGCTGCAACGGCATGATCGAAAAATTCACCGGCCCGTGGACCTGCTCAACCGCGTGCCGCACGGGATGTTTGCAAACCCTATGCAAGGGCAGGTTGGGCGCCGTCACCGCATATCGCCGCCACTCCGGCCCGACGGAAAATAACTGGCCGGCGCCTTCCTGACGCAGGTTGTTGTAACCGCTGACTTGCACCCGGCACGGCAAGCCCGTGGTATCCGCCTTCATGTATAGGGAAAAAGTCCAGGGCTGTTTTTTAGCTGCCGGCGCATGAAATTCGCCCGGCAGCACCAAAGTGTTGGTGCCCGTGCACCGCAACGATTGCCGGCCGTGCCAGGCCGTCTGGCAATCAACCTGCCAGCCGTCCCGGCCGGCAACGATATAGTCAACATCCCGCATGCGCTGCCAGGTCAGCAGATCGGCCAGATTCGTTCCCGTCTCAAAGCTGCCGCCGATCAAATGGTTGCGGCAGGGTGGCGCGGGTAGATCCGCGGGCGCCGGCGTGATGAAAGCCGCGGCCTGAAAAAACGCGGCTAAAAACAGCGCTTTGATCGGTTTAAGCGTCATGCGATCCTCCCCCCGCTTTAGCCCCCGCGGATTTTTCCAACTCGCAGATGGCATTGAGATATTGAAACGCCGTGGTCCAGTTGCGCGGGCGGGCAAGATAATAGCCCGTGTCGCCAACCCCCGTGCCGACGCAATTGGCGGCCAACCCGCCGCGCCAGTAAAATTGTTTCAATCCTTCCACGGCCCGGCGCGCCGGAACCAGAAATAATTCACGCTCAAGCCATCCTTCATTAACCCCCCTGGCCATGATATAGGCGAAGGACGCGGAACAACTGCTTTCCAGAAAAGCCAGGGGCTGATCAATTAAATTCCGCCAGAGACCGCTGTCCCGATCCTGGAATTTTAACAGTCCGCGGCACCCGCGCCGGATCAATTGAACGGCCAGCCGCCCGGCTGCGTGTCCGGGCGGCAGGGCTGCCGCCAGGTACATTGCGCCTAAAAGCGCATGCGCCATCCCCCGGCCCCATTTGCCGCCGATGGCGATGCCGCGGCGCGAGGCGTGGCGCAGCAGCCCGTCACGGTCCTGATGCACCAGCAGCAGATGCCGCAACCAGGGAACTACTTCCCGAAGATATTTCGGATTGCCGGTGACTTGATACAATGCGCCGGCCGTGGGCCCGAGAAAGTGAAACGCCTCATTCCATACGACTTCGCGCCGGACAAGCGTGGCGGCCTCGCACCAGGCGCCGGCGCGCAAGGATTTGAGACACAACGGATCATCCCGGAAGCCGCAGCCGCCCAGCAGGCCTTCCGGAGTCCGCGGCCGGCGGGCCAGGAGTTCGTCAAACCGCGCGATAATTTTTTCAAGCGGAGCACGGGCCCCGGTTTCCCGGTACAACCAGGCAGCGGCAAAATAACCGCCTAGATAGTCATGATGCGCCGCCGGCGGCACATTCCGGAAACTTTTACGCATGTGCGCCAGCAGCGGAGCGCGTATATCCGCATGTCCGCCGGAATTCAATAAGGCCAGGGCCGCCTGCCAGTTATGGAGACGGAATTCATTCCACCTGCCGGCAGCGGCGAGATACCGCAGCAAGCCTTGTTTCATCCCGCGCACAATCGCATCTTCCGTGCGGGCGGCCCGCACCTGCCGGCCGGCCGGATGATTGACCGTCAGCCCGGCATGGGCAACCAGGCTGCCGACCGCGTTTTCAATTGCCGCTCCATAAAACAGTTTCGCGTTGATTTTCGCCGTCAGCGCCACTGCCTCCGGCAACAACCCCACGAATCCCCGGGCGGCATACCGCGCGACCGCGTCAAGCGGCGCGCCGCCGGCGCGCCTGAGCGAATTAAAAATCCGCCGGTCCAACAACACGGCCCGGTAACGCTGGAACCCGGCCGGCAATTCGCATAGAAAATGCTGTTCGGCAATGCCCTGGAAAAAAAGCCCCTTTTCAAGCAGCACGTTCGCCAGCGTGCGGCCGTAAACGCTGTCCGGCGGCTCCCGGGTAACAACCGCCAATTCATAGCATTGATCAATTCGACGCATGGTATTCATTTATCCGGACAACGCCCTTGACGACACAGCATGAGTTCAAAACGTTAGTTTTGAAATCGGCTTAACTATCGCCTGTTTTGTTCCGCTGGGGGCAACTGCCGCGTTCCAGGATAAAACTCCCGTATGACTCGTCCGCGCCCGTTGCGCCCTGCAACATCCGTGTCATCATCTCCATGGCGATGGCCGCGGCCTGGTCAAAGTCGTGCCGGATAATTGAAAGCGGCGGAATGACATCCAATTCCATGGCCTTGTCACCATGCACCAGCATGGCAATGTCGGACGGAACCCGCAATCCCCGGCCATCCAACAAACGCAAGACGGGGAGTACCGGCCCCCCATTCATCAGCAACAAGGCATCCGGGCAGGAACCTCGTTCCTTCAGCAACAATTCAAGCCGCCCCAACGCGTCATGGCCCACAAGATTTATGACATTCTCAGGCGCAGCAGCCTCTAAAATGCCTGGCAGCATCTGGGCTGCGACGGTTTCGGCATCTTTGCCCACACCCACCAGGGCAACGCGCCGATACCCGCGCGCGAATAGATAATCCCACGCCTGGCGCCCGGCCAAATGCATATCGGTTGTCAGTGTGGGAAACACCCCCCGGTATTTGCCGCCAATGCCTATCACGGCGACATGCGCATTTTGCAGACGCTGGATTTCAGCCGCCTCCAAGTCGCCCAACACAATCATGCCGTCAATCTGCCCTTCAAGCAATGGCGCTGCTTCCTGATGCCCTAAACATAAGATATAGCCCTTAGCGACGGCCTTGTCATGCAACGCGGCCAGCATTCTGGTCAAAGGGATGCTCCCCTTAAAACCGCGCTTGCCTGGCAACACTCCAAGCATGCAATGGTGGGTTATTTTCATCCGGTATGGCTTATCCGGAACCGCCCGCACAAACGTTCCCACACCGCGCCGCTGCGTGATGTATCCCGCGTCGTTCATCCGCCGCAAGGCCTCGCGCACAGTCATCTTGGCGACATTAAACCGCTTGATCAACTCATCTTCAGTATAAAACGCATCCCCCGCGCCGAATTTTCCAAATGACAACTCCGTCATTAATTCGTTGATAATCAACTGGTAAACTGAAATTTTTACAGGTGGAATAACCATGGCGCAAACTTTCAAAACACAGCGTTGTCTACTTGTATATTTAACTATACTAATTGGTGCAAAAAAACACAACCATTTTTATAAACATTTTTATTGATTAGACGATATTGCGCGCCGGGGACCGCGGAATGGCGCCTGGAATCGTTCCAGCCTTTGTGCCGCTTGTGCATCTTGTGGCAAATTCTTCCGGTTCCGAACGTGCCCATCAACGGCGCGCCTTATGCGCGTCCGCGGCAGGCGCTTGTTCGATTGGTTTTCTCTCACAAAGCCACAAAGTCACTAAGGACTAAGGAATGTTTATAATTGCCCATCAGTCCCCCGCCTTGACTTTTTTTCCGATCCAAATGCTGATGCCAGTATCTTCTTGATAGCTTCGCGATCACCCAGGGTCCACGAAACTATCTTGGCGCCGGCCAGGACAAGTCCGATGGATATCCATGCCAGAATGCAAATGCCAGCCCCAAGGACCATGATGGCGACGATGTTTGCGCAGTGCAAGGTTGTTCCCGCAACAACAACGTCAAGCTGTTCGCCGCCCACGGCGGTGATCCACTGCTCGAGATGAGCATCGAAATTCGCTGGAGCGTGTAACGCGCCATAGATCAAGGCGAATATTCGCGTGACGTACATCAATCCTATTACAATGGCAATCACGCCAAGAATAGCGCCGGCGGCCCGAATGAGTTGCAGTAATGATTGCACGCTGAACAAAGCGTCAATGTCTTCCCGTCCACCTTCTTGCATGCCGTCTCCCTCATCGAAGCGCGGAGCGGGCGCGCGTTCAAGCGTCGCCCGCCTCCGCTGGTTCGGCGATCTATTTTTGCATGGCTGGCGCGGGCTGCTTGAGCTCTTCCGTCATAGCCTGAATCTTCGGTATGATTTGCATCATTATCTTCTGGGTTATCTCCATGGACCGTTGCATCAGTTCCGGCTGTTTCCTGATGAATGCCTGTCCGGTTGGTGACTTGTAGAAGGCAATGGTGTCTTTCATCTCCTGCTCGGTGAAGGTATCCGCATACAGGGAAATGTAGTCCTCCTTCATCTTGTCCCAACTGAGTTCCGCCGCGATCATGTCCATCATCTTTTCCGTGTGGGCAACCACATTCGCGGGCATGTTTGTCGAACCCCTCGCCTCATTCATCTTCGCCATCTGCCCCGGGATCATCTGCTTCACCATCGCGAAGGACTTCTCGATGTTGTCCTGCATGTTCATGATGTTCAGGAGTTCTTCCGCCATGGCGCGCCGTTGCGTCTCCTGCGCGTTCGCGCCCCACACGCCCAACACCAGAATCGCCGCGATTGAACCGATCATCTTCCTCATGTTGTTTCCTCTCGTTTAACCTTGGGACCTGTTTTTTATCGCCCGGCTACATGGGTCCCTCTCATGTTGCTGGCGTCCGCTGAATCATTTATACGCATCTTTGCGGTCGTCGATCGTCAGAATAGTGTGGCGCCTGCCTTAACTGGGGATAGACGTATAGATTTAGCTTCTTGGGCAGAAAATTTACAACAGATTAAATAGTTGGCGTGAACATTTCGTAGTTGTATTTTGAGCGCCAAATGGCGCGGCGGCCGGTGGCCGGCTCCATGACCGCCGGATCGGCCTTGCCGTCGCCGTCGTAGTCGGCCGGCACTGCCTCAAGCCCCGGCGCGCCCCAACCAGCCGCGGCAAAATCCCGGTAAGCCTGGCTGGAAAGCCAGATTCGCCAGACACCGCCGTCTTGCTTGTAAACCGCCGGATCCGTCTTCCCGTCGCCGTCATAATCGGCCGGAACGGCAACTGATCCGGGGCCGCCCCAACCCACCGCGACGTATTCATTATAACCCTGGCCGGAAAGCCAGATTCGCCAGGAACCGGCGGATGGTTCGCAAACGGCCGGATCGGTTTTGCCGTCGCCGTCATAGTCGGCCGGCACCTCGGTAAAACCCGGCCCACCCCAACCCGCCACGGCAACTTCCCGGTACGCCTGGCCGGAAAGCCAGACACGCCAGGCACCGGCGGGTTCTTCGTAAACCGCCGGATCGGCCTTGCCATCGCCGTCGTAGTCGGCCGAAACCGCGCAGGCGTCCGCGCCGCCCCAGCCGGCGACTGAAGCTGGGCTATAATCGCCACCGGACATCCAAACCTGCCAGAGTCCGAGGCCGGGCATGAACATGGCCGGATCAATCCGGCCGTCGCCGTCGTAATCGACCGCCGCCGGCGAGGTATTGTCGCTCCCCCATTCGTTAATCATATCGTCAGGCTCGGGGTCACGGCCCATTGACTCGCTGCGGCTGATCATCAGCATCCGCCCGGCATGGTAAAGCACCCGCGGCTTGTCGGGCAGTGCCTCCAGAACCCGCTGCGTGCTGTACTTGGTCAGCACCCGCACCCGCGCATAATAACCGCCGCCCGAGCCGGCGTGGAAATAGGCCAGGATAACTTCCCCCGGGAATACGCTCCGCAAGGGTTCGAGCACATCGCGTTTGCATCCCTTGTAATTCCCCGCCCCGGCGGTTGCATGCAGACTGACCTCACCGTCAAAAATCGATTCGTCGTTGCGATAAGGGTTTTCGTACGACAGCCCGCGCGCCCAGCGCGGCCGGCCGTTGGCGTCCAGGTGCGCGTCCAACACCTCGCTGGTCGGCAGCGATTGCCTCTGGTCCCAATTGCCGCCGCAATCGCGGATTCGGAAGAGCGGCCGGTTGGCAAAGGAAGAGAATGCATGCACTTTGCGGCTATCCTTGACCCAGAGATACCGCGCACTTTCCCCTGATCCGCTTGCAACCAGGATGGCCGGCTGCGCGAAGACACAGATTTCCCTGTATAAATTCCAGACCTCCAATATTTCAGCGGTATTTTCCACCGCCATACCACCCGAAGCGTTCACACGCGACGGCAAGGCGGCCAGATAGCGCACCGCCGACGGCCGGACGAATCCGCACACCCTGCCGCCGGTCAGCATCCCCGGCGCGCAGACAATGTCTGCCGGGGCGATGCTCCCGCCGAAAACCGGCTCGTCCGCGGAGGCGCCCGGCGGCAACGGAGTCCCGGATGAGACGTATTCGTCTTCGTACCGGAACCCATACACCAGCGCGTAAAAACGTTCCTGTCCGGGGGCAATGAAATCGCTGAACGTAAACGCCACCCGGCCGTTTTCAACGGCGCCATACGCAATCGGGTTCATGGCGGAATCCAGATCGGCGTCCCCGGCGAATAAAGCGGCGCCGGCCAGCATGGGAATGCGGTTCGCGCTTCCATGAAATCCGAAGGTCATGGCGGTGACACGCGCGGAGTCCGGCATATTGCCGGCGGCCGTCAGCCGCAGGCGCGCGACGGCAAAAGGCCGGCCCAGCGGCGCGATTAAATTGCCGGAAGGATTGCTGGCGGCGGCATCGAGGAAAATCTCGCCCGGCCCCATCAGCGGCAGTTCGTCCGCGGCGGCCGCGGAACCATAGACGGCCATGGGCGTATCGCCGAACCCGTCGCCATCCCCATCGGCGCCGTCATAGCGGCCCCAGTAGTTGCCGCCGATTTGTGGACCGCCGACAATGTTCGGTCCGGCCGTTTTTGCGATAAACCAACGGTTGGAACTGCCATTGTCCTGTCCGGGCGACAAGCCGTCCAGCCGCGCGCTGAAAAAATTGTCATAGACCAGGTTGCGGCCGCCGGCGATCGAAACGCCGCCGTCGGTATACTGGACAGGCGCGCTGAAAAAGTTATGGCGCAGCACGTTGTTGGTGGCGTCGCTGGGCGCATGCGCGGCGGTTGATTTCTGGATGATGACCCAGGTTGACTCGAACGCATTGCGCTCGATCAGATTATTGTTGCCGGTGCAATAGACCCCCCGGCCGCCATTTCCAGGTTCAAGCGGAAATTCGTTGCGGCGGATGGTATGGCCGTTACCGGTGATTGTAAGCTTGTGAAACGTATTGCTCTCGAGCAGGTTGCCGGCGCTGGTGTAACGCAGATAAGCTTGCTGTACCACGTTGCGCTCCACGCGGTTGTCGCGGTTGAAAATTCCCATGGTCCCGCACTGATTGCCGCGGAAAGTCCGCTTGTAGGCTTCGCGCTTGGGTGCGGCAACCGCGCCCAGTGTCACGGGACTCCAATAGCCGATCTGCAGATTTTCGATGCCGGTGTTGCCGCTGACCAGGCCGAGGCCGCTTTCGACAAACAGCGAAGCGCCGGATGTGAAAACGTTATCCGTGACCTCCAGCCCGGCAATCTCCATGGAGTCGGACGGGTCGGATCGGAAATATTCCACACGGACGTCCACGCCCTCGAACGCGCAGCGCGTTAGAGCCGGTTGAACGGTCGGCGGGGCGCTGCGGTTAAGCGACAGGACCGGATTGCCGCTCCCGGCATACGCGTCATGTTTAAAGAAATGAACATCCACGGCCTGTAACTCGCCGGTAATTTCATCAAACTCGTTGTAACTGCGGCCGCCGGCTTCCAGGTTCCCGCGCAGGGCGACCTCCGCTCCCGGCTGGATGCGCAGCAGCCCCTCGACGACAACCACGCCCCCGACGACTACATCCCCGCTCCACGAAACCGGCGGCCGGCCGAAGCGATTAGCGGGCGCATTGTACAGGCAACCCGCGCACCGGTCGGTCCGCACGGTTACCGGGCCGCCGGAAGCGTAACTCGTCCACGCGCTCCATGTGTCCGGCCCGGTTGTATAACGCGAAAAATACTCAGCGGTATAAACATAACTGCCATCGCGGGCCAGCCCGGAATCATGCCAATATTGATTATACTTTTCCGTGTATATGTCGGAGGAATAGACCAAGTTACCATTGCGGTAAACCGCGACACGATACTGGTATTCCGTCTCAATTGTTTTGGCATATTCAACATACTGCTGGGTCAAGTCCAGATCGGCCATGTCATGGCCGTTATAGGCCACGCGCAAGGCGGATGCTTCATGCAAGCACGACACCGACAGAAAACCAATGGCCAACACTTTAACATAATGCGACATGATTTGGCTCCTTGTTTGCGTGTTGGCTTACCAATCCGCGCCAGATGAAAGGCGATTTGTCTGATAATGATGTTACTCATCTATGACATCAGTTGCAATCGCGAACTAAAAAAGTTCCCGGCACGGGAATATATGGCGCTCCAAGATGTTAGGCGCTGGTAGCGGAAGAGAACCCGGGACAAAATTATAGCCCCCCTCCCCGCTTTGCCTGCTCGATTGCTGTCCATGTCTTGACACACCTTAGCACGCGACGAATAGTTCTTACTTTTAGATTACGAAAATCGTAATGTATCGGCATAAACGCACTGACCGAAAAGATTTTGAAACTGACGCCGCCAGGCGGACTGTTTGATGAGACGGTCATAGCCGATCTGCTCCCAGACGCCAGCGTGGACGTTAGCATATTGAACTGTCACGAATCGTAAACCATGCTTCCTCTATTCCACCACCACGGTCACGCAATCCATCAAGTGATACCCAGGGGTCATATTCAACACGCCATCCATGGGATAATCCACGGCAAACCAGATGTTGTAAGTCCCCGGCAACAGAAAAACGTCTTGCGCAATCGTGAGGGGCGGGAAGTCCATAATCGGCCCCTGATACGCCGGCTGAATATTCGCAAGATTGCCGTCAAAAGGCATGAAGATCATGGCATTGTTCATGTAATACCAATGCCCGCCGTTGTGCGCATAGGCCGCTACCCACCAATCCACATTCAACCCTATATACGCGCCAGGCATGTGCATCATCGCCACGGCAATGTCAATCGGCGTGCCGCGCGCCGCGCGCACATTGTTTCCAATCATGCCGTTCACGTTGACCAGCGGGCCGACCACGCAGGGATAACCGGCGGCGGCGGCGCTGAATGCGCCGGCGCCGGCGCCATTCACCGACTTGACCCAGTAGTAATAAGTGGTATCCGTCGTAACGCCAACATCGTCAAAACTGGTCGCGATAGTGGCGCCGAGTTGCGATGCGGCCCCGGAATTGTTCGCGGTATTCCGCCATACCTGATAGCCGGTCGCGCCGGACACGGCCTGCCAGGTCACCCGCACCTTTTCCAGATACAAGCCGGCGGAGGCCGCTATGCCGGCCGGCGGCTCCGGCGGCTGCGCCGCGGACATTACTTCAAAGGAACTGGCGACATCAGGCGCGGCATGCCAGTCTGAATTGCCGGACTGCGCAGCCGTTATGCTAACCGTGCCGGCGCCGGTGAACGACAGGGTGTTTCCGCCGGAAATCTTCGCCGGGCCGGACGTCACGGCAAAACTCACCGGCAACCCGGAAGATGCCGTGGCCGACAGGTTTACCGTGGCGTTGGTTTCCTGATCCGGGATGGCGGGGAATAAAATTGTCTGGTCCGCCTTGGCGCATGCCACCTGCGCGGTCGCGGATGCCGCATGGTAATTGATGTCTGCGGCTTTGGTCGCCTTGACGGTTATTGTTCCCGTGCCGGAGATGGCCTTTAATTCATTAACGCCGATGATTATACCCGGGCCGGAGAGCACTTCGTAACTCAATGCGCCCGAGCCCGAGCCGCCCGTGACGGAAAGGGTGTTGGTCGTGTTGTATGATTGCGGACTGGCGGGCATGAAGTTTAAGGACACCTGATCCATAGCGCTGGTGGTTGACGTGATAAAGTTGAAAACAGCGCCGCGGCAGCAGCCCGAGAAGTTGGTGACCAGCGCCTGGAAATAGCAGGTTCGCTCAGGCAGCAAACCCGAAATCACGCGGCTGATTTCCGTTGTTCCGGTCCCGGTCAAACCGCTTTGTGCGGCGACGGTGGTCACCGGCGCGACCAATCCGTTCATTACTTTGTGGATGCAGTGGTTTTGGTAGTCGGCCACGAACAGGGTGTCCGCATGATCAATCGCCAGGCCGAACGGTTGGTTGAATTCCGCCATGCCTGCCGAACCATCCGCATAACCGGCATTGGTTCCAGTCAGGCTTGTGACCTTGCCGTCGAGGGAGATTTTGCGGATGCAGTGGTTGTAGGTGTCGGCCACCAGCACGCAGCCCAGACTATCGACCGCCAATCCGTCCGGACTGTAGAAGCGCGCCGCGCTGCCGGCGCCATCCGCATAGCCCTGCGCATTGGTTCCGGCCAGCGTGCTAACCGCTCCCCCGGGCGTGATTTGCCGGATACAGTGGTTGCCGGTGTCGGCCACCAGCACGCGGCCCGCGCTGCCCACCGTCACCCCGCCCGGCCAGTAGAAGCGCGCCGTGTTGCTGACGCCGTCCGCATAGCCGTTGGTGTCGCCTCCGGCGATGGTCGTCACGATGCCGGCCGGGGTGACTTTGCGGATGCGATTATTGCGGGTGTCGGCCACGATGAAATTGCCGTCCGCATCCCTCGCGATGCCTTGTGGACGGAAAAATCGCGCCTCGCAGCCCGTGCCATCCGCGTAGCCGTACGCGTTCGTCCCGGCCAGCGTCGTAACCATGCCCGCGGGGGTGATTTTGCGGATGCAATGGTTGATCGTGTCGGCCACTATGAGGTTGTTTGAGTTGTCCAGCGTCAAACCATACGGGGCGGAAAACCGGGCTGCGCCGCCGGCGCCGTCCGCATAGCCGGGGATGGTTCCCGCGAGCGTGGTCACCGCGCCGGCGGGGGAGATTCGCCGGATGCGGCAATTAAAGGTGTCGGCGACCCAGATGTCGCCGGACCCGTCCACCGCCACGCCCGCAGGGCGATTAAATGAGGCCGCTGAGCCGATGCCGTCGGCATTGCCTGAATTGTTGGTTCCGGCCGGCGTGCCGACTTGCCATGCGGCATTGGTGGCGTATTGGAAGAAACTGTCCGCGGTCAATCCGTTCGGATTCACGCGCCCGAACAGCGCGGCCCCGTCGGCGAGGATTTCCGTTGCCGGCAAAGTGACGACCTGCGGCGGCGGAAGGACGGTATGCGCCAGCGCCGGCGCGCTGGCGGAAGGTTCATACATGACATTTCCAAGGTATTCCGCGGTGATGTCGTGACTGCCGATGTCCAGGGACGGGGTACCCAATGTGGCGACGCCTCCGCTCACGGCGCCGGCGCCCAGAAGCGCGCTGCCATCCATGAAGGTCACAGTGCCGCTCACCCCGGCGGGAGTGATGGTGGATGCAAACGCAACAACTACCGAGCCGTAAAACGACGTGCTCAGATTGGCGCTGAGCGAAGTCGCCGTAGGCGTACGGGGGTCTTCCGCGCCGGTCAGGATCACGCCGAAGCGATCCGAATTGGTGAACCAAAACGATGCGCTGGGGCTGTAGACATTCTGCACGAATGTATAGCCCAAGGCCATGGTGTAGGGCGTGTTCGGCGGGGTGATGTTTTTAATGGTGCGATTGGTGGCGGTTCCGGCAGTGGGTATGGAAACGCTCAGGGCATAAGTGTGGTCTGCCTGGAGGACGTAATCCCTGAGGTCCTCCGAAAAGAGGACAGAATACCATGACGTGTCCGATTGGGAGATGTTGAGCGCAGCGGAGTCGCAGGCGGCGAGCGCCGCATTGGGGGTGTTGCTCGATGTGACATCGTAAAGCGTGCATCGAATGGAATCGTTCGGCGGGGCGCCCGAATAATCGCACCGCAGGCGCAGCGCCGCGCGCACCAGCCGCATATTGCCGGTTCCCACCTTGAACACCGCCGCCACCGTCTGCTGGTTGTTGATGACCCTGCCCGACAGGGCGGCGGCATTGGTATCGGGATTTTGCAGGACCGCCAGCTCCGGATATACGGTCTGCAACAGCGCGGGTGAACTGGTGGAGCCGAGGAAGCTTGCGTTGCCGTCATATACGGCACTGATGCTGTGGGCGCCGGGGCTCAGTCTGTTGGTGGTGAAGGCGGCCGCGCCGCCGCCCAATGTGAGGGTGGCCAGGGAAACCGCGCCGTCCTTGAGCGTTATCGCGCCATCGGGAACAAAAACGTTGGGGGAGATGGTGGATACGGTCACGCTGAACGTCACGCTTTCGTTCTCGGCGGAGGGATTCCGGCTAACGGTCAGAGTGTTGGTGGTCGGCGCGGCATTCACCGTCACGCTCACCGTGCCGTTCGTGGGAAGGTAGCGGTTGGTGTCACCCGGCGTGAAGGTGACGCCCTGCGGGGCTGTGCCGCCGGCCGGCCTGTGGTCGGGAGATATCCAGGCAAAACTGCCCGCCGGCGCGGTCACGCCGCCGCTCAGCGTTGAAGCGGACAGCAGTTCGCCCAGCGCGATGGCGCTCGCCGTCGGCCACTCCGTGACCGTGGACGGCGACTTATTCACCGTCACGCTGACGGAGCCGGTGACGTTTATGTAATTGAGCGTGTCGTCCGGCGTGAAAACCACATCATGCGAAGATACGCCAATATCGGGAGCTGTTCCGCCGTCAACCCAGGCAAATGTGCCCGATGGGGTCACCGTGACGTTGCTCAGCGTGGAGAAAGCCAGCGTCTGGCCGTAGACAAGCGCGCTGGCGGTGGGCCAGACGGTGACATTGGGCACGCCCTGGGTGATCGTTTGCGTGATCGGCAAGACGGTGCTCGAACCGTGGTAATGCGCGTCGCCCGGGTATTCGGCGGACAGGCTGTGGCTGCCCAGGCTCAGTCGGTTGGTGATGAAGACGGCAACGCCGCCCGCCAGGGCGCCGGTTCCGATCGCCACGCCCCCATCCTTGAATATCACCGTGCCGGAGGCGGCATACCAGCCGGGCGCGTTAGTGAAGACGGTGGCCGTGAGCGTCAAATCCTCGCCGTAGGAGGCCGGATTGGGAGCGGAGGCCAACACCAGCGTGGTGGTCGCCTGGAGCGTGGTGAAGCTGAACATCTCGCCCGGATTGGTGCTCACGCTGTTGGCGGCCACGCTCCAATAATAATACTTTGTGCCGGGAAACAAGCCTGAAACCGTGTTGGTGAAACCCACGGCATTGGTCCCGGAAAGGCCGCTCTGGGAAGCCACCGTCACCGGATCGAGAAGGCGGTATCCGACCCGGCGGATCGCGTTGCCGCCGTAATCAATCACCACCAGGTTGTTCGAGCTGTCCAGCATACCTCCGCCCAGGTTGTTGAAGACAAACGGGCTGCCGGTCCGGGCGTCCAGAAAACTCAGCGTCGTGACCACTCCCTCCGGCGTCACTTTGCGGATGGCGTCATTCACGATTGCGTCAATCACGAAAAGATCGCTGTCTTTGTCCACGAGGATCTGGGTGGGATAATTGAACCGCGCAACCGTGCCGGTGCCATCCGCAAAGCCGGCCTCGCCCCCCGTCAGGGTTGTCACCATCCCGGGGCCGTTGAGATTGAGCATTCGGATGCAGATCGAGTATCCCGGTGAATATTCGCTCCAATACAGCCGACCGGAGTAATCATCCACGGCGACGCCGCTGGCGGCGTCAATGAGCGCCACGGTGTCGGGGGGGCCGAACGCGGGGCCATCCCGCTGGCCCACCGCGGTGCCCTGGTCCGTCAGCGTTGTCACCACGGCATTTGTCGTGACGTGCCGGATGTTGTACATGCAGCTCACATAAAAGTTGCCCACGCTGTCCCGGACCATGCCGAGAATAGTGCGAAACCGCGCCGCAGTTCCGACGCCATCCACGCTTTGCTGGGTGACATACGGATCTCCGGCAAAGACCGACCACGTTTCCGTTGCCGCCGTGTATTTGCGGATGCTCCACAGTTCGGACACATAGAGATTGTTGTCCTCATCCACGATCGCTCTGGAAGATCCATTCCACGAGAAGCCGGGCGGGGGCACTGCGCACACTCCTCCTGTTGCGGCGATTTTGTAGATCCGGTTGCAGTCGGGGTTGCAAATATAGAAAGTGCCGTCAGGTCCCTGTGACAACGCGGCTCGGACCGAGCAGTATTCACTGATGCCGGTACACACGGTGTCCACCAGCCAGCCGCCATTGGTGGAATACTGGAAATAGCCCTCCGTGTCGTCCGCATTCGGAACGACGGCGCCGTGGAATGTTGCATTGGTAATGCCCACGTCCGTCGCCGCCAGCGTGGTTGCAGTCCCCGCCCCCTGCTGCGCAACGGACAGCGTCAGGCCGGCTATGGTCAGCGTGCCGGTCCGCGCCGTGCCGACATGGGATTGAACGCCGAAAACCACGGTGGTGCTGTTGGTGTTCGTTCCTTTGCCGCAGGTGACGAGGTTGAGCCAGTTGGTGTTTGCCGTCGCCGTCCAGGTGTCGGTTGGTGAATCCGCGGTCAGCACCACGCTCGTGATGACAGACGCCGGGCTCAGCGTCAGATTCGTTTCGCCAAGCGAAAAACCCGCCGCCTCAGACATCATGGTAAATGCCGCAACTGACCACAGACCCAACCATGCGATGGGGAAGTATTTCATTGTTCCCTTCATAGCATTTTGCCAAAAAAAACCAAACGAATAAATTGTTGGGATGAAAATAAAACGAGGTAAGGCGAACTCTCCTTGTCCTGAGTCCTGTCGCAGGCCTGAGCCAGCCCCTCCGTACGGCTCTGCCGGATCATGCCATGGTTATGACAAGTACGTTTATCCTGCTCCTGGCGGGAATAGCCCTGCCAATTGCGCTGGAATTGCCTTGTTTCTCGGCGCAGACCGCAAAAAAACAGCTACCCACAGAGTTGATTCCAAAATCCAATTCACTGTCATCCCATAGGGACGAAATTTGGTGTAAAAACGGCCTGGTTTCTTAAGAATAATGCATGGTGGCGATAAAG